>JADLFU010000139.1 GCA_020849655.1 Polyangiaceae bacterium | reverse complement strand
TCCAGACTGCCTCCTCGCAGCCCGGGTGCCCCTCGCACGGCACCCAGTCGTACAGCTGAAACTTCGGCGCCGGGACCCCGACAGTGAAGTCACAGCCCTCGAAGCTGGCGCTCTTCGTCCAGGCCAGCCCCTCGCCTGGCCCGCCGGCGCTCGTGCTCCCTCCCGCTGCTGCTGACCACTGCTTCTTCCCTCCGGCCCCGGCGCGACCCGCCGTGCCACCGGCTCCGCCCCTGCCGGCGCCCCCGCCGGGTACGCCCCAGTTGTCACAGAACGCTGGGTCTTCGCTGCAGAGTCCGACCCCCGAGCTGCACGCGCCGACGCCCGCGACGGCGCCCAGCGCTGCGAGCAAGGCCCACCTCGCGGGGCCCATCAGAAACAGTCTCCCAGGGTGTGCGAGCCGGGGCCCCGCGGGGCGAGGTCCCCCGCGTCGACGAAGCGGCCGACTCCTTGCTCGAACCACGCGGTCAGGCCGCGGCGGGACAGCACGGGCGTGGCGCCGAGGCGCCCTCGCTCCTGTCGCACCCACCGGAGGTCGACGTGACGGCCGCCGACCGCGAGCTTCGCGAGCCACGTGCGCCCGTGGTTGCCGCGCCCGCCCGTCGACGCCAGCAGCAGCTCGCCGTCCTCCGCGACGGAGAGGTACGTCTGCTCGAAGCGGCGAAGCCTCGGCCACGCGCCCATCACCGTCACGCGGAGATCGTCGAGCGAGACGCGCAGCAGCCGCGCGAGCGGCAGCGGGCCGATCTTCGCCTCGTCGATCACGTAGAAGCTGCGATCTTCGCTGCGAAACACCGCAGCGAGCACCGCGCCGGGCGTCGCGCCCGACAGCTTCGCCTCGTGCCACGCCTCGCTGTCGAGCGGGTACTGCCAGAGCGACGAGCTGGCGACGCCGTCGCTCGCGCGACCTCCGACGACGAACAGCGAGCGCTCACGCGAGCTGAGGACGACGCCAGCGTCGACGAGCGCGGGTGGCCCGGCCCCCAGCGCGCCGGCGCGCGCAGCCGCGGCTCCGTCGGGCGGCGAGACGATGACGCCGCCCGAGAGTGACAGTCGGCCGCCGCGGAGAGCGAGCCCCGCGATCCGCGCCGGCGCGCTCCCACCCGTGACGAGCGCCCCCAGCAGCTCGCCCCGGTGGGCGAACCCGTCGGTCGGCGTGAGGAGGGCGGCGCCCGTGGCGCTGATCGCCAGCCGGACGCCGTCGTCCACTTGCTCGACGAACCGCTGCGCCCCGTCGATGCCCCACACGTACGCGGGCGGATCGTAGCCGGGCTGCTCCATCTCGGCGATCGTGAGGAACCCCAGCTCCTTCATGTTGCAGGAGGGGCACGCGTCGCCGCACAGGAAACACGGCGCGAGCCCGGTCGGAGCGCCCGGGTGACACTTCATCGGCCAGCCCAGCGTGCCGCCTGCGTAGTGGTGACCGAGCTGGTCCACCGTGTTCGCCGCGGGGATGCTCGTGAGCTGCTGGGCCGACGTCCACATCACGCCCGTCAGGCCGTAGCCCGCGGTGCAATAGTCGTTCGTCGTGCCGAGGACGTGCGCGCCGGGGAACCGGGAGACGTCCCACGCGACGAAGCTCGGCCTCCCCGACGGGGCGTCCGGCGTGGACAGGGGGCGCTTGGGGTAGATAGAGTCCGTGAGGAAGGTGCCAGGCGGGAGGTTGGTGCCCGCCGGCGGATCGGCGGTCTCCGTCGACGGCACGACGTCGATGGGCTGCCATGACACGCTCGACCCGAAGTCGCCGGGTTCGAACGGACAGGTACCGCTGCAACCCGAGGCCAGATCCGCCGCAGACCCGGTGGTTCCGGGCGCCATCATGCAGTCGCACGCGCGCAGCCCGAGGTCGACGCGCGGGGCGACGAACGGGCTCGTCGGGTAGGCACCAGGCGCGCCGGACGGCAACAGGATGGGGTCGAGCCGCAGCGTCACCCATTGATCGGCGGGCGGCCCGCCCGTCCCGGCGCCCTGGCTGAAGGAGTCGGCCACGACGCGCGCGCAAGGCTCGCGATCGCACATGTCCCCGACGAAGGGGAACGCCACGCCCAGCTTCTCCTCGATGTGATAGTTGCAGTTCGCCTGGTCGGTGTTCGGCGTCACGCGACAGTTGTCACAGAGATCACCGACGCCGTCCTGGTCGGCGTCCTTGCCGAAGCTGCACGCGCCGGAGCCGTCGTCGAGCCTCACGCAGGCGGCGGCGGGGTTCTTGGTCTGCAGCACGCAGCCGAGATCGGAGGCGGCGATCGACGGCGCCTGCCCGGGCACGGGGACGGGGCAAGCGACCAGGCCCCCGAGGCTCGCGTCGGAGAACGCGGGGCAGGTGTCGCACGCGTCGCCGATGCCGTCCCCGTCGGCCTGGGTCGGATCCCACTGCCTCGGGCACCTGTCGCACCGATCGCCGACACCATCGGTGTCGGAGTCGAGCGACGCCTCGCACATGGATCCGCCCTGGCAAGGGTGCCCGCCGGCGCCCCCGATCACGATGGGCCCCCAGGCGACCCCCTGCGGCGTCGGGCGACACTTGGTGCCCCGGTCCGCGCGGGGGTTGCAGTCGGCGTCGGTGGTGCAACACACCGGGTCGAGCAGCTCGCAGCGATCGCACGCGTCGCCGAGCCCGTCCGCGTCGGCGTCCGCCTGCTCGAGGTGGGCTGTCACGGCGACGTTCGCGGCACCGCACGCGACCGGAGGCAGCCGCGCGCGGGGGCCACCCGCCGGTCCCGGCACGGAGACGAGCGGGTTCGGCGTCGACGGACAGTCGTCACAGACGTTCGGCACACCGTCCCCGTCGTCGTCGACGAGCGCGCCCGAGGCGTCGGCGAACGGCGCGCCGAACCTGCCCGTCGTGCGGTACGCGCCGTCCGGCTGGTAGGGGCAGGGATCACAGGCGTCAGGGAGGGTGTCACAGTCGCTGTCGACGTCCCGCACCGCCTCTTCGCCCTTCGAGCACCCCCCCATGAATTCCCCGTAGGCGTCGACGAGGTTCATGCTGCGAAAGAAGTTCTGCGCGGCGCTCGCCTGGGTGCTCGCGTGCTCCGAGCGGAGCACCCCCGCCGGCGCGCAAGCCACCGCGGGGAAGGCGCCGGCAGCGTCGAGGTCGCCGTTGCCCACGGCGCGGGCGTCACGCGAGAGCGAGGTCGCCGACATCATCACGGCTGCGCTCACCAGGAGACGAGACGAGACGAGACGAGACGAGACGAGACGAGACGAGTTGAACGAAGTGCTTCATGGGGGCCTCCGCTGTCCGCTGTCGACAGGAGGCTACGCCCGGCCCGAGGGGCCTGGCAAGCCTCACGTTCGCCGTCCGCCGCTCACCCGCCCGCGACGGGCGGCACCAGCGCGAGCACGTCACCGTCGTGCACTCCATCAGCGTCGCTCGCGAACTCCTCGTTTCGCGCGATGCGCACCGAGCCCAGGCGCCCCGCGAGGTCGGGGACCACCGCCTCCAGGTGCGCGCGAAAGCGCCCGACAGTGTCGACGCCCGCGGGGAGGGTCATCCGCTCCTCGGCGCGGCCGACGACGTCGCGCGTCGCCGCGAAGTAGAGCACGGTCACCTCAGCCACCGCACGTCACCCGCGCGATGGCCCCGTCGTCCTTGCACGCGCAGCCCGACAGCGCGCGCGTCACGCAGCTGCAGCGGGGATCCTGCGCGCAGCTCGCCAGCCATGAGCAGCCCTTCTTGCCGTGGTTGTCGACGCAGAAATACCCCGACGGACAGACCCCCTCGCCACACGGTGTGCAGCTCCCGTCGGCGCACGGCGAGCGCTGCTCGGGCGCGGTGGGAGCGGCGACCCCCGCCTCGGTCGGGCCGGTCGCGCCGCTCGGCTCGCGGGGCCGGGGGGCGTCGGCGGGCGCGGGGGCGCCGCCACACGCGATCAACAACGGCATCCAGCCGAGCGCGACGTGCCTCACAGCTTGCACTCGCCGCTGACCGGGCCGAAGGTGTTGTTGGCAGGCCGGCACTCCGTCCACGAGGGGTGCGGCGCGGCTCCGTCGTCGACGACGACGTAGTACGTGCCGGCCTTCACGGCCGGATCGCTCGTCGGCAGCGACACCACCTCCGACTGCGCGGGGTAGAGCGGCGTCGTCGTCACGACCTTGCCGAGCAGGGAGCCCCCAGGCGGCGCGCCCCGGTAGAACCCGACCACCACGCCGGCGGGCAGGGGCGCCTCGCCGACGTTGGTCACCGTCGCCGTCAGCGCGTAGCTCGCGCCGCAGTCGGGCGACGAGAGCGTGACGACGGCGTCCGGCGCGGAGAACTCGCCGCCGGGCTGCTTGTTCTGGCGGAAGTTGTTGAGGCCCGGCACCGTCCAGTTGTGAGCCTCGACGGCCGGGATGGCGCCGTCCTCCTCGACGTTCGTCACGTGGTACGCGTGCTCGTTCCACACGCGGCGGGTGCGGACCCAGCGCCCCTGCTTGTCTCCGAACACGCGGATGCCCGTCGTCTTGCCGCCGCCTGCGCACGTGAGGCTGCTGTACGCGTTCGACGCGACGACGATGTCCGCGTGCCCGTCGTTGTCGACGTCGGCGATGACGGGGTACTCGCTCAGGGTGCCGGAGGTGTTGCAACCGGTGAACAGCACGTTGCCGGTCGCGCCCTCGTAGATGCGCAGCGCCGTCTCGTCGGCGTAGACGACCTCCGCCTTGCCGTCGCCGTCGAAGTCGAACAGCGAGCTGCCCGTGCCGGCCGAGCTGCAGTCCTGGGTCTTCTTCGTCCAGAGGTGCGTGGCCGTGGCCGGGACCAGCGGATCCATGAGCTTCTTGCCGTCGAACACCGCGTAGCCCACGCCGCCCGCGAGCGCGACGTCGGGGAACCCGTCGGCGTTGAAGTCGCCCACCGTCGCCGGGCCGCCGCCCCTGGTGTTCCCCGCGCTGCCGGTCGGGCAGTCGGCGGGGTTCAGCGTGCCGTTGATGTCGATCGACGCGCGGATCACCTTGGCCTTCTGCGGCGCGGCGGCGTCGAACTGCCACACGGACACCGTGTGCTGCTGGAAGTAGACGCCGATGATCTCCGGCTTGCCGTCCTTGTCGAGATCGGCCACCGCCGGGCCGCTGCTCGCGCCCGGGATGCCAGTGTCGGCGAAGAGCGTCCCGTCCGCGTGGAACCCCTGGCTGCCAGTGACGATGTCGAGCTCGCCGTCTCCGTCGATGTCCGACAGCGCGAAGGTGCCGGCCAGGCTGACCGAGTAGGTGTTCTTCACTGTCCCGTCGACGCCGTTCAGGATCGCGCCCTCGACGACGACCTCGGGCTTGCCGTCCTGATCGAGGTCGGCGATCGACGGGTAGCGGCACGTCACCGCGCCGGCCGTCATCCACAGGAGCTTGCCGGCGCCGTCGTACGCGGCGACCTTCTCCCCGCTCACGCACGCGACGACCTCGTTGCCGGGCTTGCCGTCGATGTTGCCGCCCGCGAGCTGCCGCCCGGGGTAGACGCCGGCGACGGACCACTTCTCGACGAGCGCCCCGCCCTGGACGCTCACCGCGTGGAGCACGCCAGGATCGTTGTACTTGCCGGACGCGAACGTGGTGAACAGGATCTCCGGGATGTCCCGCGCGGTCACCTTGCCGTCGCAGTCGTCGTCGTCGAGCTGCACGACGATGGGCGCCATCATCACGTCGGAGGCGGTCGGCGAGGCCGTCGCGCCGCCCCACGTGTAGAGCACCTCGGGCGTGATGGGGATCGACGGCGGCTTGAACTCGCACGCCTCGATGCACGTCACGCCAGGCTGCCCGCCGGCGCCGCCGGCCCCGCCCGCCCCGCACGTCGGGGGGCGCGGCAGGCACTTTCCTTTCGGGGGCTCGACGCCGCCCGCGCAGGTCGACCCGCCACCCGCCGCCCCCGCGGCCCCGGCCTTCCCCGCCGCGCCCGCGGCGCCGCCGGATCCAGCCTTGCCGCCGGCCCCGCCCGAACCAAGTGAAAGTTCACAATATTGACCCTGTGCGCAGTCCTCCGCGTCGACGCACGTGAGCCCCGGAGTCACGCACTTCTGGAAGGAGCAGACGTCGCCCGCGCCGCAGCACACTGCTCCGCAGGCCTGGGTCTTCGGGCAGCAGACCTCGGCGACGCACACGCCGGACTTGCAGGTGTCGGCGCATGGCGCGCCGCCGCTGCCGGCCTGCCCGCTCGCGCCGGACTTGCCCGCCTGTCCCGCCTGGCCCGCGGAGGCGCCTGCCTGCGCGGCGCTCCCCGCCTGGCCGCTCGTGCCCGCCTGGCCAGCCTTGCCGCCTGCGCCCGCCTGGCCTGCCTGACCCGCCGCGCCCGCCTGGCCGGCGCCGCTCTGGCCGCTCGCGCCGCCCTTGCCACCCTGGCCGCTCGCGCCGCCCTTGCCGCTCGCGCCGCCCTTGCCGGCGCCGCCCTGACCCTGACCTGCCGTCCCGGCCTGCGCCGCGCTGCCGGCCTTCGCCGCGGCGCCCGCCTGGCCTGCGCTCGCGCCGCCGTGGGCCGCGCCGGCCGCGCCCGAGGGCCCCGGCTCGGACACGTCGCCGGAGCCGCCGCAGGCGGCCACGAGCAGGAGGGAGAGGGAGGTCGTCGACAGGAAGGAGCGCATGGGCGCGAGGCTACCCCGTTCTGGCGATCGCGACGAGCGCGCGCCCGTCGAGGCGCTGCCCCCTCCGGTCGCGGGGTCGGGCGCCTCTTCAGCGGCGACGCTTGCGCGAGAGGCGCTGCTTCCACGCGTCGAGCGCGTCGAGCGCGACCAGGGCCTTGTCGCCGTACTTGCTCATCGCCTGCAAGAGCGGGCCGTCGCCCTCACCCTTGCCGACGCCGGAGAGATCGCTCGCGCCGTCGGGGCCGTACATCTGTTCCATCACCTTCAGCACGCCCTGCTTCACCATGCCGCGCATCGGGAGCTTCGCCATCATCCCGTACATCGCCGCGTTGCCGCGGCTCTTCTCCTCGGGGTGGCGGCGCACGTGGGCGACGGCCTGCGCGAGATCGCGCACGTAGTCGTCGATGATGTCGAGGTGGTTCGAGGTGACGGTGCAGTGGAGGCTCGCCGGGTGCTGCTGTCGATCGACCGACCAGCCCCGATCCTCCAGGCGATCGCCGACCGCGTACAGGCCGACGTCGGCGTCCGTGGCGGCGTAGGAGAGCAGGGTCGCGTCGGGCGAGCCGAGCACCTCGACGCCGCTCACGCCGTCGATGCCCGATCGCAGCGCCTTCGTCGCGCGGAGCGCGAGCTCCGTGTGGCGCAGGTAGCCCTCCTCGCCCATCGCGTGCAGGGCCGCCCACGCCGCCGCGATCGCGCCGCCGCTGCGCGTGCCGGGCATCGTGGGCGACGCGTAGATGCCGCCGCTCCAGTCCGTCGACACGAAGAACTGGTGCCGGAGCGTGCTCATGTCGCGGTGGACGAGGACGCTCGCGCCCTTCGCCGCGTAGCCGTACTTGTGCAAGTCCGCCGAGATGGTGGTGACGCCGGGGACGCGAAAGTCCCACCGCGGCACGTCGTGGCCCAGGCGTTCGATCCACGGCAGGACGAACCCTCCGATGCACGCGTCGACGTGCAGCGGCAGCTTCTTCTGTTGCGCGAGCGCGGCCAGCTCCTCGATCGGATCGATGACGCCCTGCGGGTACTGCGGCGCGCTGCCGACGAGGCCGATCGTGTTGCGGTTGATCAGCCGGCGCATCTCGCCGACGTCGGCGCGAAAGTCGCGCCCGATCGGCGCCTTGCGCAGCTTCACGCCGAAGTAGTGCGCGGCCTTCTCGAAGGCGACGTGCGCCGTCTCGGGCGCGACGAGCTCGGGGCGGGCCTTCTTCGCGCGGTCGCGGTACGCCTTGACCGCCATCAGGATGGACTCGGTGCCGCCGGTCGTCATCGTGCCGCACGCGGAGTCGGGCGCGTGGAGCATCGACGCGCTCATCGCGACGACCTCGTGCTCCATGCGCTTCAGGCTCTTGAACGCCATCGGGTTCAGCGCGTTCTCGCTGAAGAACAGGTTGTGCGCCTGCTTCAGCGTGTCGCTGAGCTCGTCCCCGGCGAAGTAGACGAGGCTCCACGTGCGGCCGTCGCGGAACTTCGCGTCGCCCTCGCGGTAGCCCGCGAGGGTCTTCAGCAGATCGTCCTTCTCTCGTGCCTTCTCGGGGATCCTGGGGCGCATCGCGCGCGAGCCTACAGCAGGCGCCGCCGTCGCGCGCGTCAGGCCGCCCAGTCGCGGCGGCGCGCGAGCTCGGCGGTGCGCACGCCCTCGTCGACGAACAGCGGGCGCCCGATCGCGCAGCTCCCCGGCACGCAGCTGCGGGTGGACGCGGGCATGCCCGTCGACGGGTCGTTGGCGAAGCCGCACCACCCGCCCGGGCCGCTGTTCGCGCAGTCGGAGTCGCCGCCGCAGGTGTCGGTCGGGGTCTGACAGGCGAACTCGAGGAACCCGCAGCCCTTGCTCGCGTCGTAGCTCGTGCAGTCGCCGAACCCGCACGAGGTCGAGTCGGTGCACGTCGACGACCGGCACACGCCGACCGGATCGGCGCAGACGCAGATGCCGCCGACCCCGCACTCGGAGTCGTCGAGGCAGCCGTACTGACACGTGCACCCGCCCGGCCCGAAGCCGTTGGAGGCGCTGCAGTGGCCGTTCGGTTGCGCGGTGCACTCCGAGTCGTGCGAGCACGTGTCGGCGCCGGGGTTGCTGCTGACGCACGCGTCCGCGCGCGGGACGGTCGTCGGGCAGGTGAGCTTCTCGCGTCGACGCGTGGTGCCGTTCGCGCAGGTGTCGTAGCCGCTGTCGGCGCCGCCGACGAGGACGGGCTTGGGATCGATGCACGCGTACGGGAACGCGCCCGCGCTGCCCGCGGTCGATCCGCCGCTGCCGGCCGCCGTCCCGCCGCTGCCCGCGGTCGACCCGCCGCTGCCGGCCGTCGATCCGCCGCTGCCCGCGCTCGATCCGCCGCTGCCGGCCGTCGCCTTGCCTGCGCTGCCCGCGGTCGATCCGCCGCTGCCGGCCGTCGCGCCCGCGCTGCCGCCCGTCGCCTTGCCTGCGCTGCCCGCGGTCGAACCGCCGCTGCCCGCTGTCGCGCCTGCGCTGCCGGCCGTCGCCTTGCCTGCGCTGCCTGCGGTGGAGCCCGCGCTGCCCGCCGCTGCTCCGCCGGCGCCCGCAGCGGTGGAGCCCGCCTTGCCGGCGCTCGCCGAGCCTGCGCTGCCGCCGCCCGCGCCCGCGGCCGCGCCGGGGTTGGTGTCGTCGGTGGTGGAGCCGCCGCACGCGAGCATGGGGGTGACGACGGCGAGGAGCGAGGCGAGGCGAGCGTGGTGCAAAGTCATGACCGGGAGCATGCCCGCACGGTTGACCTTCGTCACGAACATTCGCCGCTCGCGCGCGCGGCTGCGCGTCGGTCACGTCCAGGCGGCGCCGCTCACGAGCGGCGCGCGGAGCACCGCGTCGTCGACCACGAGCGGCCGCCCGATCGCGCATCCAGGCTGCTGGCAGCTCCTCACGCCGGGGGCTCCGCCCGCGCCCTGTGGGTACGCGCACAGCGTCGCGTTCGTGCCCGCGCAGTCCTTGTCGCCTCCGCAGGTGTCGCCGGCAGATTGACAAGCGAAGGCGGTGAACGAGCAGCCGGGGCTCGCGTCGTACGAGGTGCAGTCGCCCTCGGGGCAGCTCGACGCGTCCTTGCACTTCGACGGGACGCACCGCCCGACGGGCGATCCGCACAGGCAGACGGCGTCCGCGCCGCAGTCCGCGTCGGAGGTGCAGCCGTAGTCGCAGCGGCACCCCGGCGCCTCGAAGCCCGTCCCGCTGTCGCAGTGGCCGTTGGGCTTCTCCTTGCAGTCGGAGTCGCTCTTGCAGGAGTCGACGCCGCCGCCCGACGTGCACGTGGTCGCGCGCGGGAGGAGGCTCGGGCACGTCTTCGCCTCGCGCCTGCGGAGCTCGCCCGCGGCGCAGGTGTCGAAGCCCGTGTCCTTCCCGTCGACCAGGATCGCGACCGGATCGAGGCACGGGTGCTTCGACGTCGCGCCCTTGCCAGCGGAGCCGCCCTGGCTCGATCCCCCCTGCGCGCCGCCCGCCTGGCCGTTGCCCCCCTGCGCGCCGCCCGCCTGGCCGCCCGTCGTGCCGTCGGTCGTGCTCCCGCCGCAGGCGGCGAGCGGGGTGGCGAGGGCGATGAGCGAGGCGCGGACGAGCGCGAAGCGAGAGGTCATGGGCGGCAGCATGACCCATCGTCGCCGTCGCTGTCACGTCGGTCGAGTCGCCAGCGCGGCGCGCAGCTCGAACTTCAGCACCTTGCCCGACGCGTTGCGCGGCAGCGCGTCCACGAAGCACACGCGCCGCGGCACCTGGTAGTTGGCCATGTTCTCGCGGCAAAACGCGATGATCTCGGCCTCTGTCGCGTCGACGCCGGCGCGCCTCACCACGAACGCCGCGCCGACCTCGCCGAGGCGCTCGTCGGCCATCCCGACGACGGCGACGTCGCCCACCGCGGGGTGCTTCGCGATCGCCTGCTCGATCTCGGCGGGGTACGCGTTGAAGCCGCCGACGATGAACATGTCCTTCTTGCGATCGGTGATCCTGATGTTCCCCTGCTCGTCCATCACCGCGACGTCGCCGGTGTGCAAGTACCCCTCGGCGTCGACGGCGTCGCGCGTCGCCGCGTCGTCCTCGAAGTACCCGCGCGTGACGGTGTAGCCGCGCACGACCAGCTCGCCGGGCGCGCCGCGGGGCACCTCGACCCCGTCGTCGCCGACCACGCGCACCTCGACGCCCGGGATGGCCCGCCCGCTCGTGGTCGCCACCGTCTCGGCCGAGTCGCCGCGCCGGCACATCGTCGCGACGCCGGTCGCCTCGGTGAGGCCGTAGGCGGTGAGCACCGTCTCGAACCCGAGCTCGCGCTTCATCCGCTCGACCAGCTCCACCGGGATCACCGCCGCGCCCGTCACGGCGAGGCGCAGCGTGGAGCGATCCGTCGCCGCGAGGTCCGGGTGCGCGAGCAGCGACTGGTACAGCGCGGGCGGCCCGGGGATGACCCCGACCCTGTCGACCGCGACGCGCGCGAGCACGGCGCCCGCGTCGAACGCGGCGTGCGGGAGCACCGTCGCGCCCGTCATCAGCGACGCGAGCAGCCCGGCCTTGTACCCGAACGTGTGGAAGAACGGCGGCACGACGAGGTAGCGATCACCCGCGCGCAGCCCGACGATCTGCGCCCAGTCGAAGAACGCGCGGAGCGACTGCGCGTGCGTGCAGACCACGCCCTTCGGCCTGCCCGTCGTGCCGGAGGTGAAGAGGAGGTCGCACGGATCGTCGGGCGACAGCGCGCGCCGCCGCCGCGCGATCTCGGCCGCGTCGACGCGCTCGCCGCGCGCGACGAGCGCCTCCAGCGTGACGCCGCGCGGGCCCGGATCGTCACCGATCGACGCTATCGCCAGCGCGCCGAGATCGACGCCCGCGTCGGCGAGCCACGACAGGTAGCTCGCGCCGAGGAACCCCTCCGCGACGACGAGCGCGCGCGCCCGGCTCTTCTGCAGCACGTACGCCGCCTCGGGGCCTTTGTACCGCGTGTTGATCGGCACGAGCACGCCGCCCGCCGCGAGCGCGCCGAGCGCCGTCACGGCCCACCTCCACGAGTTCGGCGCCCACACGCCGACGCGGTCCCCCGGCGCGAGCCCCATCGCGACGAACCCGCGCGCGGTCTCGACGACGCGCGCGTCGAGCTCCGCGTACGTGAGCCGCACGTCGCCCTCCTCGAGCGCGACGCGCGAGCCGTGCTCGACGGCCCCCAGCGCGAGCACGTTCGGGATCGTGCCGAACCGGAGATCGCCCCGCGCGCCCTCTGCCTCGAACCCCTCGCTCATGCGCCCATCCCCATCCTCGCGGCGTACGCCTCGCGGAGCGCCCACGGCGCGCCGAGCAGCGCCTCGGTCTGCTGCGCGTGCTTGAAATACAGGTGGACGTCGACCTCCCACGTGAACCCCACGCCCCCGTGCACCTGGATGCTCTGCCCGGCGGCGTGCGAGAGGGCCGCGCTCGCGAGCGCCTTCGCCGTCCACGCCGACTCGTGGAGCTCGTCGCCCGGGCGTGACGCGAGGAAGGCCGCCTCGTACGCCGCGCTCCTCGCGAGCTCGACGCTGACGAGCACGTCCGCGAGCTGGTGCTTGATCGCCTGGAACGATCCGATCGGCTTGCCGAACTGGTGGCGCGTCTTCGCGTACTCGACCGCCGCGTCGAGGCAGGCCTCGGCCGCGCCTATCTGCCGGCACGCCAGCATCGCCATCGCGCCGGCGAGCGCGCGGTCGAGCAGCGGGCCCGCGTCGCCCGGCCCGCCCAGCCTCGCGTCGACAGGCACCCGCGCGCCCCGCAGCGAGAGCGAGAAGAACCGCTGTGTCACGTCGAGCGTCGGCCGCGCCGCGCGCGCCACGCCGTCACCGTCGCCGACGACGAACACGCCGATCTCTCCGCCCGCGCCCCGCGCCGCGACCAGCAGCGTCGTCGCGTCCGCGTCGCCCGGCGCGAAGGGGACCTCGCCGTCGAGCCGCCAGCCGCCGTCGACCTCGCGGAACGTCACGGTCGTCGCCTCTGCGCGCCACGAGTCGGCGGGCCCCCACGCGAGCGCGCCCGTCGCCTCCCCCGTCGCGAGCGGCGCGAGCCACCGCGCGCGCGCGGTCTCGTCGCCGAGGGCCGCGAGCGCGCTCCCCGCGAGGCACACGCTCGAGAAATACGGCGAAGGGAACAGCGCGCGCCCGATCTCCTCCATCACCACGCCGACCTCGAGCCACGACAGCCCGAGCCCGCCGTCTGCCTCGGCGAACGGCAGCATCGCCCAGCCGAGCTCCCCCGCCGCCTTCGCGTACGCCGCCTCGTCCCAGCCGCGCGGGGTGTCGCTGGCGCGCCGCACCTCCTTCGACGACGCCGCCGTCGCGAGGAACGCGCGCGTCGCCTTCTGCATCGCCTCCTGCTCCTCCGTGAACGCGAACCGCATGGGTGAAACACGTATCAGTTTTCGCGCCGAGGAGAATAGAACACGTTACAGTCGGCGCGATGAGAGAGGCGGACGTCGACGCCGAGCTGCTCGGAGAGGGCGGGCCCTTCGAGCTCGTGACGGAGGACGTGCTCGGCGAGGCGATGCGCGTGTTCCAGCGGCGCCCGCGCGCGCTCACGGAGCTGCTGGCGCGGTCGGTCGTCGAGCACGGCGAGCGGGAGTTCCTGGTGCAGGGCCCGCTGCGATTGACCTTCCGGGAGCACGCGACGCGCGTCGGCGAGGTGGCCGCGCTGCTCGCGGAGGACGGCGTCGGGCCCGGCGATCGCGTGGCGATCCTCGGCGAGAATTCGGTCGCGTGGATCGTCGGCTTCTTCGCGGCGACGAGCCTCGGGGCCGTGGCGGTCGCGATGAACGCGTGGTGGGCGGCGAGCGAGCTGCGGTTCGGCCTCGACGACTCCGCGCCGAAGGTGCTGCTCGCCGACGACAAGCGCCTGGCGAGGCTCGGCGCGCCGCCCGAGGGGCTCCGCGTGCGCCGCCTCGAGGCGCTGCTCGACGGCGCGGCGGGCAGGGCGCCGCCTCCCGCGGCGGCGATCGCCGAGGACGATCCCGCGGTCATCCTCTACACGAGCGGCACCACCGGCCGCTCGAAGGGCGCGATGCTCAGCCACCGCAACCTGCTCGGGCTCGTGTCGATCCAGTCGTTCCAGGGGGCGCGCCTCGCGCGGCTGATGGGCGCACAGCCGGGCTACGCGCCGCCGCCGCCGGTGCTGTTGTCAGCGAACCCGCTGTTTCATGTGTCAGGGCTCGCGGCGGGCGTGATCGCGCACCTCGCGTGGGGCGCGAAGTCGGTGTGGCTCGCTGGCAAGTTCGACGCCGAGCAGACCCTCCGGCTCATCGAGCAGGAGCGCGTCACCGGCTGGGCGCCGCACGGCTCGATGGCCTACAAGGTGCTCCACCACCCCGACCGCGCGCGCTACGACGTCTCGTCCGTGAAGAGCCTCGGCAGCGGCGGCGCGCCGGTGACGCCCGAGATCCAGCGCGCGCTCCGCGAGGCCTTCCCCAACGTCACCTTCGCGATGGCGGTCGGCTACGGGCTCACCGAGGCGTCAGCGCTCGCGACGCTGAACTATGGCGAACAACTGTCAGCGCACCCGACCTCGGTCGGGAGGCCGCTCCCGACCGTCGAGCTCGCCATCCGCGACGCCACTGGGCGCGCGCTCCCGGACGGCGAGGAGGGCGAAATCACCCTGCGCGGGCCGCTCGTGATGCTGGGCTACTGGCGGCGGCCCGACGAGACGGCGGCGATGTTCCACCCCGGGCGCTGGCTGCGCACCGGCGACGTCGGGCGCGTCGTGGACGGCCGGCTCACGCTCGAGACGCGCAAGCGCGATCTCATCCTGCGCGGCGCGGTGAACGTCTCGCCCACCGAGATCGAGGCGCGGCTCGCGGCCCACCCAGACGTCGCGGAGGCCGCCGTCATCGGCGTCGCCTCGGCGGAGCTCGGCGAGGAGGTGAAGGCGGTGGTCGTGCCGCGCGCGGGCGCCGTGCTCGACAGCGCAGCGCTCTCGGCCTGGGTCGCCGACGCGCTCGCGTACTTCAAGGTGCCCGCGCACTGGGAGGTGCGCCAGGCGCCGCTGCCGCGCAACGCGACCGGCAAGGTGATGAAATACCTGCTGCAGAGCGGCGCCGAGAGCCCGCTCGTCGAGGACTGACACATGGATCTGACCTTCACAGTGAAAGAAGAGGCGTTTCGTGACGAGGCGCGCGAGTTTCTGCGCCAGTCGCTCTCGGGCGAGTTCGAACAGCTGAAGGGCAGGGGAGGGCCCGGCGACGAGGACGCGCTGTTCGCCGAGCGCAAGGCCTGGGAGCAACACCTCGGGCGCCACGGGTACGCGTGCCTCTCGTGGCCGCGCGAGCTCGGCGGGCGGGCCGCCTCCTTCTGGGAGGAGGTCATCTGGAACGAAGAGTACGCCCGCGCGCGCGCGCCCGGCCGCGTGGGCCACATCGGCGCGCAGCTGCTCGGCCCGACGGTGCTCGCCTTCGGCACCGACGCGCAGAAGCAGCGCTACCTGCCGCCCATCGCACGCGGTGACGAGCTGTGGTGCCAGGGATACTCCGAGCCCAACGCGGGCAGCGATCTCGCCGGCGTCGAGACGCGCGCGACGCTCGTCGACGGCGAGTGGCGCGTGACGGGGCAGAAGGTGTGGACGTCGCTCGCGCAGTTCTCCGATCACTGTTTCGTGCTCTGCCGGACGACGCCGGGCTCGCGCCGCCACGAGGGCCTGTCGTACCTGCTCGTGCCGATGCGCCAGCCGGGCGTGCGCGTCGTCCCCATCCAGCAGATGACCGGCAGCTCCGAGTTCAACGAGGTCTTCTTCGACGAGGCCCGCGCGGGCGAGGGCGAGGTCATTGGCCCGGTCGGCGGCGGCTGGAAGATCGCGATGGCGACGCTCGGGTTCGAGCGCGGCGTCTCGACGCTCGGGCAGCAGGCGCACTTCCTCGGAGAGCTGCGGGAGATCACCGAGAGGGCGCGCGCGCTGGGCAAGCTCGCCGATCCGGCGCTGCGCCAGCGGCTCGCGGAGGCGTGGATGGGCCTGCGCGTGATGCGCCTGCACGCGCTGCGCACCTTCAGCGCCGAGGCGACGGGGCTCACCCGCGCGTCGTCGGTGAGCAAGCTTCACTGGGCGACGTGGCACCGCGAGCTCGGCAAGCTCGCGATGGACATCCTCGGCCCGGAGGGGCTCGCGGGTGACCACTCATCGCTGACGCGGCTGCAGCAGCTGTTCTTGTTCTCCCGATCGGACACCATCTACGCGGGGTCGAACGAGATCCAGCGCAACATCATCGCAGAGCGGGCGCTCGGGCTGCCGCGGTAACGACGCCCCGACCGACCGAAGAGGGAGAGCGCCGTCAGCGCCTCCGCAGCGCGGAGCGACTTTCGCGCGCGGACGAGCTGCTCCTCCGCCGTGCCGAGGGGAGCGTCCGTCACAGCGCGATGCCCTCGCGCCGGACGTCGGCGAGCACGCCGCGTCCCGTGGTCAGGCGCTCGCGCGAGACGACGAGCGGCGAGAGCACGACGCCGTGATCCATCGACACGTCCGCCGACACGTCGATGATCGCTCGTCGCTCGTCGCGGGTCGGCTCGTCGAACGCGACGCACACGTCGAGATCGCTGTCGGCGCGACCTTCGCCACGCGCGCGTGAGCCGAACACGATCATCTCGACGTCTCGGCCGGGCAAGAGGGCGTCCACGCGCCGACGGAAGTCGGCGAGCGCCACGGCTTCGAGGGGGGAGGGTCGCGCCACGTCCGAACGCTACCACGCGGCGCGCGTCGACATCGCGGCGTCGCTCGCCAACACCCCCGGCTCCCGAGAGTCACGCCCTGTTCAACGCGCCCCGACAGGGGGCGGCGCGGGCGGCCCACCCTCGACGGTCGTCGGCACCAGGGCGCCGCCGTCCACGACCACGCGCGTGACGGCGGACGGCGCGAACGGCAAGGTCGCCGCGCCGTCGTCGTCGGTCTCGACGGCAACAGCGTCGGCGTCCGGAGGGCCGCTGACGGTCAGCTTCGCGCGGGGCGCGACGTGGCGATCGCAGGGGCCGGTCGAACGCCCAAGCTCCTCGCTGGCGTCCGGCTGCGGCGTCGCCACGCGCCGGCCGCGCTCCTCCTCCACGCGCGTGCACTTCACTGTCACGACCATGCGCTTCGTGCAGATCGCGTGCGTCCACAGTGACAGAGTCGCCCCTCCGTCCCGCGGGGCCAGCGTCGCCTGCCAGGTGCGCGGCGCGTGGGTGAGCGTGCTGTGTTCAACGGGCCTGTCGCGTCGCTCTTCTATGCGCACGACCGTGTGGGCGCAGCCCGCCAGCAGCAGCGATCCGACCCCGAGCGCCAGCCAGGCCCAGGCTCTCATCGCTCGATGTACCCCCGGAGCGGCGAGCCGGGCAGCGACAGGATCACGCGCGCGGGCGCCGGAGACGGCCAGGGCACCCGGTAGAACCCCAGCGCGTCTGCGCGCGCGGCGATGGGCGGACCGCCGTCGAAGGTGACCAGCAGCACCTCGGGGGCGAATGGCACCTCCCGGCAGACTGGCGCGGCGGGCAGCGTTCGTCGGTCCTCTGTCCGGCGCCCGACGACGGCGTCGCTGGTCTTCGACGCGTCCACGAGGAGCGCGATGGCGCCCCCGAGCAACAGCGGCGGCCCGGCGAGGTGCGACTTGCAGGGGATCATCTGCTCTGGGCAGTCCACCGCTATGAGGAACAAACCGCCGGCGACCAGCGCCGCGTCGAGCACGACGGCCGCAGCCGACGGCCGGGTCGCCGCGCGGGTCTCCAGCGTGACCCGCTCGCCCGTCTCCTCGCACCCCTCGCCGCGCGCGAGCGTCATCGACAGCGTGCTGTCCTTCACAGAGTGCCTGGCGCGGATGGTCCAGTCTTCCTCGCGGGGCGGCAACTTCACTGGCGCCCGCGCGACCACCACGTCCGTGCGCGTCTCGGTCGTGTTGGCGCACGCGTCGCACAGGAGGAGCATGGCGCATCCGAGCCACGCGACACAGACCCTCGACGCGGACCGAAGCACCCCTGTCACACCGGTCACAGCAGCTCCCCAGTCGACACGCAGGTCATCGTAGCACGCCCGATGCCCGACGCCTCCCTCCCGAGGCCGGCCACGTCGGTCTCGCGCGCTCGACCCATCACAGCGGCGCCGGGGTCGAAGGGCCGAGGGAGTCGAGGCGGATGCGCACGTGCTTGACCCCGGGGACGCCCACATAGAGGTGCTCGCAGGTCAAGGCGTACAGGTCCAGCGCGCCGTACTTGCTGTTGTTCTTGACGATCCAGCGCT
>JADLFU010000138.1 GCA_020849655.1 Polyangiaceae bacterium | reverse complement strand
CGGCGGCGGTGATCTTGCGCGCGAGGTCCGACGGGATGCCCTCGAGCACGATCGAGTAGGCGCCGGCGGACTCGAGCGCCTTCGCGTCGGCGACGATGCGCTGCGCGTCGTCGTCGCTCTTGCCCTGCACGCGGAACCCTCCCATCGCGTGGACGCTCTGCGGCGTCAGCCCCACGTGGCCCATCACCGGGATGCCCGCGCCGACGATGCGGCGGACGTGCTCGGCGACCTCGACGCCGCCCTCGAGCTTCACCGCCTCGAACGCGCCGTGCTTCACGAGGTACCCCGCGTTGCGGAGCGCGTCCTCGGGCGACACCTGGAAGCTCATGAACGGCATGTCGCCGACGAGGTGCGCGCGCGAGGCGCCCCGCGCGACGGCGCGCCCGTGGTACGCGACGTCCTCGACGGTGACGCCGAGCGTGTGCGGCAGGCCCTGCACGACCATGCCGAGCGAGTCGCCGACGAGCAGCGCGTCGGCGCCCGCCTCGTCGAAGAGGCGCGCCAGCGTCGCGTCGTACGCCGTCACCATCGCGATGCGCGGGCCCTTCGCCTTCCGCGCGCGGAGGACGGGCACGGTGATTTTCTTCGCTGTCATGGTCACGCCGGCTCTACACCGGGGGCGCGGCGGCTTCGCGGTTCAATTTGTTTCGCCACGGCCGACCAGACGGTCTACAGACTGTGGGTCGACCATGAACCGCCCCCGCATGGCCTGGTACGCGCTCGTGTTCACCTCGGTCCCCGCGATGTTCTTCGCGTGCGGGGGCAGGTCCGATCTCGGCCTCGAGGACGAAGACGGCCCGCAGGTCGCCGGCAAGGGAGGAGCGTCGGGCAAGAGCGGCGCGACCGGCGCGAGCGGCACGAGCGGCGCGACCACGGGCGGCGCCTCGCAAGGCGGCTTCGGCGGCGCGAACGGCGGCGCCTCGCAGGGCGGCAAGGCGCAGGGCGGCGCGGGCCAGGGCGGCGTGTCGCAGGGCGGCAAGTCGGGCAGCGGCACGGCGGGCTTCGGCGGCAAGGGCGGCGGCGGCAAGTCTGGCAAGGCGGGCAACGGCTCGGGCGGCAAGGATCTGTTCGACTCGGGCATCCCGATCCCCGACTCGGGCCCGATCGGCGACTGTGCCCAGTGCATCGCGCAGAAGTGCGACGACTCGATCAACGGTTGTTACAACGATCCCGACTGCCTCGGCGGCATCCAGTGCGCAGTGACGACCTGCCTCGCCGGCGGCGGCATGGGCGGCAACGGCAGCGGCGGCGGCGGCGGCGGCCTCGATTTCCAGTGCATCCTCGGCTGTTTCAACGGTGACTTCGGCGCGGCGCTGACGGCGGTGCAGGCCTTCCAGTGCATCACTGGCACCTGCGGCGGCGTGTGCTCGGCGCTCATCCCCGGCGGGCCCGGCGGCGGCGACGGCGGGCCTGGCGGCGGCGGCATGGGCTCGGGCGGCGGTGGGCCTGGCGGTCCCGACGAGCCCGGAGGTCCGCAGCCCGCGTGGGCAGGCCAGGATCCGTTCGGCGGCGGCGTGTTCAGCCCGTACCTCGCGCCCGGCGAGATGTGGATCGGCGAGACGCGCGTGCCCTTCGCGGAGGAGGTGCCCGGCTACCCGGCGCTCGCCGACGCGCTCCGCCGACCGTGAGCGGCGACGCGCCGCTTGACGCGCGGGCTCGCCGCCGGGACACGCTCGATCGATGAGGTTCTCGAACGTGTCCCTCGTCGGGCTCGGCGTCGCCGAGGGCCCGATACGCGTGACGTCCGCGGCGATCGAGGATCGCCTGCGGCCGCTCGCTGAGCGCCTCGGCCTCGGCCCACGGATGCTCGGCGAGCTGACCGGGATCATCGCCCGACGCACCTGGCCCGAGCACGTGATGCCGAGCGACATCGCCGCGGAGGCGGGGGAGGCCGCCCTCCGGGACGCGGGGCTCGACCGCGCGCGGCTCGGCGCGCTCGTCAGCACCTCGGTCTGCCGCGACTACCTCGAGCCGTCGACGGCCGCGCTCGCGCACCACAAGCTCGGCCTCTCCGCCGACTGCGTGAACTTCGATCTCGGCAACGCGTGCCTCGCCTTCCTCAGCGGCGTGCAGGTGGTCGGCAACATGATCGAGCGCGGGCAGATCGAGGCCGGCGTCGTCGTCGACGGGGAGAACTCCGCCCGCGTGCTCGAGGCGACGCTGGGCAAGCTGCTGGGGCCAGGCGGCGATCCGCGGTCGTTTCGAGACAATTTCGCGACGCTGACGCTCGGCTCCGGCGGCGCCGCGGCCGTCCTCTGCCGCAGCGATCTCGCGCCCCCCGAGCGCGATCACCGCGTCGTAGGCGCCGTCACGCTCGCCGCCACCGAGCACGTGCACCTGTGCCGTGGCACCGAGGAGGGCATGACGACCGACGCGAGCGGGCTGCTCGTCGCCGGCGTGGCGCTCGCGAGGCGCACGTACGACAAGGCGCAGCGCGAGCTCGGCTGGGGACGAGACACGCTCGACGAATTGCTCTTGCACCAGGTGAGCGAGGTGCACACCGACAAGCTCTGCCACGCGCTGTCGCTCGACCCCGCGCGCGTCACGCGCATCTACCCCGAGTACGGCAACATCGGGCCCGCGAGCATCCCGTTCGCGCTCGCGAAGGCCCGCGAGGCCGGGCGCCTCGCGCGGGGCAAGCGCCTCGGCCTGCTCGGCATCGGCAGCGGCCTGAACTGCGCGATGATGGAGGTCCGGTGGTGACGCCCGCGAGCCTCGCGCGCCTCCGCGCGCTGTACCCCTTCACGTCGAGGTTCTTCGATCGCGGCGGCGGCGTGCTGCAGCACTACGTCGACGACGGCGAGGGCGATCCGGTCGTGTTCGTGCACGGCAACCCGACGTGGTCGTTCACCTTTCGCGAGCTCATCCAGGCGCTCCGCGGCTCGCACCGCTGCGTGGCGGTCGACCACGTCGGCTGCGGGCTGTCCGACAAGCCGGGCGACGACGCGTACGCGTACACGCTGCGGACGCGCGTCGACGATCTCGAGGCGCTGCTCGCTCACGCGAAGGTCGGCGGCCGCGTGACGCTCGTCGCGCACGACTGGGGCGGCGCCATCGCGATGGGCTGGGCGACGCGCCACCCCGAGGCCGTCGCGCGGGTCGTGCTGATGAACACGGCGGCGTTCCCCGTCCCCGCGACCAAGTCGCTGCCCGTCCTTATCAAGCTCGCGCGGAGCCCGCTCGGCGCGCTCCTCGTGCAGCGGTTCAACGCGTTCGCGCGAGGCGCGGCGGTGGTCGGGATGAGCGCGACGCGCCTGTCGCCCGAGGTGCGCGCCGGGCTGCTCGCGCCGTACGAGGGCCCGGGCGACAGGCTGGCGACGCTCCGCTTCGCCGAGGACATCCCGCTCTCGCCGAGCGATCCCGCGTACGCCCCGCTCGCCGAGATGGACGCGCGCCTCTCGCTGCTCGCCGGCAAGCCGCGGCTCCTGGTCTGGGGCGCGAAGGACTTCGTGTTCGATCTCGCCATCCTGCGTGAGTGGCAGCTGCGCTGGCCCGACGCGGACACCGCGGTCTACGACGACGCCGGGCACTACGTGCTCGAGGACGCGGCCGCGCGGGTCGTGCCGCGCGTCGTCGAGTGGCTGGCCGCGCACCCGGTCGGATGAGCGCGCTCGCCGCCGCGCTCGCCGCGCACGCCGAGCAGGCCCCCTCGCGCGTGGCGCTGCGCGAGCCGGGGCCGCGCGGCCCCGACGGCCGGCGCGCGTACCGCGTCACGACGACCCGCGAGCTCGACGACGAGGTGAGCCGCGTCGCGCGCGGCCTGCTCGCGTCGGGCCTGTCACCTGGTGATCGCGTCGCGCTGATGATCAAGCCGAGCCGGGCGCTGTTCGCGACGGTGTATGGTTTGTTTCGCGCGGGGCTCGTGCCGGTGCTGGTCGATCCGGGGCTCGGCTTGAAGAACGTCGCGCGCTGCCTCGACGAGACGAGCCCCCGCGGCTTCGTGGGCATCCGCGCCGCGCACGCCGCGCGCGCGCTCTTCGGCTGGGGCCGCGGCACGGTGGCCGTGTCGGTGTGCGCGGACGGGAGCTTCCCCTTCACGACGCCGATGCGTGAGGTGCTCGCGCGAGGCGCGGCGGGCGCGCTGCCGACGCCCGGCGACGACGACGCGGCGGCCATCGTCTTCACGAGCGGCAGCACCGGCGCGCCGAAGGGCGTGCTCTACACGCACGGCAACTTCGCGGCGCAGCTCGCGATGATCCGCGACGCGTTCGCGCTCCGTCCGGGCGAGGTCAACGTGCCGACCTTCGCGCCGTTCGCGCTGTTCGACCCGGCGCTCGGCCTCTCGACGGTGCTGCCGGTGATGGACTTCACCCGGCCGGCGCGCGTCGATCCGCGCGAGATCATCGAGCCCGTCCGGCGCTTCTCGGCGACGATGCTGTTCGGCTCGCCGGCGCTGCTCGACCGGGTCGCGTCGTGGGAGGGCGCGCCGTTCACGCGGCTGCCGTCGCTGCGGCGCGTGCTCTCCGCGGGCGCGCCGGTGCCGCCGTCGGTGCTCGAGGCGTGGGCGCCGATGCTGTCGCCCGACGCCGAGATCTTCACGCCGTACGGCGCGACCGAGGCGCTGCCCGTCGCGATCATCGGCAGCCGCGCCGTGCTCGGCGAGACGGCGGCCGAGACGAAGCGGGGCGCGGGCACGTGCGTGGGCCGCCCGGTGCCGGGCGTCGAGGTCGTGATCGCGCCCATCAGCGACGCGCCGATCGCCTCGCGCGCGGACATCGCGCCGCGCGGCGTCGACGAGATCGGCGAGATCTGCGTGAAGGGCGCCAACGTCACGCGCGAGTACGTCGGGCGTCCCGAGGCGAACGCCCAGGCGAAGGTGAGCGATCCCGCCGGCGGCTTCTTCCACCGGATGGGCGATCTCGGCCGCGTCGACGCCGCGGGGCGGCTCTGGTTCGCCGGGCGCAAGAGCCACCGCGTCGAGACGGCGCGCGGCCCGCTGTTCACCGATCCGGTGGAGGGGGTGTTCAACCAGCACCCCGACGTGCGGCGCACGGCGCTCGTGGGCGTCCGCGGCGCGCCCGTCGTGTGCGTCGAGCTGCACGCGGCGACCGCGCGGCCGCGGGCGGAGCTGATCGCGGAGCTGTCCGCGCTCGGCGCGGCGCACGGGGTCACGCGCGAGGTGACAGTGTTCCTGTTTCACCCCGCCTTCCCGGTCGACATCCGACACAACGCGAAGATCTTCCGGGAGCAGCTGGCCGTGTGGGCGGCGGCGGAGCTCTCGCGGCGCTGACAAAAGCGGAACGCGACGGGGCGCTTCGGCTACCGTCGCGCGTCCTCGCGCGATGATCGCCTGCCCCGCCTGCCACACGCCCAGCCCGCCGGGCGCGGCGATCTGCCTCCGCTGCGGCGCCGCGCTGCCCCGCGCGAGATCGGCCACCGTCCCCGCGCAGCCGCTCGGCGCCGCGCCGCCCTCCCCTGCCCCTCCCCCCGCCCCGCCCGCGCTCGCGCCGACGGAGCCGCGCGACAAGGGCTCGACCGTCGACGATCCCGGGCTCCGGGGCGCGCCTGCGGGCCCGCACGGCACGGCGATCGGGCTCGGCCTGCCGGGCCCGCCACCCGACGCCCCGCCGCAGCGGATCGGCCCCGCGCAGCTCCTGACAGGCGACGTGGTCGACGGCAAGTACCGCCTCGAGAGCGTGCTCGGCGAGGGTGGCATGGGCGTCGTGTTCCTCGCGACCGAGCTCGTCACCGACGCGAAGGTCGTCGTGAAGGCGCTCCACGCGGCGCTCGCGAGCTCGGAGCAGTACCGCGCGCGCGTGCGCGACGAGGCGCGGGCGCTCGCGCAGATCGACCACCCCAACGTCGTCCGCCTCAACGCGGTCGTCTCGACGGACACCTCGCTCTTGCTCGTGATGCAGTTCGTCGACGGGCGCAGCCTCGACCGCATCATCGCCTCCCGCTTCGCGGAGGGGCTGCCCTTCGGCGCGGAGGAGGCGCTGTCGCTGTTCCGCCAGATCGCGCTCGGCGTCGCGGCGGCCCACGCCGAGGGCGTCGTGCACCGCGACATCAAGCCGGCGAACGTGCTCGTCCGCGCGAAGGACGGCCTCGTGAAGGTCACCGACTTCGGCATCGCGAAGTCCGAGGACGACGCGAAGGCAGGCCGCGGCGTCACGCAGGGGATCATCGGCTCGCTCTGGTACATGGCGCCGGAGCAGGTCACCGGCCGTCGCGATCTCGACAAGCGCGTCGACGTGTACTCGCTCGGCATCCTGCTGTTCGAGCTGCTGATCGGGCGCGTGCCCTTCGACGCCGACAGCGACTACGAGATCATGAAGATGCACGCCGAGGCGCCCGTCCCCTCGGTGTGCGCCGCGCGCCCCGAGCTGCCGCGCGAGCTCGACGCCCTGCTCGCGCGCGCGACGGCGAAGGACCGCGAGCTCCGCTACCCGTCGTGCGAGGCGCTCCTCGCCGACGTCGACGCGCTGCTCGTCGCGCTCCGGCCCGAGGCTCGCCCGCCGACGACGCGCCTCGCCGCCACGGGGCAGCTGACGACCCCGACGGAGCTCGAGGACGCGCCGCGGCCCCGCTCGCGCGCGCCCCTCCTGTTCGGCGCGCTCGTCGCCGCGACGCTCGTCGGCGGCGGCGCGACGCTCGCGCTGTCGGGCGCGCTCGACGCCCCGCGGCCGAGGGCGAGCGCCGTCCCCGTCTCCACCGCCACCGCCTCCGCCTCCGCCTCCTCCCCTGCCGCGTCGGCGTCCGCGCCGCGCCCCACGGCCGAGGCGCTCACCGCGCTCGCGGGCAGGTGGGTGAGCGACACCGGGCGCCACTACGACGCCGTCGTCGCCGGCGGCGAGGTCGAGTTCCGCGTCCGCGATCCGGAGGAGTTCCCCAGGCAAAATTACCTGGCGGGAGAGGCTCGCTTCACGCTGAAGCGCGCGGAGGGGCGCGGCGGCTACCTCGTCGAGGACAAGATCCGCCCCGTGCCCCCCGCGGGCCTGACGTACGAGCGAGAGTCGCGCGGCACCTGCCAGGAGACCTGGTCGAGCGTGGGGGGCGCGCCGCTCCTGGCGCGGCTCGACGGCGCGAGGCTGTCGGTCGACCTCGTGAAGGTCACGCCCGAGCGCGCGTCGTTCGAGGTGCGCGGCGCCAGGATCACGGGCTGCGCGAAGCTCGACGGGTCGACGGCCGTGAAGATCGACAGCACGCTGACGCGCGACTGACCCGAGGGCGCCGGCGCGACCAGCGGACCCCGCCCGCGAGATCTGCTGTACATCGGAGCGCATGCCCCCGCGCACCACGCTCGAGCCCCCCGCGCCGCTCGCGGCTCACCTCGTCTCGTCGCTCGCGCGCGTGCCTGTGGCCGTCGCGCGGGCGCTCGCGGGGCGCGCGGTCGAGCGGGACGGCCGCACGCTCGATCCTCACACACAGCTCCTGCTCTCCGGTGAGCGCCTCGTGCGCCGCAAGGAGCCGCACGAGCTGCCCGTCGACGTCGCGCGCCGCGAGTTCTCGCGCGGCGTCGCGCTCGTCGCGCCGCCCGCGCCGCCCGGCGTGTCGGTGCGCGAGGTCGTGCTCGCCGGAGCGGCGCCCATCGTCGCGCGCGTGCACCGCCCCGCGGGCGCGGGCCCGAGGGCGCCCGGCGTCGTGTACCTGCACGGCGGGGGGTGGGTCCTCGGCGACGTCGCGGGCTACTCGACCACGTGCAGCTGGCTGGCCGCGCGCGCGCGCGCCGTCGTCGTGTCGATCGACTACCGACGCGCGCCCGAGCATCGGTTCCCGGCGGCGGTCGACGACGCCACCTCGGCGTGGCGAGAGGTCCTCGCGCGCGCGAGCGAGCTCGGGATCGATCCCGCGCGCGTCGCTCTGGCCGGCGACAGCGCGGGCGGCAACCTCGCCGCGGTGGT
>JADLFU010000137.1 GCA_020849655.1 Polyangiaceae bacterium | reverse complement strand
TCACCATGTACGCCGCGCCGTCGTCGCAGCGACCGAAGTCGACGATCGACACGAGGTTCTCATGGCAGAGGCTGCCAGTGACCACGGCCTCGCGCTTGAAGCGCTGCTCCGCCTCTGGGCCGAGCCTGTCCGGGCGGATCCACTTCAGGGCGAAGCGCCGCGGAAACTCGAGGTGCTCCACCTCGACGACGACGCCCATCCCGCCGCTCCCGAGCGCGCGCACCACGCGGTATTTCGACGCGACGACGGCGTTCGGGGCGGCGGGGTCCGCCTCGTGGGCGCGCGGGTGGGGCGGGTGATCGGTCAAGGCGATCTCACGCGCTCAGGGCTTGCAGGTGAGCTTCGCGACCTCGACGGGGTGGTCGAGGTAGGCCCGCCCGCGGAACAACAAGACGCCACCCGGGACGCGCACGCCTGACTTCCCATAGCCGCCGATGCCGGTCATCGCCCCGCCGGGCGTGGGCACCTCGCGACCGTCACGCCGGAAGCGCCGCAGCTCGCCGGCCGTCGGCTTGTTGGCGGTGTGGGACCAGTACAGCGTGTTGTTGCCGACGGCGACCGCGGCGTCAGGGTAGCCGGTCGTGCGGAGCGGGACGGCGTCGACGAGCCTCTCGCCGCTCGCGCCGTACAGGAGGGTGTCGATCGACGCCGTGCCCGCGCGCTCGGTGAACAGCAGGGTGCCGTCGGAGTGAGCGACGACGAGCGCCGGCGAGACGCTGCCGAGCGGCTCTGGCGCCACCTTCTCGACCCCCCCGACGTCGGGCCCGCCGAGCTCGAAGGCGCCATGGAAACTCATGCCGATCGCGGGGGCCCCGGCGTACTGGACCAGGTCGCCCGCGGCCCACACGACCTGGACCGCAGTGGCGACGCCCGGCGACGCCATCCGCTCGACGGTGGTGAGCCCGCTGTCGAGGCGGACGATCCTTGGCTGGTAGTCCGACCCGACGTACCTGTGACAGCCGAGGAGCACCGTCCCGGCGGGGCCGAGCGCGGCCGCGTGGCAGGCGGCCATCGCCTCCGCCGCGAGCGTCGTGCCGGATGACTTGACGGCGAGGGTGGACTTGTCGAGCGATCGGATCACCACCGGGCACCCGGCCTGGCAGCCCTTGTAGTCGGTCGAGTTCCACGCGGCGACGAGGTCGCCGTCACGCTCGAGGAGCCGCCCGCCGTCGCCGCCGGCGAGCGGGATGGGCACCAGCGTGGGCCCGGCGAGGAGCGCGCCGTCGGTGTCGACGCGCATCACCCAGCCCTTGTCGGTGCCCTCACCGTAGCTGTCCATGCCGGCGACCGCCACCGAGCCGTCGCTCAGCCGAACGGCGCGGGTGGTCAGTCCTATCAGCGGGAATGTGTGCAGCGTCGTCCAGGGCGAGATCGCCCAGTCGAAGCCCTCGTCGACGCTGCCGTCGCCGTCGTCGTCCTCGAAGTTGCAGGTCTCCTCCGGGCCGGGCGCGTCCAGCGTGACGACGTCCAGGATGCTCGCGACGGCGCGGCCGCCGACCAGCGGCGCGACGAGCGCCTTCGGCGCGGTGCCCCGGGCGTCGAGCTGCCACAGCCCGCCGGTGCCCATGCAGAGAAACTGCCCCGAGGGTCGCAGCGTCGCGGCCGTGTCGCACCCCACCCCGCTCGCCACCTCCTCCGGCAGCGAAGGGTAGACTGTGGTGCTCGAGGAGTCGGACCAGAGGACGCGCGCGATGGTGTACGGCGCCGCGCCGGCGCTCGACCGCTGGACCAAGTACCCGGTCCCGTCCGCGAGGGCGCCCACCACCGCCTCGTGCTGTCCATCATCCGTGCTGAGGACCGGGTCGACGACGCCCACCTGCTCGTCGTACGCGTACACCCGCGAGGCGCCCGGATCGCACTTGGCTGTCAGCTCGCGCGACCACGCGACGAAGCGCCCGCTCGGACTGGTCGTGAGGCGCCGGCTGAAGAAGGCCCCCTGCACCGGCGCGAGCTGCGTGAAAGGCCCCCCGACGGGGCCGCGCAGCACCTCGCCCGCTCCGCACGGATCAGCTCCAGGCTGGTACAGAGTGATGGACCCCACCTGGTCGAACGAGGCGGCCTCGCCCTTCTTGCCGAGCGGCGTCCTCGCACCGGTGGCGACGTCGAGCGTCGAGAGGGCGAGATCTGCGTCGCGCAGGATCACTGTCTTCGCCGCGGGATCGAGGGCCAGCGGCGTCGCGCCCTGGGTGTCGAGCGCCGCGTGCAGCACCCCGCCGGAATCGGTGACGACGTAGGATCCATCGTCGAGCCGGGCGAGCCAGCGATCGAGCGACACCGGGCTCTGCCCAGCCGCGCCAGCCGCGCCAGCCGCGCCAGCCGCGCCAGCCTCTCCCGCGGCACCCGCAGCGCCCGCAGCGCCCGCCTCTCCCGCAGCGCCCGCAGCGCCCGCCTCTCCCGCTGCGCCCGCAGCGCCCGCCTCTCCTGCAGCGCCCTCCTCTCCCGCGGCGCCCGCGCCTCCCACGCCCGCCTGAGCCGCGCCCGCCTCTCCCGCGGCGCCCGCGCCTCCCACGCCCGCCTGAGCCGCGCCCGCCTGACCTGCGCCTCCCGCGCCCGCCTGACCCGCGCCTCCCGCGCCGCCCGCGCTCGGCTCGATGCACGCGCCGAGCACGCAGGCCTTCGCGCCCACGCAGGGGTGCGCGGTGACGCACGACACGCGACACTTCAGATCCGGGCCGCACGCCAGGCCGCCCGGGCACGAGGAGGCGTCGCACTTGTTCTCCACCTCCAGGCCGCACGAACTCTGCCCCGCGCTCTGCAGGCAGAGGTTCGACGGGCACTCGGCGTCGGCCTGGCAGATCGACCTGCAGCGGCCGAACTCGCACGCGTACGGGCTCTCGCAAGCGTTGTCAGGATCGCAGGGCTCGCCGTAGCGCCGCCCCTCACGCCCCTCGTGGCACCCCGACGCCCACAGCATCGGCAACCACAACAACAACCCGACGCCGAGGCCCACTCTCTTCTTCTTCATTTGCTCACCCTCTTCCCTCAACCTGGAGCCTAGTACGCAGCGGTGAACGCCCACGCCGCGCCCCGCGGCGACGCCGCCACACCTATCCTCGCGTAGCGATCGGGATCGTCGCCCGCCGCCCACAGCACGACGCCGACCGTCGAGAGCACCGCGCCCCCCGCGAGCAGGCCGACGGTGACCTTGTCCGTGCGCTGGATCGACCGGATGAGATCGTCGTTGGCGGCCTGTCGCTGGTCGAGGTCGGCGGGCCTCGGCGGCTTGCTCGCGTACCCGGCGGAGAGGCGGTCGTCCTCCTCTTGCCAGCGATCATGGCGCCCGTCGTTGTAGCGCCAGAGGTACGCGCCGGCGGCGACGCCGGCCAGCCCCACGCCTAGCGCCGCGTACGCGAGCCGGCGGCGCGCGAGCGCGCGACCCTCGTACGACGCTCGAAAGGCGTCGGTGGGCACGAGGGTGACCTCGAGCGCGTGCGTCACCCCGGCCGCCAGCGCGACGCCGCGCCTCGCCGGGTGGAAGCCGGGCGCCGACACCGCGACCTCGTGCGCGCCCATCGGCACCACGCCGTCCGCGGGCAGCGCGGCGCCGTCGAGCGACACCGCGGCCGAGGGCTCGGAGGCGCGCAGGAGCAGGCGCGCCGCGTGGGCGGGCGCGAGCGGACGCTCGGGGACGAGGTCGCACGCGACGGCCACGAGCTCGTTCGGCCTGACCGCGACCGCGCGCGACGTGGTCGCGTAGCCCGGCCTCGAGAAGCGCACAGTGTGAGCGCCCGCCGCGGCGCCGAAGGGCTGCGACAGCGCGGCCTTGCCGACGGGCCGCCCGTCGAGCTCGACGACGACGTCTGCGAGCGGGCACGTCGCTGCTACGAGCCCCGACGCTGGCGGGATGGCAGGCGGCGCCACGGGGGCGAGCGAGAGCTCGACTGTCGACGTCTCCTCTCCGACGATCTTGACCTCCACCACGCGTGGCGTGAACCCCGCGAGGCTGAGCTCGACCATGTGCGCGCCGACTGCCAGGCGCACCGGCGCGAGGGGCGCACGGCCGAGCTCGCGCCCGTCGACGCGCACGGTCGCCCCCTGCTGCGCGATCCTCAGCGCGAGCAGCCCGACGCGCCCGCGCTGACGGGCGAGCTCGGCGGTGATCTGGTCTCGACGGTCGGGCTTGATGTCGGAGCCTCCGTCGCGCAGGTAGCGCTCGAGCGCGTCGAGGGCCTCGACCGGGCGCCCGAGCGCGACGTACGACTGGCCGAGGTTGTAGAGCACCGCGAAGTGCGGCTTCGCGCGGTACGCGGCCTCGAACTCGACCGCGGCCTCCGCGTACAGGCTGTCACGCACCAGCTCCACGCCGCGCGCGTAGTGACGCTTGGCATCGGCGGCGTGGTCATCCGCGCGCGCCGCCGACGCGACGTGCGCCGCCACGACGAGGGTCCGAGCGAGAGTGTGAAAGCCCAATGTGTCCGCGAGCCTACAGCACGTCGCGAGCCTGTGAACACTCGCAGAGCGCACAGCCATGATGGAAGGCTCCGCGTCACACCCGGACGTCCGCGGACGTCCGCGGACATCGTCGGCGCGTCACTCCACCCTCATTTCATGCGCGCGCGAGAGATGACCTGCGGCACGCCCGACGGCTTGGCCCGCAGCGCGATGACGAGCGCGTCGTCCTCCGTGCGGATGCTCTTGACCGACAGCACCGGCGCGACGAGATCGAGCACGCGCCGAATCTTGGGGTTCTCGGCGAACTTCTTGTCTTTCATCAAGTCGATGACGATGCGGTCGCCCTCCGCCTCGACGAGCGCCGGCGGCTTGTTGGGCATGAACTTCACGAGGTTGCCCGGCTTCGAGAGATCGAGCGCGCCCGACTGGATGAGCGTCGCCACCGGGGAGTCGCTCTTCGCCTCGAGCTTCAGCGCGACCTCGGAGAGCTTCAGTGACACCCGCAGCTCGTCCTCGCTGAGGTCGACGGCGTCTACCTTCACCGTCGCGCCGAAGCGCACCGGCGTGCCCATCGCGTTGACGCTCGCCGCGAGGTGCAGCCCCGGCGCGCGCTCCTCGAGCAGCACGTCCTTCGGCGCGTTCTTCTTCCCGGCGAGCAGCTTGTCGGCGAAGTAGCGCAGCACGTCGAGCGGCACGGTGATCTTCATCGACGCGGCGTTGATCGCGACCTGCGCGAGGACGCCCGGCCGCTCCCGGAGGTAGCGCGCGCCGGCGAACAGGAGCTCTTTGGGCTGGAGGTTTGGCATCGACGCCGAGGCTATCGACCTCGCGCCGCGCTCGCTAGCCCTTCAGCACCGGCTTGAAGATGGCCTTGCCGTCCTTGACGACGACGTCGAAGTCGACGTCCTTGCCGTGCTTCTGCCGCAGCTTCGCGGCTGACTCGCGCAGCGTCTTGTCGAGCGCCTCGGTGGTGATCGCGTGGGTCGGCTCGTTGCACTGGCGCTTCGCCGCGACGTATTTCTCGTAGAGATCCCGCACGCGCTCCGGCGGCAGACCTCCGGGAGAGGGCTTCGCCGCGGGGGTCGCCGGGGGCGGGGGCGCCGCGGCCTGGGGCGCCGCCGCGGGCAGGCGGCCGACGCCGCCGGTCGCGGCCGGCCGCGCGCCGCTGAAGGGGTTGCTCGCAGCGAGCCCCGAGCGCACGACGGGCTGCGCCGGCGCCCCCACGCGTGGCGTGCTCGCGGGCGCCTCCGCGGGGCGGCGATCACTGATGGGAGCTGGCTGCGGCGCGCTCGGCCTCGGCAGCGGAGGCGCGGCGTGCGGCGCGGGCGCGCTCGGCCTCGGCAGCGGAGGCGCGGCGTGCGGCGCGGGCGCGCTCGGTCTCGGCGGCGGAGGCGCCGCGTGCGGCGCGGGCGCGCTCGGTCTCGGCGACGTGGCGTGCAGCGGAGGCGCGGTGCGCAGCGAGGACGCGCTCGGCGCTGGCCTCGGCGGCGGCGGCGGCGCCCCGATCTGCAGGTCGCGAAACAGCTCGTCGTCCTCCTCGGCGTCGAGATTCAGATCGAGCTCGAGCTTGGTCGCGGACTTCGGCCGCGTCGTCGGCGCCGCGGGGCGAGGCGGCGGCGCGAGCGTGCCCGGCGCCGGCGTGAAGCCCCCAGGCACCGTGCGCAGCAGCTCGTCGTCGACGGGGGGAGGTGCCTCGGACCTCGGCGCCTCGTCGGCCGCGGCGCCCGGCCTCCGCTTCTTCTTGCCGCTCGCGACGAGCGCGTCGGCGCCGAACCGCTTCTCCGCCTTGATGAGATCGCGCTTGAAGGTGCCGGCCTCGATCTGCCGCAGGATGCGCCCCCAGTACATCCCGAACGTGTTGAGGCGGCTGACGATCTGGTTGAACCGAAACCTGAGGCCCGTGTTGCGGATCTGCTCGCGCCGCAGCAGCCAGACGCGGCGCTCGACGTCCTTGCGCGGGATGAGCGGCTCGATCTTCTCGAACCCGTTGAAGTACTGGTCGTAGAGCACCCGGAGCCGCTCGACTCGCTCTTCCAGCTCGCTGATGGCGGTCTCAAGCTCGGTCGTCTCCACGTCAACAGGGCCACGCTATCGTGGCCCGGCCGCGGGTCAATGCGATCTCACGCGCGTCAGCGCTTGATCTTGAAGAGGCGCTGGCCGAACTCGACCGCCTTGCCGTTCTCGACGAGGATCTCGGTGACGAGGCCGCCGAACTCGGCCTCGATCTCGTTCATCAGCTTCATCGCCTCGACGATGCACAGCGTCTGGCCGGGCCTGACGACGGCGCCGACCTCGGCGAACGACGGCGCGTCCGGCGACGGCGCGCGGTAGAACGTCCCGACGAACGGCGACGTGACGTACTCGCCTCCGCCGGCGTCCTCCTGCGCGACGGGGGCGCTCGGCGCGACGGGCGCGACCACGATCCCCGGGGCGCCCGCGGCCGCCCCGCGCACGAGCCGCAGCTTGTACGCCTCGTCCTCGTACTCGAGCTCCGAGACCCCGCGCCGCTCCATCAGGCGCATCAGCTGCGCGAGCGCGGCGCGATCGAGCGTGGCGGGGGAGCTCGCCTTCGCAGGCGTGGCGACGGGCCGCTTCTTGGCTGCCATGGGCGCGGCAACCTACACCGCGCCGATCGCTTCGACCACCAGGTTCGTCGGTTCAGCCGGCCGCGCGGGCGCGCCGCAAGGAGTCGAGCGCGCGCTTGCGGTCGACCTCGACGGCCCCCAGGAAGAACGCCGCCTCGCGCGCGAGCACGCACCTGATCCGCACAGACAGCGGCAGCGACAGGAACTCCTCGACGCCTAGCTCCCGGCGGCCCGCGGCGTCCGTCATCACGACGCGGTCGAACGCGACGCCCTCCAGGGTCGACGTGGCGGTCATCGCGACAGGACGTCCCGTCGGGTCGGCTCGAGCGCGGCCAGCACCTCGCCGGTCGTCGCGTCGTCGACGCCCAGCTCGCGCAGCGTGGCGCCGAGGTGCGCGGCGAAGGCGTCGAAGTGCGCGTCGCCGAGGCCGCGCGCGACGAGCCCCGCGTGCGCCTCGCGCAGGTCGCGCCCCGAGGTCTGGCTCGGCCCGCCGAACACCATGGTCATGAACGCGATCTGCTTGTCGATCTGCGCCTGCAGATCGAGCCCCGAGAGAAATGGCGTGAGCGTCGGGTCCTCGACGACCTTCTCGTAGAACAGGACCACGGCCGCCTCGACCGCCGCCTCGCCGCCCAGGCGGTCATACAGCGACGGGGCTCCGGTCTCCTTCATCGGCGTGGGTCGCGCGTCGGCGAGAACCTCACATCTTACGCGACCCATCGCCGCTGTCGAGCGGATCAGGCGACGATGGCGTCGACGACCTTGCCGTAGTCCGGCGGGAGCACGACGGGCGCGTTCGCGCGGGCGGACGAGAGGCCTGGGAGGGCTCGCTCGTGGTAGCCGACCTTGAACTCGGTGAACTTGAGGCCGCTCGCCGTCGAGACGACCACGGTGCGCTGGTGGCGCTGGATGTCGCCGCGCGCGACGAGCTTCTCGAGCGCCGCGAGCGCGACGGCGGTGTGCGGGCACGTGTACATGCCGGTGCGGTCGGCGCGCGCGGCGGCCTCCGCGAGCTCCTCCTCGGACGCCTGCTCGACGACGCCGTTCATCTCGTCGAGCGCCCGCACCGCGCGGGGGAAGCTGACCGGGTTGCCGATCTGGATCGCCGTCGCCAGGGTGGCCTTCGCGGTGATGGGATCGAGGGTCTTCCGGCGCTCGGCGTAGGCGCGGTAGAGCGGGTTGGCGCTCTCGGCCTGCGCGACGCAGAGGCGCGGGTAGCGCGAGATGAGGCCGAGCTGCTTCATCATGCGGAACCCCGCGTAGAGCGCGTACGCGTTGCCGAGGTTGCCGCCGGGGATGATGATCCAGTCGGGCACCTGCCAGTCGAACTGCTGCACGATCTCGACGCCGACGGTCTTCTGACCCTCGATGCGCAGGGGGTTCATGCTGTTCGCGAGGTAGACGATGCCCTCCTCGGCGAGGCGCTGCACGATCTCCATGCAGCCGTCGAAGTCGGTGTCGAGCGCGAGCACCTTCGCGCCGTTCGCGAGCGGCTGCACCAGCTGCGCCGTCGACACCTTGCCGCGCGGCAAGAGCACGACGACGGGCAGATCGGCCGCCGCGCCGTACGCCGCGAGCGCCGCCGAGGTGTCGCCCGTCGAGGCGCACGCGATCGCCTTCACCTTGAGGCCGCGCCGCAGCGCGAGGCGCACGACGGAGACGAGCACCGTCATGCCGAGATCCTTGAAGGAGCCCGTGTGGCTGTTGCCGCAGAGCTTCACCCACAGATCGCTGAGCCCGAGCTCGCGCGCGTAGCGCTCGGCCCAGAAGAGGTTCGTGCCGCCCTCGTCCATCGAGACGATGAGATCGTCCGGGATCATCGGCATCACCCACTCGAGCTTGCCCCACACGCCCGAGCCGTAGGGCCACTGGGTGCGCTTGTAGCGATCGTCGAAGAGCTTCATCCACGCGGCGGCGCTGCGATCGCGGAGCGCGTGCTCGTCGTGCACGACGTCGAGCAGCCCCTGGCAGCGCGGGCAGCGGTAGACGGCCGACGTCACGTCGAGGCGCACGTCGCACCCCGCCATGCAGGTGAGCCAGGCGCTGTGCGCCGTCACAGCGGGATGTTCCCGTGCTTGCGCTTCGGGTTCGAGTCGCGCTTGTCGGCGAGCAGGTCGAGCGCGGCTGCCAGGCGCTTGCGGAGCACGCGCGGGCGGATGACCTCGTCGACGAACCCGAGCTCGGCGGCCTTGTACGGGTTCGCGAACTTCTCCTTGTAGTCGGCGACGAACCGCGCCTTCGCGGCGACCTTGTCGTCGGCCTTGTCGATCTCGCCCTTGTAGATGATGTTGACCGCGCCGTCGGGGCCCATCACCGCGATCTCGGCCGTGGGGAACGCGAGGTTCACGTCGGCGCGGATGTGCTTCGACGCCATCACGTCGTACGCGCCGCCGTACGCCTTGCGCGTGATGACCGTGATCTTCGGCACCGTCGCCTCGGCGTACGCGTAGAGGAGCTTCGCGCCGTGGGTGATGATCCCGCCGTACTCCTGGTTCACGCCCGGCAGGAAACCGGGGACGTCGACGAGCGTGACCAGCGGCAGGTGGAAGCAGTCGCAGAACCGCACGAACCGCGCCGCCTTGATGCTCGCCTGGATGTCGAGGCACCCCGCGAGCATCATCGGCTGGTTCGCGACGACGCCGACCGGCCGACCGCCGATGCGGGCGAACCCACAGACGATGTTGGCCGCCCAGCGCTCGTGGATCTCGAACAGCTCGGCGTCGTCGACCGCGAGCTTGATGACGTCGCGGATGTCGTAAGGTTTGTTCGAGTCAGTGGGGACGAGGTGGTCGAGCTCCGGGATCTCGCGGTCGACCGGATCGGCCGACGGGCGACGGGGCGGATCCTCGGCGTTGTTCTGCGGGAGGAAGGACAGGAGCTCGCGGATCATCGCGACGCACGCCGCGTCGTCGGGGGCGACCTTGTGGCAGACGCCGCTCTTCGCCGCGTGCGCGGACGCGCCGCCGAGCTGCTCCTTCGTGACGTCCTCGTGGGTCACCGTCTTGATGACCTCGGGGCCGGTGATGAACATGTACGACGTGCCCTCGACCATCAGCACGAAGTCGGTGATCGACGGCGAGTACACGGCGCCGCCGGCGCACGGGCCCATGATCGCGCTGATCTGCGGCACGACGCCGCTCGCGAGCGTGTTGCGCAGGAAGATGTCCGCGTACCCCGCGAGGCTCGCGACGCCCTCCTGGATGCGCGCGCCGCCCGAGTCGTTGAGGCCGATGACGGGCGCGCCGATCTTCATCGCGAGATCCATCACCTTGCAGATCTTCTGCGCGAACGCGGCCGACAGCGAGCCGCCGAACACGGTGAAATCCTGGGCGAACACGCACACCTTGCGGCCGTCGACGGTGCCCCAGCCGGTGACGACGCCGTCGCCGAGCACCTTCTGCTTCTCCATGCCGAAGTCGCCGCACCCGTGCGTGACGAACGCGCCCATCTCGACGAAGGAGCCCGGATCGAGGAGCAGATCGACGCGCTCGCGCGCCGTCAGCTTGCCGGTCGCGTGCTGGCG
>JADLFU010000136.1 GCA_020849655.1 Polyangiaceae bacterium | reverse complement strand
CGGCTGGTGCCTGTGCACGGCGCGGGAGGGAAGAGCGTGGTCCTCGGAGAGCCGCCGTCCCGCTCGCGCGATTTGTGAGGCTCCTCGCCCCGCGCCTACGGGCCCGTCGGCTCTCGCATGGTGCGCCGGGTGCGACGACTACGAAGCCAATCGCCCCGAAATCGCGGCCAGAGGCCGCGATTTTCGCCCGGAGGTCGGAGGTGGCTGCTCGGTCTGGTGACTCGGCTGGTGCCTGTGTGAGGCGCGGGAGGGAAGCGCGTGGTCCGCGGAGAGCCGCTGTCCCGCTCACGCGACTTGTGAGGCTCCTCGCCCCGCGCCTGCGGGCCCGTCGGCTCTCGCATGGTGCGCCGGGTGCGACGACTACGAAGCCAATCGCCCCGAGATCGTGGCCGAGAGGCCGTGATTCGTCCGGAGGTCGGAGGTGACTGCTCGGTCCGGTGACCCGGCTGGTGCCTGTGCACGGCGCGGGAGGGAAGAGCGTGGTCCTCGGAGAGCCGCCGTCCCGCTCGCGCGATTTGTGAGGCTCCTCGCCCCGCGCCTACGTGCGCAGGGTGCGACGACTACGGAGCCAGTCGCCCCGAAATCGCGGCCGAGATGCCGCGATTTTCGCCCGGAGGTCGGAGGTGGCTGCTCGGGCTGGTGACCCGGCTGGGGCCTGGTGAGGCGCGGGAGGAAGAGCCCCGAATCTCATGCTCAGGGCTTCGGCTCGCCGCACTTGCCCGGCGCGCCAAAGCCACAAATCTCACCTTGCTCGCACTGCCCGCAGTCGAGCTTGTTCCCGCAGCCGTCGCCGGCGGGGCCGCACTCCACGCCCTGCTGCGCGCAGGTGATGGGCGTGCAGGTCGGCGCGCCGCACTTGCCGGGGCCGCCGACGCCGCAGATCTTCCCGGGAGGGCAGTCGCCGCAGTCGAGCGGCTTGCCGCAGCCGTCGCCGGCGGGGCCGCACTCCACCCCCTGGTCGCCGCAGGTCCGCGGCGTGCAAGTCTGCTGGCCGCAGACCCCGGGCTTGCCGCCGCCGCCGCACACGCCGACCACGCACTCGCCGCAGTCGAGCGCCTTGCCGCAGCCGTCGCCGGCGGGGCCGCACTGGATGCCCTGGTTGGCGCAGGTGATGGGCGTGCAGGTCGGCGCGCCGCACTTTCCGGGCTGGCCGCCGCCGCCGCACGTGCCCGTGGTGCAGACGCCGCAGTCGAGCGCGCCGCCGCACCCGTCGCCCGCCGCGCCGCACTGGATGCCCTGCGCGGCGCACGTCGTCGGGGTGCACACCGGCGTGTACGGCTGCACACAGGAGCCGAGGTCGAAGATCATGAACTCGAGGATCTTCTCCTGCGCGGACATCGGCGACGAGTCACACTCGGCCGGGAACGTCTTGCCGTAGTTGTACGCGTTCAGCACATGAAAGTCGCTGAACAGCACGCGCCCGCACTGCGACGACGAGGCCGCGCCGAGCGGCGTGTTGAACGTGAAATGCAGCGGGAAATGCGGCGCGCTCTTCGTGTCGGTGATCCACTCCTGGGTCGGCGGGACGACCGCGTCGACGTCCCACCGCGCCTGCGAGATCTCGAGCGGCAGCGCGTTGACGGCCTGCAGCCACGCGAGGAAGGCGGGCCCGCGGGGGTTCGTCGCGACGTTGACGGAGGCCGGATCGGGGGTGGGGTTCCCGTAGGGGTGGTGGTTCCACGTCGCCACGGACTCGTAGGGCCCGTTGCCCGTCCCCTGCGGCACCGCGTATGCCTTGTTGGTGAGCCAGGGGTAGCTGTAGTGCGTGGCGAACACGCGCCCGCCTGCGGCCGCGTAGGCCTGCAGCGCCGCCTGCTGCGCCGGGACCTTGGCCGCCGGCAACCCCTGGCATGCGAGCAGGGTCATGTCGTACCCCATGATGGCCGGGGTCGACCCGGAGAACAGCGCCGCCTGCGACGGCGTCGATCCGTTGATGGTGGCGCCGCGCCCGTAGGTCGTCTGGCCGGCGACGCCGACGTCGTCGCCCGAGTACAGGTGGATGCGCGAGGCCGAGCCCGGGTTGCCGAACTCGGCGTCGTCGACGCCCATCTTGCGCAGCACGCACTCGAGCCCGTCGACGCTGCCCGTCACGAGCGCCATGCGCGGGATGTCCCCCTCGCCGCGGTTGCGCGGCATGCGCAGCGACTTGTCGGTGACGGTGGTGTTGCCGCACGCGTTGGTGATGTCGATGGTGTACTGCATCCGCCAGTGTCCGAGCTGCACCACGAGCGGGATGTCGGCGCCGACCGGCACGTTGCTCAGCGCGAAGCTCCCGTCGGGCTGGGTGTACGCGGTGACCAGCGGGTCGCCCGCGGCCGTCGCACCGCACTGGTCGCAGGTGAGCGTCGACGAGAAGGGGGGCAGCGGCGTCTTGGTGTTGGGGACGTAGACGAGCGCGTTGTACAGCGGGTTGTTGCCGGCGGGATCGTAGACCTTGCCGCTCAGCGTGGTCTTCTGGTTGCCTGGGCAGGTGACGACGCCCGCGCAGACGCCGGTGCACCCGCACTTGCCCGCCGTCCCGCCGCCGCCGCAGATCTGCGGCGCCGCGCACGAGCCGCACGACAGTGAGCCTCCGCAGCCGTCTCCCACGACGCCGCAGGTGACTCCCTGGCTCTGGCACGTCTGCGGGACGCACGTCGGCGCGCCGCACGCGCCCGGCACCCCGCCGCCGCCGCAGGTCGTGCCCTGCGGGCAGGCGCCGCAGTCGAGCGGCTGGCCGCAGCCGTCGCCCGCAGGCCCGCAGCCGACGCCCTGCGAGGCGCACGTCTTCGGGGTGCAGCTTCCCGTGTCGGGCCCGCAGACCGCGGGCGTCACGACGCCGCACGCCTCGCCGGCGCCGCATTTCCCGCAGTCGAGCAGGCCGTTGCAGCCGTCGCTGACAGAACCACAATTCTTACCAAGCTGCGCGCAGGTCGTCGGGACGCAGGTGGACACGCCGGTGCCGCAGACGTTGGGTTTGCCGTCCGCGCCGCACTTCTCCCCCGACGGGCACCCCCCGCAGTCGATGACGCCGCCGCACTTCGGATCGGTGACAGGGCCGCAGTTCTTGCCAAGCGACGCGCCCGTCGGGGGCACGCAGCCGGTCGAACCAGCGGCGCCCGCGGCGCTCGAGCCTGCCGACGACCCCGCCGCGCCGGCGTTGTTCGCGGCGCCCGCCGCCGCCCCGCTCGCGCCGGACTTGCCGGCCGCACCAGCCTCGCTCGCCCCCGCCGCCCCGCCCCCGGCCGCGCCCGAGGTGCCTGCGCCGCCGCCCGCGCCCGCGCCCGCTCGCCCGCTCGCGCCCGAGGCCCCGTGGCCCGCCGCGGTGCCGGGGATGGGGTCGTCCTCCGACGAGCTGGAGGAGCTCCCGGCGGAGCAGGCGGCGCTGGCGATCCAGCACAGCGAGAGGGCGAACAGCGAGGAAGTGCGCATCCGGCGACTGAACCACGGGCGCCCCCTCGCCGCAACGCGGCCCCGGGGATCGATCAGTCGCCGAGCTCGACCGCGCGGAGGAACCCGCTCACCTCGGCGGCGAACACGTCGGGCCCCTCGAGCTGCGGGTAGTGCCCGAGCTCCTGCATCACGCGCAGGGTCGCGCCCGGGACGACGCGCGCGAGCCGCTCCGCGATCGCGAGCACGGCGACGGGATCCTTCGCGCCCCAGAGCACGAGCGTCGGCAGCGAGAGCCGCGCGAGGGCGCCCGTCCACCGCCGCGCGAAGCGGCGCCGCTCGTCGACGTACGAGATGAGCTGCGGCATCCGCGCGAGGCCGTCGGCCCGTTCCATCAGGCGCCACATCACGCGCAGCTCCGCGTCCGGCAGCGCGTCGGCCCGCGCGAAGAGGCGGCGCATCGACCGACGGAACACCTGGTAGCTCGCGAGCCTCGAGAACGCGCCCGCGAGCGGCGAGCGGAGCAGGTGCTGCGCGGGCTGCAGGTGCGCGAGCTCGACGAACACGCTGCCGTTCGACAAGGTCAGGCTCTCGATGGAGAAGGGGAGGAGCTTGCGCTCGCGGCGCGCGAGCAGCTCGGTCGCGACGCTCGTGCCCATGTCATGCGCGAGCAGGTGGACGCGCCTGAGCCCGAGCCGCGCGAGCACCTCGACGACGACGTCGGCCTGCTCGTGGAGGCCGTAGCCGAAGTCGGCCGGCTTGTCGGAGAGCCCGAACCCCACGAAATCGAGCGTGACGAGCGGTCGATCGCGGGCGAGCCGCTGCCAGACCTTCTCGAAGTCGTGGCACGACGTCGGGAAGCCGTGCAGGAGCACGAGCGGGGGGCGGGACGTGAGGTCGCCCTCCGTGCGCACGAAGACCGTCACGTCGGTGCACGGCAGCCGCGTGCCCGCGCCGTGCCACTCGGTCGGCGGGGTGAACGTCACGACCCGCCCTCCGGCTTCTTCGCCTTCGCGGCGTCGGCGGCTGCCCGCAGGCGCCCCCGGAGGCGGCTCGCGTAGCCCTCCTTGTTGCTCTGCGCGACGCGGCCGATCGCGAGCGCGTCGGGCGGCACGTCCTTCGTGACGGTCGTGCCGGTCGCGACGTAGGCGCCCTCGCCGACGGTGACGGGCGCGACGAGCTGCGTGTCGCACCCGATGAACGCGCCCGCGCCGATCGTGGTCCTGTGCTTCTGGTAGCCGTCGTAGTTGCAGAAGATGGTGCCCGCGCCGACGTTGGCGCGCTCGCCGATCTCGCCGTCGCCGAGGTACGCGAGGTGGTTGGCCTTCGCGCCCTCGCGGAGCGTGGTGTTCTTCGTCTCGACGAAGTTGCCGACGTGCGCGCCGCGGTGGAGCCGCGAGCCCGGGCGCAGGTGCGAGAACGGGCCGACGTGCGCCTCCTCGCCGACCTCGCACCCCGACAGCACGCTGTAAGGTTTGAGGCGCGCGCCGGCGCGGACGACGACGTCGTCGAGCACGCACCCGACGTCGACGTGCGCGCCGCCCTCGACGCGGGTCCTGCCGCGCAGCACCGCGTGCGGGCCGATCACGGCGTCGGGACCGATGGTCACCAGGGCGTCGATGACGGCGCCCGGCCCCACGGCCACGCCGGCGGCGATGTGCCGGGCGAGGAGGCCGGTCCGGAGCCGCCCGTCGGCGTACGCGAGCTGCGCGCGATCGTTCACCCCGACGCACGGCCCCTCGTCGGCGAGGACGGCGACGGCGGCGCCCTTCGCCAGCGCGACCGTGTCGGTGAGGTAGAGCTCCTTCTGCGCGTTCTCCGCGCGGAGCTGCGGCAGCGCGGCGCGGAGAAAATCAGCTCGAAACGCGTACACGCCGGCGTTGAACGTCCGGACGCGGAACTGCTCCGCGGTGCAGTCGCGCGCCTCGACGATCCCGATCGGCCGCCTGGCGTCATCGAGCAGCACGCGCCCGTAGGAGGACCCCGGGAGGGCCTCGAAGTGGAGCAGCGCGAGCTTCGCGCCCTGGTCTTCACTGAGCGCCTCCATCAGCTCGGCGAGCGCCTCCGGCCCGAGCAGCGGCGTGTCGCCGCACAGCACCAGGACCTCCGTCGCGGCGGCGTCGACGTTGGCCATCGCGACCTGCGCAGCGTGCCCCGTGCCGCGCTGGGGCTCCTGCACGACGCACCTGACGCGCGCGTCGAACGCGGCGGCGAGGTAGCTGGTGACCAGCTCGCGGCCGTGGCCGACGACGACCACCACGTCATCGACGACCGACAGCGCGGCCGTGACGACGTGGTGGATCATCGGCGCCCCCGCGACCGGGTGCATCACCTTCGGCAGCGCGCTCTTCATGCGCGTGCCCTGGCCTGCGGCGAGCACGATCGCGGTGGTCGTCATGCGCGGCACGCTCGCCAAATCCCGGGCGCGCGGCAAGCGCTCGCGCGCGCGAGGCGACGCCAGGGCGTCTGCTCGCGCGCGCTTACGACACGAACCTAACGGAAGCTGGCAGCTCGCGGGGCACGGCCCGCCCGCCGGATCGCCGTCGTCGCACATCTCACCGGCGTCGAGCAGGCCGTCCCCGCAGCTGGGCGCGGTGCAGTTGGTGCGGCACGCCGACCCGACCGCGTTGATCGAGACGTCGAAGGGCACGCCGTCCGCGATGGCCGTGCGCGAGCCGTCGGCGTTCAGCCAGAACGCGCCGTTCGGCACGCCCAGCAGGCCGCTCCACGTGCACGTCATCGTCGCGTTGGCGCCGGGGAAATCCATCCCCGTGACGACGCCGCCGTCGGTGTTGTCCTTGAACTTCCAGCCCCCGCGCAGCGTCGTCGCGGTGGGCTTCGTGAGCTCGCCGACGTCGTCGCTGACCGCGACGGTGCTCGCCGCGGGCAGGCCGGTGCAGTCGAGCTTGGCCTCCGCGGCGCCCTGAGCGTTCTTCTTCCCGCAGTGCATGATCAGGCTGAGCGTGCCCGTCGTGGTCTGGCGGTAGAAGTAGATGAGGCACGTGTCGGTCGCCTCGTTGCCGGTGTTGCCGCTCGCGTTGAACGGGTTGCCGTAGCTGTACCAGCCGGCCGCGGTCGCCGCGCCGTAGAAGGGCTGCGGCGAGAACCGCGTGACCCCCTGGAAGTACACGAGCGCGGGCACCGTGGAGTTGGCGCCGCCGAGATCGCACGCCTCGCCGGGGCTGACGACGTTGTCGCCGCACTGGGACGGCGCGCACAGGCCGGTGCCCGCGTCGCAGACGGCGCTCGTGCAGTCGCCGCCCACGAGGCACTTGTCACCGACGTCGCAGGTCGCGCAGGAGCCGCCGCCGCAGTCGACGTCGGTCTCGGGGCCGTTCTTCACGCCGTCGGGGCACGCCGGCGCCGCGCAGAGGCCGGTGCCCGCGTCGCAGACGCCCGAGTCGCAGTCACCGCCCGCGACGCACGGATCGCCGACGGTGCAGCGCTTCGCGCAGGTGGCGCCGCCGCAGTCGACGCCCGTCTCGTCCTGGTTCTTCACCGTGTCGAAGCACGTCGGGGAGGGCAGGCACAGCCCGGTGCCGGAGTCGCAGAGCCCGGTCGCGCAGTCCTTCCCGGTGAGGCAGCCCTGGCCGACGTTGCACGCCGGGCACGACGCGCCGCCGCAGTCGACGTCGGTCTCCGTGCCGTTCTTCGCCTGGTCGACGCAGGTGGCGGCCGCGACGCACTCATGGGCGACGCCGTCGCAGGCGCCCGAGGCGCAGTCCGAGTCCGCGCCGCAGCCCTCGCCGATGTTGCAGGTCGGGCACACGCCGCCGCCGCAGTCGACGTCGGTCTCAGCGCCGTTCTGCACCTTGTCGGTGCAGGACGCGGCGACGCACTTGCTGGTCGCGCCGTCGCACACGCCGGTCGCGCAGTCGGACCCCACCTTGCACGTCTCGTCGACCTGGCAGGGCTTGCAGACCCCGCCGCCGCAGTCGACGTCGGTCTCCTGGCCGTCCTGCAGCTGGTTGGCGCAGCCCGCGACCGGCGCGCACACGCCGCTGACACACGACTGAGACTTGCAGTCCGCGTTGACTTTGCAGGTCTCGCCGTCCGCGCACGCGGCGCAGATCACGCCGCCGCAGTCGACGTCCGTCTCGTCCTGGTTCTCGACCTTGTCGTTGCAGGATGCGGGTGCCCCGCCCGCGCCGCCCTGGCCCGCGCCGCCCTGGCCCGCGCCGCCCTGGCCCGCGCCGCCTTGCCCGGCCTTGCCGGCCTGCCCGGCCTGGCCCGCGCCGCCTTGTCCGGCCTGGCCCGCGCCGCCTTGCCCGGCCTTGCCAGCCTGGCCCGCGCCGCCTTGCCCGGCCTTGCCAGCCTGGCCCGCGCCGCCTTGCCCTGCCTTGCCAGCCTGGCCCGCGCCGCCTTGCCCTGCCTTGCCACCCTGGCCGGCGCCGCCCTGTCCGGCCTTGCCGCCCTGGCCCGCGCCGCCTTGCCCGGCCTTGCCGCCCTGGCCGGCGCCGCCTTGCCCGGCCTTGCCAGCCTGGCCCGCGCCGCCCGCGGCCTTGCCCGAGGAGCCGGCCTGGCCCCCCTGCGCGCCTCCCGCGCCGGCCTTGCCCTGGTTGGAGCCGGCGGCCCCGGCGGTGGGCGCGGCGGCGGTGTCGCTCTCGAGCTCGCCGCCTCCGCAGGCGGCCAGCGCGAACGCGGCGGTGGTGAAAGCCATCGAGCCAAGGAACGAGAAGCGTCGAGTCATGTGCGGTGTCCTCCGAGTGGGCGGGGAGCGTAGTCCCGGCCGGGAGGCGCGCGAGCACAATCGACCGGCGCGCAACAAACCTCGCGCGCCAGGCGGGGCTCAGGGCCGCTGGAACCGCTTGCAGTACACCATCGTCTGCAGGTCCTTCGCGGCGACCATGCAGTCGTACTGCTGCTGGGTCCACTTGGTCATGCACTCGTTCATCAGCGTCGGCTTCGCGGCCTTCGCGCCGTCGCGGTACTGGGGGTTGGCCTTCGCGACGGCGTCGATCTTCTTGTCGACGACGTAGTTGCACTTGGTCTGGTTGACGGTGGGCTCGTCGGGGCGCGCCTGGGGCAGCGGGATGGACACGCTCGGCGGCAGGTTGATGACGAGCGAGCCGACCTGGTAGGTGTTCTGCGGCGGCGGCGGGGGGGCCTTCTGCTTGCAGCCCGCGTACGCGCCGGTGAGCGCGGCCACGGCGACGAGCG
>JADLFU010000135.1 GCA_020849655.1 Polyangiaceae bacterium | reverse complement strand
GGACGACGAGGAAGAGAGCGACGCGGACGACGAGGAGGAGAGCGATGCGGACGACGACGACGTCATCGCGACCACCGTCGCCGACTTCGCGGAGGACGACCTGCGGCGCACGACGTACGAGGAGCTCGTCGAGGCGCTGCGAGCGCCCGCGGGCGAGCGAGACGAGCGGATGGTCGCCGCGCTCGGGTCCGTCTGCGAGCTCGTGGAAGGCCTGGCGCAGTCGACGATCGAGTGGCTGGGCACGTTCGAGGAGCTCCGCACCGCCAGCGATCCCGTGACCCGCCGCCTCCGGCGCGGGTTTCGCGAGCGCCAGGCCGAGCTCGCGGAGGAGGAAGGCGGGCAGGACCCGCGCACGCCGGACGCGCCCTCGGACGGCCCCATCGCCGACGAGGAGCTCCCCGCGCTCCACGAGTGGCTCGCGACCCAGGGGCTCGCCGAGTGCTAGCCCGGCCCGGGCGAGCCAGCTGCTCCCCGACCGAACCCACGAAGCCGGCGGGTGACGGCGGCGCCAGCTGGTAGCATCCCGCGCCGTGATCCGCGTCGACGAGCTCTCGGTGTCGTTCCGCAGGACCGCGCCTGACGGCGTCGTGTTCGAGCTCTCACCGCCCGGCGAGCTCCTGGCGAGCGCCGCGCCGGCCCTGCCGCTCTTCGAGGGGTGGCTGGAGGACGGGACGCTCGAGGTGCGCGCGGCGGGCGTCGCGGAGGGGCCGTTCTCGGCGGCGCTCCGGCTCGACGGGGTCGCGCGTGGCGCCGCGGCGGAGCCCACCTTCGGCGAGCGCGAGGGGCCCGTCTTCCCCTTCCGTGTCGCGCTGTCTCTCCCGCTGCGCGAGCTCGCGGCGCACGCGGGCGAGCGCGTGGCCCTCGATCTGTCGCTGCCCGGCCGCGCGCTGCGGCTGCTCCGGCTCAGGCCCGTGTCGCTGCGCGGGCCCGGCCCTTCGTTCTCGTCGCTCGACCTCGCCGACGCGACCGACGCCGCGCTGTTCGACGCGCCGCCGCGGCGGCTGTTCGATCTGCAGAACCCGGAGGAGGGCCTCTGGGCTGGCACGGGCAAGTGGAGATTGTTGCTCACGGCGGAGTGGGCGCTCGGCACGGGCGACCCCTGGGCCCTCGACACCAGGCCCTCTCTGGTGTCGAGCCCGTGGCAGGCCGAGGCCGGGCTCGCGGCGGTGTTGACGGAGGAGCCGACGCGCCGCGCGGGCGGCCGCGTGACCGAGGCCGAGCTCGTGCTCGACACGTCGCACCCCGCGCTCGCGCCCGTGCCCCCGGAGGGCAAGGACGTGCCGCTCGACGTCTCGGCGAGCCACGCCGTCACCTTCGGCGAGCACGCGGCGCGGCTGCGCTGGACCGCGCGGCTGCCGGTGCGCTTGCGGGATCCGTCGCAGTCGCTGAGGTCCTTCCGGCGGCTCTCGGCGGTCGGCGTCGACTTCGGGACGACCTCGAGCGTCGCGGCGCTCGTCCAGCGCGGCTACCGCGTGCTCTTGCGCCTCGGGAGCGGCGAGCGCGCGGCCTCCGCCGAGAACCCCACGGTGCTGCTCGTCGAGGACCACGAGCGGCTCTGGGCGGAGATGGCGCGCGTCGCCGCGGGCGAGCGGTTCCCCTATCTGGTGCGCGTCGTGCGGGGCAGCCACGCCGCGCGCGAGGCGGAGACGCAGACGCCGAGCGCCGTCGTCGGCGAGCTGAAGAGCCTGCCCGAGCGCGTGATCTCGCTCGACCAGTCGCCGCAGCTGCGCGATCGCGAGCGAGGGCGCGATTTCTTGCTCGACGAGGGCCGCGTGCGCGTGCTCATCCGCGTCTACGGCTACCTGCTCGGTCGCGCCATCAACCGGCCCGGACAGGACGTGTTCCTCCGGTACCGCCTGACGCACCCCGCGAAGTTCGACGATCGGGCGCGCGCGCTCGTCGAGGAGGAGCTGAAGGCGGGCCTGACGCTGTCGGTGCCCGAGGGGATCGACGCCCAGGAGATCAGCGTCGAGATGGCCGGCAGCGAGCCCGAGGCCTTCGCGGCCGAGGTGTGCCCCGAGCTCGCCGCGCACCCCGAGGTCGAGCCGCTCGTCGGCGCCGCGGGCGAGCTGCGGTTCGCGGTGTTCGACTTCGGGGGCGGGACGCTCGACGTCGCGTGCGGGCGCTACCGCCCCGCGACCGAGGCCGAGCAGCGCGAGCTCGGCGGCAGCACGGTGATCGAGACGCTGCAGACGAGCGGCGACCACCACCTCGGCGGCGACTACCTCACGCACGAGCTCGCGTGGCTGTCGCATCAACACCCCGACGTGCTCCCCGAGATGGAGGACCGCGAGGTGCCGATGATGCGCCCGCAGGCCGCGCCGCCGGACGAGCTCGCGGCGAAGCCCCAGCTCTACAAGCGCAGCCTCGCCGCGCGACAGAACCGCGTCCGGTTCACGCGAGAGCTCGGGCTCGAGCGCGTGAAGCACGACCGCGGCACGCGACCGCTCGCGCCGGAGTCCCTCGTCGCGGCCCGCCTCGACGGCGCGGAGGTGCCGCTGGCTTCGCCTGGGCGCGCCACCGAGGCGCTCCACGCCGCCCTGTCGCAGCACCTCGCCGCGCGCGTCCGCGACGGCGTGCGCATCCTGAAGACGATGCTCGCGAGCACGCCGTGGGGCGGCGCCGGCGACTGGCGCGAGCAGGGCGTCATCATCCTGCTCGCCGGCAACTCGTCGCGCAGCGAGTACGTCGAGGCGGCGCTCCGCGAGGAGCTCGGCGTGCCCGAGCTGCGCGTCTGGAGCCCGGGGTGCGGCGCGCCGTTCTTCCCGGTCGTGCGGTGGGAGACGCCTCCGAGGGTCGAGCGCGGCGTCACGGTCGTCGGCGTGTCGCCGAAGACGGCCGTGTCGCTCGGCGCGCTGAAGATCGCGAACCGCGAGATGCACCTCGTGCGGCACGCGCAGGGGTTCGGCTATTTCCTCGGCGATCTGCGCGGGTTTCCGCCCAAGTTCGTCGCGCTCGTGCCGATGGGCGAGCCGCCCGTCGACCCGTCGTCGCCCGAGGGGCGCTGGACGGACTTCGGCCCGTGGGACACCGCGGCGCCGCTCCGGGTCGCGCGCGAGTACGAGCCCGGCAAGATGACCTCGAGCGATCCGCGCGTGTCCTTCGTGCCGACGGGCCTCGCCCCCGGCGAGAAGGGTCGTCTCTTCGTGCAGGTGACGGCGCCCGAGGAGATCGCGCTCCGCCTCGATCGCCCGGGCGACGAGCCGCGCACCGCGCGCCTGAACCTCGCCCAGTACCTGCGCTGAGGCCGCGCCCGCGAGGACCTGTGCCCGGCTCGGCGGCGGACGACCGCACCACTTGACTGTATGACACAACAGGACTACTCAAGTGTCTCATGCAGACACCCGCCACCGTCGAGGGCATCGAGCGGGCGCTCTCGCTCGACATCCTGCGCGGGCGCTACGCCGCCGGGAGCCGCCTGCCGACCGTCCGGGAGCTCGCGGCGACGCACGAGGTGAACCCCGCGACCATCCAGCGCGTCGTCGCGCGCCTGGAGACGCGCGGCCTCATCGTCGCGCGCCAGGGCAGCGGCCTGTGCGTGCAGGACCCTCTCGTCGCGGGCGACGTCGGCCTCCTGCCGCTCTGGCTCGTGGCGCTCGAGGAGCGCCCGGCGGAGGCGCGGAGGCTCCTCGAGGGGGTGCTCGAGCTGCGGCGGCTGATCGCGGTGCGGCTGATCGTCCGGCATCGCCGCGCGCTCTCTGCCCGGCAGGACGAGCTGTCAGCGGCGGCGCTGGGCCTGCTCGACGCGGCCGCGCTCGACGTGGCGGCGCGCGCCGCGGCCGACATCGCGTTCGCCCGGAAGCTCGTCGAGATCTGCGGCGAGCCGGTCGCGCTCGCGGTGTTCAACACGCTCGCGCGCGCCGTCGAGGAGTCGCCCGCGCTCGCCTCGGCGATGTTCGCCTCGCCCGCCGAGAACGTGCGGGCGATGCGCGCGGTGCTCTCGGCGCTGGCGCAGAGGCGCGAGGGCCTCGCGCGCGTGGTCGACACGGAGCTCGCCGCGCAGGACGCGCGCACGGTCACGAGGTTCGCGCGGGCGCTCGCCAGGAGGCGCCCTTGACGCGGGCGCGCGCGGCCGACCGGGACGCCCTCATGGCCGCGATGCTGCCGCGGCCCCGCGCGGCGGCGCCGAGGGTGGAGCAGCTCGACCTCGCCGGGTTCTTCGCGCGCTTCGACGCCGCAGCGCCTCTGCACCTGCGGCTCGGCTGGGCGGCGACGGTGGTGACGCTCGGCGCGGTGTGGCCCCGGCTGCTGGGCCACGCGGGCTCGTTCGCGTCGCTCGACGACGACGCGCGTGAGGCCGCGTTGACGCGCGCGGCCGGCGTCGCGGCGCTCGCGCCGCTGCTCGACGTGCTGAAGATCGTGACCTCCCTCGCGTACTTCTCCGACGCGCGCGCCGAGGCCGCGTTCCGGAGCGCGCCGTGACCCGCGTCGACGGGCGAGACGTGCGCGCGCCGCTGTCGCTCGAGGCCGACGTCGTCATCGTCGGCAGCGGGCCGGCCGGCGCCGCGGCCGCGCGCGAGGCGGCGCGGCTGGGAGCGTCGACGCTCGTCCTCGAGGAGGGCCGGTGGTTCGCGCCGGGAGAGTTCCCGCTGTCGTCGTTCGACGCGATGGCGGCCTCGTACCGCGACATGGGGGCGTCGGTCGTCCTCGGCGCCGCGCCGACGCCGTACGTGCAAGGGCGAATGGTGGGCGGCAGCTCCCCGATCAACGGCGCCATCTGCTGGAGGCTCCCGCGTGACGTGTACGACGAGTGGGTCACGGCCGATCCGGCGCTCGGCGACGCGCTGCCCTTCGACGAGATCGAGCGGACCACCTCCGAGGTCGAGGCGCGCCTCGAGGTCCGGCCGACCGATCCGTCCGTCGCCGGCGCGAAGAACCAGCTGCTCGCGCGCGGCGCCGAGGCGCTCGGCCTCGCGCACCGCCCCATCCGCCGCAACGTCTCGGCGTGCGAGGGGCTCGGCCGCTGCATGCAGGGCTGCCCCGGGGGCCGCAAGCTCTCCGTCGACGCGACGCTGCTCACCGACGCCGAGCGTGACGGCGCCACGGTCGCGAGTTCCATCGAGGTGACGCGCGTGACGCAGGAGCGCGGCCGCGCGACCGGCGTCGTGGGCGTCTCCGCCGGCGGGGCGCGGGTGACGGCGCGCGCCAGGCGGGCCGTCGTCCTCGCGGCGAGCGCGGTGCAGACGCCCGCCCTGTTGCTGAAGAGCGGGCTGTCGCGCGGGCCCGTCGGCCATCACTTTCAGTGTCACCCCGGCGTGTCGATGGCGGGCCGCTTCCCTGAGCCGGTGCGCATGTGGGAGGGGGCGACGCAGGGGCACGAGGTGACGGGCCTGCGCCACGAGGGGCTCAAGTTCGAGGCGCTCGGGTTCGGGCTCGCGGTGATGTCGAGCCGCCTGCCGGGCGTGGGGCGCGCCTTCGCGCGGGAGGTGGACGATCTCGCGCACCAGCTCGACTGGGGCGCCGCGGTGCGCGCCGAGGCCGAGGGCCGCGTGCGCGTCGTCGCGGAGAGGACGGTGGTCACCTTCACGCCGACGGCGCGCGACGTCGCGCGGTACCGGAGGGGCCTCCGCGTGCTCGGCGAGATGATGCTCGCGGCCGGCGCGGACCACGTCGCCCCCGGCGTGCGCGGGTTTGCGCCCAGGGTCACCAGCGTCCGCGAGCTCCTCGATCTCGAGCGCAGCGGGCCGACGAGCGCCGCCGCGTACACTGCCGCCATCACGCACATGTTCGGCACCTGCCGCATGGGGAGCCGCCCGCGCGACAGCGTCGTCGGGCTCGATTTCGCCCACCACGACGCCGCGGGGCTGTACGTCGCCGACTCCTCGGTGTTCCCGTCGAACCTCGGCGTGAACCCCCAGGTGCCCATCATGGCGGTGGCGACGCTCGCGGCGCGGCGCGCGGTGGGCGCCGTCGACCCGACCCCACCCACCCGGAGAAGACTGGACCTCACATGACGCTCACGCTCCCCGATCTGATGCGCATGACCTCGCGCGAGCTCCACGCCGTGCTCCTCGCCGGGCACCCGCTCGACCTCGACGCGCTCGCCGGCCGGATGTACCTCGGCGTCGATCTCAGCCTGCCCGGGTGGGCGCGGCGCCTCCTGTGGCACACGTTCCGCAAGACGTTCGTCCTCGACGAGCGAGCGGGCGAGGTTCGCGGGTGGAACGTCCGCATGGAACAGCGCGGCGTCGACGGGCCCCGCGTCCCGCTGACCGACCGGAGGGGGCGACGCATCACCTTCGGACACTACCGCGTACGCCGCGCCCACGGAGATTTGCCCGGGCAATATACGGGTGCGCACTACCTCGACTACGCGGCCGGGGGCAACCATCGCCTGGACCTCGCGCGCCTCGGGCGCACGCCGCTGGTCGCGGTGAACGAGGGCAGCCAGGACTTGTTGCTGGGGTGGGAGGTGTTCCGTGTCGGGCCCGCCCACCTCCCCTTGCCTCTCTACTGGGCGCTCCGGTACGAGGGGCCGCTCGACGTCGTCGTGGAGCCGCCGCGCCGCAAGCGCTGACGGCGGTCTCCGACGGACGGCGTAGGCGAGGGCGCGGGGGTGGTCTAGCCTGGGCGGCCATGAACACCGCAACCTCGTGGGGAGTGGGGCTGGCGCTCGCGGCGCTCGGCGTCGCCGGCTGCTCGAAGTCGTCGGAGTCGGGCCACGCGGCGCCCGCCCCGCCGCCCTCGGCCGCGCCGCCGCCCGCGTCGACCGCCGCCGCCCCGCCGACGCCTGCGGTCGAGGTGCCCGCGTACGCGCCGCGGAAGGTCACGGCGGGCTTCACCGCGGAGATCTACACGCCGGCCTTCGAGATCGTGCGCGACAAGGGAGAGCTCGGGCTCACCTACGAGGAGGCGATGCAGCGCTGCGTCTCGAGCGGCAAGGCGCTGTGCACCGACGCGCAGTGGTCGCGCGCCTGTGAGGCGGACCCGGCCCTCGCCAAGATCGCGACCTGGACGGCGAGCGGCACGGGGGCCGGCAGGTTCGTCACGCGCGGCGGGGGCGACGCGGGCTGCCGCGCGCGGGACGTCGTCGACGGCGGCGACAAGTCGCCCTCGCGCGCGGCGGTCTGCTGCGACCGCGCTGTCGCGATCAAGACGAGCAACAAGAACCAGGCCTTCGTGATGACCGCGGCGAAGCGGCTCATCGACTACGAGGCGGCCCTCCGCGCGAAGGACGAGCTCGCGATGCAGACGCTCTACGACGAGAAGGTGTCGTTCGGCGGCAAGGAGCTGGCGGTCGGGGAGCTCCTCAAGCTCCACAGGAAGGACTGGAAGCAGTTCCCCGATCAGTGGGCGCTCTTCGACACGTGCACGGTGGAGATCAAGAAGATCACCACCGACAAGGGCCCCGACTCGAAGCTCCAGGGAGACTGCCGCACGGTGTTCCGTCGGGGCGGCGGGACGTACATCGCGATGCAGCGCCTGATCTGGGGTGGCCTCGGGATGAAGCTCCAGACGATCGGCGACGCGAGCGCCCGCGCGCAGGCGCCCGACGGCACCGCCATCGAGGAGCGCGAGGTGAAGGAGCGCGTGGGCCTTCTGCTCGCGGCCGACTGACTACTTCGCGGCGCACGCGGGCGCGTGCCCGAGCTCGCACGCGCGCTTCTGCGCCGCCTTCGCCTTCTCCTCGTCCTTGTCCACGCCGTCGCCCTTCGCGAGGCGCTTCGAGAGGTAGTCGCACGCCTTCGCGCTGCCGAGCTCGCAGCCGCGCGCGTAGGCCCGCGCGGCGGCCTTCGGATCGTCGGCGCTGACGACGCCGAGGTTCGTGCAGCCCTCGGCCTTGTCGCCCTCGCACGCGCGCTTGAAGAGCGAGCGCGCCTTCGCCGCGTCCTTCGCGACGCCGACGCCGTCGTCGTACGCGGCGCCGAGGTTCACGCAGCCGGCCGCGCTGCCGCCGTCGCACGACTGCTTGAAGTAGCTGGCCGCCTTCGCCTCGTCCTTCGCGACGCCGCGCCCCTCGAAGTGCATCGCGCCGAGGTTGAAGCAGCCGATCGCGTCGCCGCCGCTGCACGCGCGCTGAAACTGAGCGGCCGCCTGGCCGTCGTCCTTCGCGACCCCGCTGCCCTTCGAGAGCAAGAGACCATAGTTGGAGCAGCCGCCCGGGTGCCCGAGCTCGCACGACTTCTTGTAGAGCGTCGCGCCCTTCGCGGCGTCCTCGGCGACGCCGCTCGCCGTCACGTACGCGGTGCCGAGGCGCGAGCAGCTCCAGGCCTCGCCCGCGTCGCACTGCTTCGTGCAGTCGGGGACGTCGCCCTGCTTGCAGACGTGCTTGTCGACCGCGGCGGTCGGCGCCACGCACTTGCCGCTGGCGAACAGCATGCCCGCGGGGCACCCCTCCTCCTCCTCGTGGACCTTGACGAACTTCGCGTTCGGCGCCGGCGCGGGCGGCTTCTCCGGCGTCGCCGCGATCGCGACCAGGTGCAGGCGGACGAGGGCGCCGCAGTTCGCCGGCGGCCGCTCCATCTCGGAGGTGATGGCCTTGCACGCGTCGAGGCTGCCGTCCTCCTGGCGCGCGAGCTTGCTCGACTGGCTCTTCGCCGAGGCCCCGGCGCCGAAGACGTCGGCGGCGGTCGAGACGCGCGCCTCCTCGCCCGTCTGCATCACGAACGCGCCGATGTTCGCGCCGCGCACGAAGTGGGTCGCGCCGTCGCAGCGGCCGCGCAGCTCCCCGCGCGCGATCTGCGTGCGTGTCGAGACGCGGTTGCCGACGAGCGCCGTCGCGAGATCGAGGGTCGTGCCGCGGCCGAGCTCGCCGCCGATCTTGGCCGCGAGCAGCGGGCCCGAGAGCGGGAGGTTGACCTTCACCTCGTCGGCGTCCGACAGGCGGATGAGCTGCTGCTTCAGCACGACACCCTTGAACCCGTAGGAGCCCTCGACCTTGCAGTCCGACAGGAGCTCGAGGTGCTTGCAGTCGTACGCGACGACGGCGACGCCGCTCGACATCGCGACCTCGAGGTCGCCGCGCTGCTCGGGCTTCCAGTCGACGATGAGCGGCTTGCCCTCGCGGGTGACCTCGTGACACGCGGCGGGCTCGCTCTTCTCGCCCATCGCCTGCGACGCGGTCTGCGCCGTCGGCCGGACGGACTGCGCGGGCGCGCCCGCGCCACCTCCACAGGCGGCGAGCATGGACGGGAGCAGGAGCAGGCTGACGGAGAGGGCACGGGGGCGCATGAGAGGCCGGCATCAGACGCCCGAGCGCGCCGGCGTTCAACGTAGATCTGCGGGCCGCCGCGGATCGGGCGCCGCGGGCCAGCGAGCCCCCGGCGCGGGTTACCCTGGGTGGGATGCCCCTCGAGCTCGCCCCCTCACGCCCGCGCGCCGAGTCCTCGACGTGACGGCGCCGCTCGGTGACACGTCGGCGTACGGGAGCGGCCCCGCGCCGCTGTCGGCGACGCGCGCGTATCGGTTCGCCGTGCAGACACAGGCCGACGGCGCGCGCGCGCTCGTCATCCCCGTCACGTACCGCGGCACCTGGGACGACTTCGGCGTGGAGGAGCGCCGCGAGCAGGGCACGTTCGTCTGGCGGACGCTGGACCAGGCTAGGATCGGCGGGCGCGGGCGGTACCCGGGGGAGTGGCTGTTCGACGACGAGGGCGCGCTCACGGCCGCGTGGGCCGCGATCACGGCGAGGCTTCGACCTCCCGCGAGCGCTCCCCCGGAGGCGCGGGCGCGGCGCGCGGTGCCCGCGGCGGAGTCGGCGGAGATCGCGGCCTCTCTCGTGGCGCGCGGGCTCGACGTGATGGCCGCGCTGTCGCCGCACGACGCCGTCCGCTTCGAGGTCGGAGGCGCGTCGCAGGACGTGCCGGGGCCCCCGCGCGTGAGCTGGCGGTTCCACCGGTGCGAGGACGCGCTCCTCACGGTGCAGGCGACGAGCGCGGACGACGGCGTCTCGCGGACGTCGCTCGTGGGGTCCGGGATCGCCCACGGCGACGGCGTGCGGGCGACGCTCCTCGCGATCCTCGGCCCGTCCGGCGGGGAGCTGAGCGCCGAGATCGCGGGCGTGTTCGACGCCGACGAGATCGCGCGCCTGTTCACCCGGTAGCGCCGCGCCCCGACGCGCGAGGGCGTGGCGCTCGCGCGGCGCGCCTGTGGAAAGAGTGCGCTCCACCATGGTAAGACTGCGCGACATGGCCCCGCCGAACCAGGTCCGCGCCGCGCGAGCGCGTCTGCGGCTCTCGCAGCTCGAGCTCGCCGAGCGCGCGGGGCTCAGCCGCCAGAGCGTCGGCGCGATCGAGGGCGGGCGCGCCACGCCGTCGGTGGACGTCGCGCTCCGGCTGGCGCGCGCGCTCGGCGCGGGGGTCGAGGCGCTCTTCGGCGCGCGGCCCGACGAGCGCGTGGCCGCGCGGCGAGAGGCGCCGTTCTCGGGTCGCGCCGCCGTCGCCCAGGTGGACGGGCGCTGGGTCACGGCGCCGCTCGACCCGACGGCGCCGGGCGCGCCGGCGGGCGGGATCGTCGACGGCGAGCGCGACGGGGCCGCCCTCGTCTCGCCGCTGTCGCCGCTCGCGGAGCTCGCCGAGAACGTGCTCGTCCTCGGCTGCGCGGCGGGCCTCGGGGTGCTCGCCGCGCGCCTGACGGCCAGACGTGGCGCGGGCAGGTTCGTGTGGCTGCCCCGGTCGAGCCAGGCCGCGCTCCGCGCCCTCGCGTCGAGGCACGCGCACGTGGCCGGCCTGCACCTCGTCGACGAGGAGACGGGCGAACATAACATTCCAGACGTGCGCCGGGCCCGCTGCCCGGAGGCGCTCACGCTGGTGACGCTGGCGAGCTGGGAGGCGGGGCTCGTTGTGCGCGCGGGGGATCCTCGCGCGCCGCGCCGCGCGGGCGATCTCGGCCGTCCGGGGCTGCGCGTCGTCGGTCGACCGGAGGGCGCGGGCGCGCAGCGGCTCCTCGAGCGGACGGTGCGGCGAGCGCGGCTGCCGGCGGCGATCGCGCGGCGGCCGACCCTCGTCGTCGAGGGCCACCTCGACGTCGCGCGCGCGGTGGCGATGGGCGCGGCCGACGTCGGGGTCGCGTCGCGCGACGCGGCGCTGGCGCTGGGGCTCGGGTTCGTCCCGCTCGCCACGGAGCGCTACGATCTCGCGCTGCCCCGCGCGTCGCTCCTGGATCCGCGCGTGCAGCGGCTGCTCGACGAGCTCTGCTCGGCCGAGGTCCGGCGCGAGCTCTCGGCGCTCGGCTACGACGCCAGCGCGGCGGGCGCGCGCGTCGCCGAGGTCGCGTGAGGCGCGCGGGGCGCGTCGTCGCCGCGGTGGTCGCGTGGGGGTCCGCGTGCGGCGCGGAGCCTCCCCCGTGGCGCGCCGGGGAGGCGCTTGGCCTGCCGAGCTGGCTGCGCGTCGGGCTCGAGCACCGCGAGCGCGTGGAGCGGCTGTCGTCGGACTTTCGCGCCGGGTCGCCCGGCGGCGTGACGGCGCTGTCGCTGCGCACGCGGCTCGTCGCGGAGGCGCGCGGCGCGGCCGTCACGGCGGGCGTCGAGCTCGTGGACGCGCGCGCGTTCGCCACGCGCGACTCGGCGTTGAACACCACGATCGTCGATCCGCTCGACGTGCTCCAGGCGTACGCGGGGCTGCGCGGCGCCTCCGTGCTCATCGACGGCGACGCGGCGTCGGTGAAGGCCGGGCGCTTCACGATCGATCTCGGCAGCCGGCGCCTCGTCGCGCGCAACGACTACCGCAACACCATCAACGGCTTCAGCGGCGTCGACGCGACCTGGCGCAGCCCCGCCGGCCACGCGCTCCGCGCCCTCGTCGTGACGCCGGTGACCAGGCTCCCGTCGAGCCCGGCGGCGCTCGCCGACGCGAGGCTGGCGCGCGACCGCGAGTCGAGCGGCGCCGTCCTCTGGGCGCTCGCGCTCTCCTCGGCGTCGATCGCCGGGCGGGCGCGCGTGGAGTCGTACGTCATCGGCCTCGGCGAGCGCGACACCCCGGCCGTCCCGTCCGCCGATCGCCGCCTCGTCACGCCGGGGGCGCGCGTCGTCGTCGCGCCCTCGCCAGGCGCGCTCGACGGCGAGCTCGAGGTGATGGGGCAGCTCGGGACGTCACGCGCGTCATCGGCCGCGAGCGACCATCGTGAGCTGCGCCACCGGGCGGCGTCGGTCCACGCGGAGGTCGGGCTCCTCGCCGCGGCGCCGCTCCGGCCTCGCCTCGCGCTGCTGCTCGACGCGGCCTCGGGCGATCGAGATCCGTCGGACGGCGTGAACGGCCGGTTCGATCCGCTGTTCGCCGCGCGGCGGTTCGACTTCGGTCCGACGGGGCTGTGGGGCGTGCTCGCGCGCAGTGATCTCGCCTCCCCCGGCGCGCGCGTGCAGCTCGAGCCTCTGTCCACCGTCGGCGTCGTGGCGACCTACCGCGCGGCGTGGCTCGCTTCGGCGCGCGACGCGTGGGCGGCCGCGGGCGTGCGCGACCGCGCGGGTGACTCCGGCGCGTTCATCGGGCACGTCGTCGACGCGCGCGCTCGGTGGAGCCCGGTGCCTGGCAACGTCGCGATCGAGATCGGGGCCGCGGCGCTCGCGCGGGGGCGCTTCGCGCGCGAAGCGGAGGGCGGGCGCGACGGGACGCCGCTCTACGCCTACGCGCAGGTGGTGGGCACGATATGAAGCGCGCGCTCGACCGCCGCGCGCTCGTGGCCTCCGCGCTGGCCGCGCTCGCGGTCGCGGGGTGCGCGCGTCGGGCGGCGCCGTCCGCCGAGGTCGTCGTCTTCGCCGCGGCCTCGCTGCGCGAGGTCTTCGACGAGCTCGCCGCGTCGTTCCGCCGTGATCACCCTGGCGTGCGCGTCACGCTCCAGTACGCGGGGACGCAGGAGCTCCGCGCCCAGCTCGAGCACGGGGCGCGGGCGGACGTGCTCGCGTCGGCCGATCTGCGGCACATGGACGACCTCGCGCGAGCAGGCCGGGTCGGGCGCGCGGTCGTGTTCGCGCAGAACGAGCCCGTGCTCGTCGTCGCGCGAGAGGCGAAGGAGAGGATCACCGCGCTCTCGGAGCTGCCTCACGCCGGGCGGATCGTGCTCGGCGCGCCGGACGTCCCGATCGGGCGCTACACGGCCGAGGTGCTGGAGCGCGCGCGCGCACCGTACGGCGACGACTTTCGCGCGCGGGTCGAGGCGCGCGTCGTCTCGCGCGAGCTGTCGGTGCGCCAGGTGCTGGCGAAGGTGCGCCTCGGCGAGGCAGACGCCGGCGTCGTCTACCGGACCGACGCCCACGGGGTCGCAGGGCTCACCGTGATCGCGGTGCCGCCGGCCTTGTCGGTGCGCGCGGACTACCCGATCGCCGTCGTCGAGGGCGCGCCGCACCCTGGGCTCGCCCGCGCGTGGATCGAGCACGTCACGTCGCCCGCTGGCCGCGGCGTCCTCTCGCGCGCGGGCTTCCTCCTGCCGGGCGAGGCGGCCCGTTGAGCGCGCGCCACACGCTCGAGCGAGGCGCGCTCGCGGCCGCGGGCGGGCTGCTCGCGTGCTTCCTCGCCGCGCCGATCGTCGCGCTCTTCGTCGAGACGTCCCGCGGCGAGCTGCGCGCCGGGCTCGCGCACCCGCTGGTGTGGCCCGCGCTGCGCCTCAGCCTCCTGACGACGACGGTGAGCGCCGCCGTCGTGGTCGCGCTCGGGACGCCGCTCGCGTGGTCGCTCGCGCGATCGCGGGGTCGGCTCGCGAGCGTCGTCGAGGCCGTCGTGCAGCTGCCGATCGTCGTGCCGCCGGCGGCCGCGGGGATCGCGATGCTGCTCGCGGTCGGGCGGCGCGGGCTCTTCGCGGGCTGGCTGTACCCCGACGGATGGAGCGTCACATTCTCCACACCCGCCGTCGTCGTCGCGGAGGTGTTCGTGTCGGCGCCGTTCTTCGTGCAGGCGGCCGTCGCCGCGTTCCGGCGCGTCGATCCCGAGCTCTTCGTCGTCGCGCGCGCGCTCGGCGCGGGGCCGCTCTCGGTGTTCGCGCGCGTCGCCGTCCCGCTCGCCGCGCCTGGCCTCTTCGCGGGGGCCGCGATGAGCTGGGCGCGCGCGCTCGGTGAGCTGGGCGCGACGCTCACGTTCGCGGGGAACCTCCAGGGCGTGACGCAGACGCTGCCGCTCGCCATCTACGCGGCGCTCGAGGCCGATCTGCGCGCGGCGCAGGCCCTGTCGATCGTGCTCGTCGTCGTCGCGTTCTCGCTGCTCGGCGTCGTCCACCTGGCCACGCGGAGGGTGGGCGCGCCCCGATGAGCGTGGCGTCGCTGTCGCTGACGATGCGCCTCGCCGACGCGGATCGCTCGATGGAGGTCGCGCTCGAGACCGGGCCGGGCGCGCTCGTGCTGCTCGGGCCGAACGGCGCGGGAAAATCCACGCTGCTGCGGTTCGCGCTCGGCCTCGTCCCGGGGGCGACCGGGCGGGTCACGGCCGGCGACGACACGCTGTTCGACTCGGCGCGCGGCGTCGACGTCCCGCTCGAGCGGCGGCGCCTGGGGTATGTGCCGCAGCGGTACGCGCTCTTCTCGCACCTCGACGTCCTCGGCAACGTCGAGTTCGCGCTCGCCTGCGCGGAGCCCGGTCGCCCGTCGCGAGAGCGCGCGCAGGCGGCCCGCGCGCTCCTCGACCGGCTGGGGCTCCAGGCGTTCGCGACGAGGCGCCCCTCGACGCTGTCCGGCGGCGAGCAGCAGCGCGTCGCGCTCGCGCGGGCGCTCGCGGGGCGGCCGCGGGCGCTCTTGCTCGACGAGCCCCTCGCCGCGCTCGACGTGCACGCGCGGCGCGACGTCCGCGCGTTCCTCGCCGCCTGGCTCGACGAGGTCGCGCTGCCCGCCATCGTCGTGACGCACGACGCGGCCGACGCGCGGGCGCTCGGCGCGCGGGTCGCGGTGCTCGAGGCTGGTCGCGTCACGCAGCTGGGCACGTGGGACGACCTCGCGCGGGCGCCGGCGACGCCGTTCATCGCCGCGCTCACACGAGACGGCGCGAGCGCCCGGCCGGACCGGGAGCCGTGCTAAGAGCGCGGCGCCGCGCGGGCCATCGCCCGCGCCCCCACGAGGAGATCATGGCCAAAGAAGTCGTCATCGTCGCAGCGAAGCGCACCGCGTTCGGCACGCTTCAGGGATCGTTGAAGTCGATGTCCGCGAACGACCTCGGCGCGCACGCCGCGAAGGCCGCGCTCGCGGAGGCCCGGCTCCCGATCGAGCTCATCGGCCACGTCATCGTCGGCAACGTGATGCAGACGAGCGCCGACGCGATCTACTGCGCGCGCCACATCGGGCTGAAGGCGGGCCTGCCGATCACGACGCCCGCCGTCACCGTCAACCGCCTCTGCGGCTCGGGCTTCGAGGCGATCGTGCAGGGCGTGAAGGAGATCCAGCTCGGCGAGGCGGACGCCGTCCTCGTCGGCGGCACCGAGAACATGACCCAGGCGCCCCACGTGCTGCGCGGCGGCCGCGACGGCTTCGCGTTCGGCAAGGCGCCCGGCCTGGAGGACAGCCTCTGGAGCGCGCTCACCGACAGCTACTGCAACACGCCGATGGCCATCACCGCCGAGAACCTCGCGGTGAAATACGGCATCACGCGCGAGCAGGCCGATCTGCTCGCGGTCTCCTCGCAGCAGCGCACCGCGGCGGCGGCGGAGGCGGGCCGGTTCAAGGCCGAGATCGCGCCGATCGAGCTCGCGTCGAAGAAGGCGACCGTCACGTTCGCCGCCGACGAGCACCCGCGCGCGCAGACGACGATGGAGACGCTCGCGAAGCTGCCGCCGGTGTTCAAGAAGGACGGCGTCGTGACGGCGGGCAACGCGTCGGGCATCTGCGACGGCGCCTCGATGCTCGTGCTCACCTCGGCCGAGCTCGCGAAGCAGCACGGCCTCTCGCCGCTCGCGCGGTTCGTGAGCGCGGGCGTCGCGGGCGTCGAGCCCTCGCTGATGGGCATCGGCCCCGTCCCCGCGATCCAGGCGGCGCTCGCCCGCGCGAGCGTCGCGCTCGACAAGGTCGATCTGTTCGAGGTCAACGAGGCGTTCGCGCCGCAGTACCTCGCGGTCGAGAAGGAGCTGGGGCTCCCGCGCGACAAGACCAACGTGGACGGCGGCGCGATCGCGCTCGGCCACCCGCTCGGCACCTCCGGCGCGCGCATCGTGACGCACCTCGTCCACGAGCTGCGCCGGCGCGGGCAGCGCCTCGGCATGGGCTCGGCGTGCATCGGCGGTGGGCAGGGCATCGCGGTCCTCGTCGAAGCGCTCCCGTGACGGCGGCGCGCGCGCTCTTCGCGGCCGCGTCGATGGTCGCGGTGCTCGCCTCGACGGGCGAGGCCGCGGCCGAGCCGTCGAGCTGGCTGTCCGTCCAGGGAGGGGAGGCGCGCCTCCGCTGGCTCGGCGCGGGCGAGCGGAGCCGCTGCGCGCTGCCGTTCGACGTCGGCATCGGCGCGCCTCCGCAGGTGCCGGTGATGGTCGGCGTCGGCGTCAGGCTCACGCCCTACTTCGGCCAGGGCTTCGATCACGCGGCGTACGCGCGCGTCGCGAACCGCGGCTACGTGCTCGGCCGGTGGGGCGCGGCGCTCGACGCGGGCGGCTACTTCCGCAAGTTCGGCGAGGGCTCGTCGGGGTGGACGAGCGCGCTGTCGCTCGGCGCGCCGTTCGGGGTCGTCGCGCAGGTCGCCTACTCGCAGGGGACGAACGACGCGCGCACGCTCGTCGCGACGATCGGCGTCGATTTCCTGCGGCTCACCGTCTACCGGCTCGCCGGTGAGAGCTGGTGGCCGAACGTGAACCCCGCGTACCGGCCGCGCGAGTAGCGGGCCGAGGTGGCGACGCCGCGGCGCGGCTCCTATGCTGCCGCGCCGTGCGTCCACGCCACCTCTTCGCCTTCGCCCCGCTCTCTCTCTCCCTCACGCTCGCCGCCGCCTGCGGCTCCGACGGCGACGCGTCGACGGCGCCGCCCGTCACCACCCCCGCCGCGACCGATCTGCCGGGCGCGAAGGTCGCGCTCGATCTCGGCCTCGATCTCTCGACCGAGGAGCATTTCTACGACGCGCCGTACCCGTCAGACCTGCGCCTGACGGCCGCCGGCACGATCGACGCGCGCGGGTTTCCCAACCCGGCGTCGCTCGTGATGGTCGAGGGGCTGCGCCCGGTCGCCGCGGAGCACGTGGGCTTCCCGGTCGTGCCCGTCGCCTACTTCAAGTTCTCCGACGCGCCGGCCACGCGCGATCTCGAGGAGGCAATCCCGGCCGACAAGTCGTCGCCGGTGCTCCTGCTCGACGTGGATCCGTCGTCGCCCGAGCGCGGCCGGCTGGTGCCGACGATCGCTGGCACCCTGCCCGAGGACGACTACGTCCCGGCGAACGTCATCGCCGCGGCCGCGCGGCCCGGCTTCGTGCTGCGCGCGCGCACGCGCTACGCGTTCGTCGTGCTGCGCTCGTACAACGACGCGGGCGGCGCGCCGCTCGGCCAGCCGGCCGCGCTCGGCGATCTGCTCGCGGGGCGCGCGCCGGCGGGCGCGTCCGGCGAGGCCGCGAAGACCCTGTACGCGCCGCTCGTCGACGCGCTCGCGAAGCTCGGCGTGCCCGCGTCGAGCGTGGCCGCGGCGACGGTGTTCACGACCGGCGACGTGGTCGACGAGACCGCGAAGCTCGCCGCGAAGGTGACGGCCGCGATGGACGTGACGCTCGAGGACGTGAAGGTCGACCCCGTCGATGGCGCGAGCCACGCCGGCTACTGCGAGCTCATCGGCAAGGTGCGGTACCCGCAGTTCCAGCGCGGCACCCCGCCCTTCGCGAAGGACGGCACGTTCGAGCTCGGCGCCGACGGCCTGCCGAAGACCCAGCGAGAGGAGACCGCGCCTTTCACGATCACGCTGCCCCGCGCGCCGATGCCCGCCGGCGGCTACCCGCTCGTCCTCTATTTTCACGGCTCGGGCGGGCTCTCGACCGCGATCGTCGAGCGCGGGACGTGGCGCGTGACGAGCGATCTCTCGCAGTGCCCGAAGGACTCCGCCCTCGACGAGTGGATGGGCACGAAGGGCTGCAACACCCCCGGCGAGGGCCCCGGCTTCGTCGTCGCGAAGCACGGGTTCGCGATGGCCGGCTCCGCGCTGCCGGTGAACCCGGAGCGCCTCCCTGGCGCGGGCGAGACGGCGTACCTCAACCTCGACAACCTCGGCGCGTTCCGCGACACGTTCCGGCAGGGCGTGCTCGAGCAGTGGCTGTTCGAGGAGGCGCTGATGAAGCTCGAGCTGCCTCCCTCCGTCGTCGCCGCGTGCCCCGAGATCACGCTCCCCGCGGGCGAGAACGGCGTGCACTTCGACAGGTCGGGCATCGCGGCGCAGGGCCAGTCGATGGGCGGCATGTACACGAACCTCTTCGCCGCCACGCACCCCGACGTGAAGGCGGCCGTCCCGACGGGCGCGGGCGGGTACTGGAGCTACTTCATCACGAAGACGAAGCTCTACGGCGAGACCGACAAGAAGATCGCGGTGCTGCTGAGCACCCCGCGCGTGAAGCTGTCGTTCATGCACCCCGCGCTGCACCTCTTCGAGACGGCGGCGGAGGCGTCCGATCCGCTCGTCTACACGGCCCGCGTCGCCAAGCACCCGCTCGCCGGGCACCCGGTGCGCCACATCTACGAGCCGGTGGGCAAGGACGACTCGTACTTCCCGCCCGTCGTCTACGACGCGATGGCCCTCGGCTACGAGCACCCGATGGTGGGGCAGGAGATCTGGACCTCCACCCAGCCCGCGCTCGCGACGGCCGGGCTCGCGGGGCTCGCGCCGCTGCCGATCGCCGCGAACCTGAAGAGCGAGGACGGGCGCCCGTACACCGGCGGGCAGCTCCAGTTCCTCGGAGACGGCGTGTACGATCCTCACGCTCTTTACACACAGCTCGACGCGGTCAAGTACCAGTACGGGTGCTTCCTCGCGACCTGGAAGAAGACCGGCACCGCCGTCGTGCCGGCGGCCGCGCCCCTCGGCACCCCCTGCCCGGGTCTGTGACGCCCGGCGAGCGCGCGGGTCCACGGACGGCGTGACGGTCACGCTCGTCCCCCGGTCACGCTGTCACTCGCGGCGCAGGGTGCGCGTCGCGCGGCGCCCCCCGAACGTCGCCGAGATCTCTGCCTCCGCTGCCGCTGCGCCCTGACGGAGCCGCACGCGGAGGGCGCGCGGCGGATCGCAGGACGCGATCAGGTGGCCATGGCAGCTCGAGTCTCGCTCGAGGGAGTCAGAGAGGGTCCACGAGATCTCTGCGTCCCCGAGATCGAGCGCGCCGCCGTCGGCCGCCGCCGCGGTGAGGCGGTACGTCTGCCACCTGTCGCCGAGGGTCGCGGGCCCTTCGAGGCGCAGCGACGCGACCGCGCGCGCCTCCATGCGCACCAGGCCGTCGCGGCACCCGAGCGTCGCGTCTCCCTCGCGCACGGCGACGTAGCGGCCGCGCTCGACCGTGACCGCGTCGCCCCCCACGCCTGCCTCGTCGCACGGGCCGTTCCACGTGGGCAACGGGCCACGCGCCCCCACCGCGACGGGGAACACCGCGCCGCCCGGGCGGCACGCGAGGCAGAGGAGCGAGGCGACGAGGAAGGCAGCCCTGGAGGCCAACGAGCTGGGAGCGTAGCGCGGCGTCGCGCTCGATCGGCGCCTCGACCTCGCGGCGACTCGCCTGCGAGACCCCGGCCCCGCGAGCCCCGCGGTCAGCTCCGCTCGAGGCGCGGCCGCTTCGCCTCGGGCTCCGCGGCGAGCCGCTCGGCCATCTCCGAGAGCGAGCGCAGGTACTTGAAGGAGTAGATCCCCGACGCGTGCCCGTCGCCCCACTGCATCGACAGCGCGTAGTTGCCGACGGGGGTGATGGCCTCGAGCTCCTGGTCGCCGCCCGCGACGAACTTGATCGTCCCGGCGTGCCCCTGGCAACCGGCGCACGGGCAGTACCCCCGCAACAGCTCGTGGGGGATCTTGCCGACGTAGCCGTCGGCCCACTGCACCTCGAACACGCGAGCCCCCCTGGGCGCGCGGACGCGCACCGGCTTCATCGCGAGGACATGGTCGCCCATCGCCGGGAATCTACCACGCCGCCGTGGGCCGCGAGGGCGAGCGAGACGATCTCGACCGCCCGCGGAATGTGGCCCTCGTCGAGCGCGCCGCACGCGCCCTCACCGGCCCGCGCGATCGCCGCCCGCGCCTCGCCCGACAGCCAGAGCCGCCCGCCCCCGCACGCGCGGCACACGACGCCCCCGCGCTCCGGCGACACGAGCGCGGCCTTGCCGGAGGGGCACGGCGCGCCGCAGGCCACGCACGCGTGGAGCTCGAGGCCGAACCCCGCGATCGACAGCGCGCGCAGGCCGAGCTCCGCGAGCGCGACCCTCGACGGCGCGTCGAGCAGCGCGACGACGCGCGCCCAGAGCTCGGGCTCGACCACGCGCGGCGGCGCGATCGTGCGCACGAGCGCGAGCGCCCCGCCCGCGAGCTCCATCGCGTCGAGGCTCGACAGGAGCGCGAGGCGCGGCGTCGCGAGGCGCGACTCGGCGAGCGTCATCAGCTCGCGCCCCTCGCGCTCGTCGAGCGTCACCTGGAGCGTGTGGAGCGGCTCGCGCGCGAGCTTGTCGCTCCGCTTCGCCCGGTGCGCGATGGCCGAGACCGCGCCGAGCCGCTCGGTGAACAGGTGCAGGATGACGTCCGCGTCCCCGTACGACACGGCCTTCGTCACGAGCGCCTCGGTCGTGTGCCGACGCGTGCTCGCGCGCGGGCGTGCCACCCGCCGGCCTCAGCCGAGCGCCTGGGTCGTCGACGCGGCCTGCGACAGCACCTGCGGCAGCTCGCGGCCGCGCGGCTTCAGCACGATGCTGACCGCGAGCGTGAAGAGCACGAGCAGGACGACGAACGCGATCGCAACGCCGAAGCGCTTCTTCGTCGCCTTGTGGATCGGCGACATCACCGGGATCGGCGTCACGTACGCGACGCGGCGGCTCGCGGTGTACATCGCGAGCACCTCGTCGACCGCGAGGCCGACCGAGCGCGCGTAGGCGCGGAGGAACCCGCGCACGAACACCTCGCCCGGCAGATCGTCGAAGCGGTCGTCTTCCAGGCGCTCGATCGAGTGCACCGGGATGCGGGTCGCGCGCGAGATCTCCTCGCGGCTCATCGCCCGCGCCTCGCGGTGCTTGCGGAGGAACGCGCCGATCGACTCCATCAGCTCCCGCCTCCTGCCGCGCAGCGCCGGCCCGACGGCGTGCCCTCGCCGACCTTCTTGCAGCGCTCGAGGTCGTCCTTCGCGCCGGCCGCGTCACCGAGCCGCTGGCGCACCCGCGCGCGCGCCTCGAACAGATCGGGGAAGGCCTTGCACTGCGGCTTGTCGGTCTCGATCGCCTTCGTCAGCGTGACCTCGGCGGTGCCGAGATCGGCCTTTTTTTCGTAGGCGAGCCCGAGCTTCAGCCCGCCCCAGCAGAACTGCGGCTGCAGCGCCATCGCGCGCTTCAGCGACGTGATCGCCGCGTCGACGTCGCCCTTCTCGAGCTGCGCCCAGCCGAGGTTGCCCCACGCGATCTCCGGGGTCGCGTAGAGCATGTCCTCGGTGAGCGGGGTCAGCGTCGCCACCGCCTCGTCGTACTTCTTCTCGTTGATGAGCACGCTGCCCAGCGTGTTGCGCGCCTCGCGGAAATCGGGCTTCAGCTTCAGCGCCGCGCGCGCCGCGCGCTCGGCCTCGTCGAGGCGGCACTCGTCCGGGGAGTACGAGCAGAACCCCACCAGCACCGTCGCGACGAGGAGCTGCGCGTCGGCGTTCTCGTCGTCGAGCTCGACCGCCTTCCGCGCGTGCGTGAGCGCGCCGCGGAGGTTGCCCTTCGAGAACGCGTCGACGCCGAGATCGTGCTGGGCGAGCGCCTGCTTCGAAGCGTCCTTCGGACGCCCCGTGCGACAGCCGCTCGTGAGCCCAGTCGTGATCATCAGGAGGAGGGGGAGCCAAGCAGCTCGCGAGGACTGCGACACGGATGTCATAGCGAGTGTGGCTGGCGGGCACACCGATAGCCTCGCCTCCCCCGCGACGTCAACCCGGAAAACACTCGCTACCTGCGCGATTGTTCAGGGATTTGCGAAGGAACTTGGCCCAGGCCGCGTGGCGTCAGGGGGACGGATCGTCGCCCGGATCGGACGAGATCTGGTCCTTCGTGCCGAGCAGGCCGTACAGCTTGCGGAGCGCGTCGAGGTCGAGGATCTCGAGCCGGTCGCCGTGCACGTCGAGGTACTCGCCGGCGCGGAGGCGCTTGACGCCCGTCCTCACGGCGTGGACGTCGAGGCCGACGCGGCTCGAGAGATCCATCGGCGACAGGTTGAGCTTGACGGCGCCGCCCGTCGCGCCAGAGGCCTGGGCGGCCTTCAGCAGCGCCGCGACGATCTTCGACTGTCCGTCGCGCAGCATCATCAGCTCGATCTGATCCTCGGCGTCGCGCAGGCGCCGGACGAGCTGGTGCACGAGCTTGTTGGCCACGCCCGGGTGCGTCTCGAGGAGGTTGTGCAGCGTGCCCTGCTCGATGACCAGCACGAGCCCGTCGGAGAGCGCGACCGCCGTCGACGTGCGCGGGCTGCCCGGCACGAGCGCCGACTCGCCGAAGAGATCGCCCGGCCGCAGGATCATCAGGCTGCGCTCGACCCCGCGCACGCGCTTCAACAGGCGCACCCGGCCCTCTTGCAGCAGGAGCGCCTCGCCGCCCGGCTCGCCCTCGCGAAACAGCACGTCTCCGGCCGAGAAGGGGCGACCGAACCGGCTCACCAGGCGCACGCGCTCGGACGGTCCGAGGTCATCCATGGGGCGCGCAGCATAGCCGCGATGGCGCCGCGCTTGCCATCGTCGGCGTTCGCGGCGATGTCTCGGGCGGCACATGGCGAGCCGCCGCCCACAGAAGGAGCCGCCGCGACCGGAGGAGCCCCGCGCCGTCTCCCCCGCGCGCGCCGACGGCGAGGAGGAGCGCTTCGACAGGCTGTTTCGCCCCACGTCGCTCGACGAGTACGTCGGGCAGGACCAGCACCGCGACAACCTGCGGGTGTTCGTCCAGGCGGCGAAGCGGCGCGGCGAGCCGCTCGATCACGTGCTCCTGTGCGGACCGCCGGGCCTCGGCAAGACGACGCTCGCGCACATCCTCGCGAACGAGCTCGGCGTCTCCCTGCACCTGACGAGCGGCCCCGCCGTCGAGCACAAGGGCGCGCTCGCAGGGCTCCTGACGAAGCTCGAGCGCGGCGACGTCTTGTTCATCGACGAGATCCACCGGCTCACGCCCGCCGTCGAGGAGAGCATCTACCCGGCGATCGAGGATTTTCAGATCGAGATCATGACCGGCGACGGCCCGTACGCGACGAGCCTGCAGCTGCCGCTGAAGCCGTTCACGCTCATCGGCGCGACGACGCGCACGGGCCTGCTGACGGCGCCGCTCATCAGCCGGTTCGGCTACCTGATGCGCCTCGACTACTACTCGATCGACGATCTCGCGAGGATCGTCGCGCGGAGCGCGCGCCTGCTGGAGACGCCGATCGAGCCCGACGGCGCGAGGACGATCGCGGAGCGCTCGCGCGGCACGCCGCGCATCGCCAACCGCATCCTGCGCCGCGTGCGCGACTTCGCCGAGATCGAGGGCAGCGGCGTCATCGACGTGGCCATCGCGCGCCACACCTGCGAGCGCCTCGACGTCGACCCCGCGGGCCTCGACGAGATGGACCGGCGGCTGCTGCGCGTGATCATCGACACGTACGACGGCGGGCCCGTCGGCGTCGAGACGCTGGCGGCGAGCCTGTCGGAGCCGCGCGACACGGTCGAGGACGTCATCGAGCCGTACCTGCTGCAGCAGGGGTTCCTCGGCCGCACGCCGCGCGGGCGGATCGCGACGCGCAAGGCGTACGAGCACCTAGGCAAGCCGAAGAAGGCGCCCCCGGAGCCCCAGGGCGCGCTGTTCGGCGACGAGTGAACGCTGGCGCGGCGGCGCGGGTCGCCTTGCGCGGCCGCGCGGGGGCGCGGTACGGTCTGCGTGAGGCTTGACGGCAGTCAACCCGAGGAGAGCCAGCCCGATGCCCAGTTCCATCCGCACTTGCCTGTGGTTCCGAGACGGTCGAGGCGCCGAGGCGGCGGCCTTCTACTGCGCGCTGCTGCCCGGCAGCCGCGTCGAGCGCACCTTCGCCGGCGGCGGCGAGCACGGCGGCTTCAGTGTCACCGATTTCGTGCTCGGAGGGGCGCCCTACCAGATCCTCGACGCGGGGCCCCACGTCACCCTCACCGAGGCGGTGTCGATCTCCGTCTAGACGGACGACCAGGCCGAGACCGACCGGCTGTGGGCGGCGCTCGTCGCGGACGGCGGCGAGGAGGGCCCCTGCGGCTGGTGCAAGGACCGCTTCGGCGTGTCGTGGCAAGTCTTCCCTCGCCGGCTGACGGAGCTCACCCTCAGCGCTGACAAGGTCACGTCCGAGAGGGCGACCGCCGCGATGATGAAGCAGAAGAAGATCGACCTCGCGGCCATCGAGGCGGCGGTGCGCGCGGCTATGTGAGCCGACGCGCCGGGTGGTGGCCTTCGCCCGCCGATGGCGCTGATGGGCCCCCTCAGGGCTCCACCGCGC
>JADLFU010000134.1 GCA_020849655.1 Polyangiaceae bacterium | reverse complement strand
GCCGCCTTGGGTGAAACCGTGCTCGACGTGGCACGGCCACGCCTGCGCGCGGTTTCAGCCCAAATCGGCTCGAATTCCGCTTCGGACTCCGACACTCGCTCCTCGTGATCCCGAAATCCATGCTCAGGGGAACAACGCGAGCCGGTGCTTGCCGGCCTTCTGGTCCTCCTCGACCTTCTGCGCGAACTCCTGCACGGCGCGGTTGATGTGCATCGAGCAGAACTTGGGCCCGCACATCGAGCAGAACTCGGCCGTCTTGAAGTACTCGTCGGGCAGCGTCTCGTCGTGCATCGCCTGGGCGGTCTCCGGGTCGAGCGAGAGGCGGAACTGCTCCTTCCAGTCGAACGCGTACCGCGCGCGAGAGATCGCGTCGTCGCGATCGCGCGCGCCGGGGCGCTTGCGCGCGACGTCCGCCGCGTGCGCCGCGATCTTGTACGCGACGAGCCCCTGGCGCACGTCGTCCGGGCCGGGCAGCCCGAGGTGCTCCTTCGGCGTCACGTAGCAGAGCATCGCCGCGCCCGCGTAGCCCGCCATCGTCGCGCCGATCGCGCTCGTGATGTGGTCGTACCCAGGGGCGATGTCGGTGACGAGCGGGCCGAGGACGTAGAACGGCGCCTCGCCGCACTCGGCGATCTGCTTCTCCACGTTCATCTGGATCTGATCGAACGGCACGTGCCCCGGCCCCTCGATCATCACCTGCACGTTCTTCTCCCACGCGCGGCGGGTCAGCTCGCCGAGGGTCTTCAGCTCGGCGAACTGCGCGGCGTCGCTCGCGTCCGCGAGGCACCCGGGCCGCAGCCCATCGCCCGCGCTGATGGTGACGTCGTACTTCGCGCAGATCTCGAGCACGCGATCCCACCGCGAGTAGAAGGGGTTCTGCTGGTGGTGCTCGAGCATCCACTGCGCCATGATCGAGCCGCCGCGCGAGACGATGCCGGTGATGCGGTCCTTCACGAGCGGCAGGTGCTCGACGAGCACGCCGGCGTGGATGGTGAAGTAGTCGACCCCCTGCTTCGCCTGGTGCTCGAGCATGTCGAGCAGATCGTCGGCCGTCATGCGCTTGACGTCCTTGCCGACCTGCAGCGCCTGGTAGATCGGCACCGTGCCGATCGGCACCGTCGCGGCGGCGATGATCTCCCTGCGGATGGCGTCGATGTTCCCGCCGGTCGACAGATCCATCACCGTGTCCGCGCCGTACTTCATGCAGATGCGGAGCTTCTCGAGCTCGCCGCTCGCGTCGCCGGTCACCGCGGAGTTGCCGATGTTCGCGTTGACCTTGCAGCTCGCGGCGACGCCGATCGCCATCGGCTCCAGATTCTGGTGGTGGACGTTCGCGGGGATGACCATGCGCCCGCGCGCGACCTCGGCGCGGACGACCTCGGGAGACAGGCGCTCGCGCTCGGCGACGAACGCCATCTCCTCTGTCACGGTGCCCTCGCGGGCGAAGAACATCTGCGTCGGCGCGGCCACACCCGCGCGCTTCTGGATCCAGGCGGAGCGCATGCCGCCGGGTGTATGCGCGCCGCCCGCGAGCGGCAAGCGCCCGTGTCAGTCCTTCTGCGTGTTGCAGCCGATCTCGATCTCGACCTTCGCGCCCGAGTCGGCCTGCGCGGTGTCGCACGAGCTCTTGCACAGGATGATCTTCGTCGGCGCGTTCGGGACGTCGTAGTACCAGCCCCCGGCCGCGCCGCACGCCGCGGCGCCCGTGACGTTCGGCAACACGACGGCGGGCTTGCCGGTGCCCGTGTAGCGGACGTTCACCTTCGTCGGATCGAACGACTGCCCGGGAGGCGGCGCGGGGACCTTGTACTCGCAGCCGATGCTCTTGCCCTGGATGTCCTTCATCGCCTGGAGGAACTGCGCGCTGTCGCCGCTGTTGACGATGATGGCCTTCTGCGTGCCGCCGGCGGCCGCGATCGCGTCTAGGTTCTGGAGCGAGTTCCCGACGCCGACGACGAACACCGGCACGCTGGGGTTGCCGTTGAAGGAGTCGGCCGCCGCCGTCGACGCCGACGCGACCGAAGAGCTGCAGCCGTTGGGCTGGCCGTCAGTGACGAGCACGACGATCACCTTGTGCGTCGGGTTCGCAGTCTTGAAGCTGCGCGCGTAGTCGCGGGCCCCCTCGACGGCCGGCAGCGTCGGCGTGTTCGGGCCGTCGGGATCCGCCGCGTTGATCGCGCCCACGAGCGCGGCGGCGTTGCCCGGGAGCTTCGCGATCGGCACCCTCGGGTTCGCGTATCCCGCCGAGCTGCAGCCGTCCTGGTACGGGAAGAAGTCGATCCCGACGCCCATGCCGTTCGATCCGGGGCTCTGGAGGAAGCCGGTCATCGCGGCCGTCGCGCTGTCCCAGCGCTGCCCCTGCATCGAGCCCGAGTTGTCGAACATCACGTACATGTCGAGCGGCAGGAGCTCCGCCTGCACGCTGGAGCCCGCGCAGGCGCAGGCGCCGTTCACGCACTTGCCGCCGTTGTCGCACTTCTTCGCGCACGCGCCGCAGTTCTTCGGATCGTTGTCGAGGTTGCTCTCGCAGCCGTCGGCCGCGATGCCGTTGCAGTCGCCGAACGGCGCCGTGCACGCGAACCCGCACTGGCCGTTGAAGCACGAGGGCTTCCCGTTCGTGCCGGACGGGCACTTCGACCCGCACACGCCGCAGTTGTTGACGTCGCTCGCCGTCGAGGTCTCGCAGCCGTCGGCCTCGGTCTTGTTGCAGTCGGCGTAGCCCGTGAGGCACTCGAGGAAGCACAGCTGCGCCTTGCACTTCGGGCCCGCGTTCGTGCCGGAGGGGCACTTCACCCCGCAGCCGCCGCAGTTGTCCTCGTCGATCGAGATCGTCGTCTCGCAGCCGTTCGTCGCCGACTTGTCACAGTCGACCTGCGTCGGCCCGCAGGCCGTCGCGCCCCCGCTGTTGCCGCCGCCCGCTCCCGCGCCGCTCGCGCCGCCCGCTCCCGCGCCGCTGCCCCCGCTCGCGCCGCCCGCCCCCGCCTTCGCCCCCGCCGCGCCTGCCGCGCCTCCCCCGCCGGCTGTCCCGGCGGACCCGCCCGCGGCGCCACCAGCCTTGCCTCCCCCGGCGCCCGCCTTCCCCGCGCTGCTCCCACCGGCCCCGGAGGAGCCGCCGCCGCTGCCGCCCGTGTTCGTGCCAGACAGGCCGTCGTCGGGAGTGACCGAGCTGCCCCCCCCGCACGCGGCGACGCCGAGACCCACGGACACCAACGAGAGAACGAGGAGAGAAGCCTGACGAGCGCGCATGGGAAGCCTCCTGAAGGGGTGCCGCAGTGTACGGCACTTCGAGGCCTGCGGCAGCTCTTCGGGGCGCGTCGCGGTCGTTCTGTCGGAGACGTGCATTTTCGCCGCCATCGAATGGGGCCGTGGGCGCACCGCGTTGGGCTAGAGTCGCGCGCGTGAAGCCCACGCCCGCCGCGCTCGTCGCGCTGCTCTCCCTCGCTGCCTGCGGTCCCTCGAAGCCCGCCGAAGATCCGTCGAAGCCCGCCGTCGAGGTGCAGCGCCCGCCGCCGGCCGCGAAGGACGACGGCGGAGGTGACGTCGCGGACGCCGAGGCGGCCCTGTCCGCGGGCAACGCCGAGCGCGCCAAGGCCGCCGCGGAGGCCGCGCTCACCAAGAACCCCAAGAACGCGAAGGCGCACTACTACCTGGGCACCGCCGCCGACACGCTGGGCGACAAGGCGCTCGCCGAGAAGCACCTCCGCGAGGCGCTCACCCTCGCGCCGGGCTTCGCCGACGCCGCGGTGAACCTCTCGGCCATCCTGCTCGATCAGGGCAAGGGCGCCGACGCCGCGAAGCTGCTGAAGCCGCTGGTCGACAAGGCCTCGGACGATCCGCTCCTGCTCGCCAACTACGCGGCGGCGCTGCTCGCAGCCGGCGATCCCGCCGCGGCCGACGCCTACGGCAAGCTCTTCGCGAAGACGAAGAAGATCGAGCACGAGCTCGGCCAAGTCGACGCGCTCGTCGCGGCCGGCAAGAAGGACGACGCGGCGAAGCTGCTCCGCGCCGCGGCGGACGCGCCCGACACGTCACGCGACGCGCGCGCGGCCGTCGCGAAGCGACTCGCGCAGCTCGGCCAGTACGACGACGCGATCAAGGCCATCGACAAGGCGATCGCCCAGAAATCCTCTGCAGATCTGCTGACGTACCGCGCGCTCTTCAAGCGATCCAAGAAGGACGCGGCGGGCGCACGCGCCGACCTCGAAGCCGCAGTCAAGGAAGATCCGAAGCTCGCGCACGCCTGGGTGTACCTGGGCGAGGTGCTCGAGGAGCAGAAGAAGCCCGCCGACGCGAAGAAGGCGTACGAGAAGGCCGTCGAGGTCGGCGGCGACACGCCCGCCGCCAAGCGCGCGAAGGACAAGCTCGGGAAGCTGAAGAAGTGACGCGCTCCTCTCCGCTCCTCACCCTCGCCCTGGCGCTCGCCGCGTGCGGCGGACCGACCCCGAAGCGCCAGGATCCCGCCGTCGTCGACGTCCCCTCGCCGCAGCCCGTCGGGAGCGCGAAGCCGCAGGCGTCAGCGGTGCCGGTGGATCGAGAGTGCCGCTCCGACGCCGACTGCGTGCCCGCCACGTGCTGCCACGCGCGCTCGTGCGTGCCCGCGGCGGCGAAGCCCGCCTGCGAATCGCTCGTCTGCACGCTCGATTGCCGCCCGAACACCATGGACTGCGGCGGCGCCTGCCTGTGCCAAGCCGGCGCGTGCGTCGCGCAGCTCCGCGAACAGGCGAAGTTACGGCGGGAGCCCGCCCGCGCGCCAGGCGAACCAGGCGCGCGGAGGACGGTCGCTAAGTGATGGCCGCCGGGCGCCGCGCCCGCGGGGACGGTCGGCGCCGCCTTCACGGGCTTGCCGTGCCAGTCATCGACGTCGTTGCGCGTGTCCATGTCGAGCAGCGTGAACAGGAACAAGAACGACAAGAACAACAGTCCGGCCACGAACACGATCGAGTGAAACGGCTTGTCGTGCCGCAGGTGCATGAAGAAGAACGCGACGAGGAACGCCTTCATCGACGCGATGAGCACCGCGATGATGGTGTTGGCAGAGCCGAAGTCGACGTAGGAGGCCGCGACGGTGACCACCGTCAACACGAGGAGCCCGCCGAAGACCCCCAGGTACAGCCACATGGGGTCGACGTGGTGGTCCCCTGCCTCGTCTTCCAGGTCGTGAGAGTCGTCGTGCGCGGTGGTGGAGGACATGTCGCTCACCCGATCAAGTAGAGGAGGGGGAACAGGTAGATCCAGATCAAGTCGACGAGGTGCCAGTACAGCCCGACGATGTCGATCGGCGTGTAGTACGCGGGCGAGAACTCGCCCCGCTGGTTGCGTAGCCAGACCCAGAAGATGAGGCCGATGCCGATCGTCACGTGGATCCCGTGCAGGCCGGTCATCATGAAGTACAGCGCGAAGTAGATGTGGGTCTCCTTCGGCATCCCCGCGCCGGCGAAGAAGCGCCCCGGCAAGAGGCCGTCATGAATCTTGTGCGAGTACTCGAAGTACTTGACGACGAGGAACGCGCACGCGCACGCGATGGTGACGAGCAGGTAGGTGCCCGCCTTCTTGCGTTCGCCCAGCTGCGACGAGCGCACCGCGAGCGCCACCGTGAGGCTCGAGAACAGGAGCACGACGGTGTTCAACGCGCCGAGGCGCTTGTCGAGGTGCTCGTGGCCGAGGACGAAGAGATCGTGGTAGGTCGACTTGTTGATGATGTAGGCGGCGAAGAGGCCGCCGAACATCAGCACCTCGGTCACCAGGAACACCCACATCCCCAGCTTCGCCGCCTCGAACTGCTGCGCGCCGCTGTCGAAATGGTGGGCCAGCCACTTCGGCCCGTGGTGGCCGTGGTCGGCCCCGTGCCCCTGGTCTTCTGCGTCGTGCGCTTCGGCGGCGGTGGACATGATCGTCGCGGCTCTCAGGTGTTGGTGGTCTTGACCAGGTGGTAGTCGTACGGACCGTGGGTGACGACGACGGGCGCCTCGAAGTTCTCGAGGGGGGGCGGCGACGGCGACTGCCACTCGAGCGCGAGCGAGTGCCACGGGTTGCTGGTGGCCTTCACGCCCGATCGGAGCGACTGCACGAGCGCGTACAGGAGCACGAGGAACCCGAGCCCGAGGACCCAGCTGCCCACGGTCGAGAACTGGTGGAACTTCTGGAACTGGTCGAGGTAGTTGTAATACCGGCGCGGCATGCCCCTCGCGCCCATGATGAACTGGACGAAGAACGTGAGGTTGAAGCCGAGGAAGATCAGCGCCCACGAGACGCGCCCGAGCCGCTCGTCGACCATGCGGCCGGTCATCTTCGGCCACCAGTAGACGAGGCCGCCGACGAACGCCATCGCGGTGCCGCCCATCATCACGTAGTGGAAGTGGGCGATGACGAAGTAGGTGTCGTGCAGGTGGACGTCGACCGAAAGGACCCCGAGGAAGATGCCGGTGAGCCCGCCGATCATGAAGTTCCAGATGAACGCGAGCGCGTACAGCATCGGCGTCTTCAGGTCGATCGAGGCCTCGTACATCGTCATCGTCCAGTTGATGACCTTGATCGACGAGGGGATGCCGACGAGGAACGTGAGGAAGCTGAACGCGATCGTCGCGAACTCGCTCTGCCCGCTGACGAACAGGTGGTGGCCCCACACCAGGAACGACACCAGCGCGAGGCCGATCGACGAGAGCGCGACCGCCTTGTAGCCGAAGATCTTCTTGCGGCAGAACGTCGCGACGAGCTCGCTGATGACGCCCATGCCCGGCAGGATCATGATGTAGACGGCCGGGTGGCTGTAGAACCAGAAGAAGTGCTGGAACATGATGGGATCGCCGCCCATCTTCGGGTCGAAGATCCCGATGCCCACCGCGCGCTCCATGATGAGCAGGGCGAGCGTGATCGCGAGCACAGGCGTCGCCAGGATCTGGATGATGCTCGTCGCGTAGAGCGACCAGATGAACAGCGAGAGGCGGCCCCACGTGACGCCCGGCGCCCGCAGCTTGTGGACCGTCACCACGAAGTTCACGCCGGTGAGGATCGACGAGAAGCCCATGATGAACGCGCCGGCGACCATCGGGATGACGTTGGTGTCGGTCTCGGTGGAGTAGGGCGCGTAGAACGTCCAGCCCGTGTCGACGCTGCCGGTGATGATCGAGTAGATCGCGACGAAGGCGCCGAGCAGGTAGATGTAGAACGACGCGAGGTTCAGCCTGGGGAACGCGACGTCGATGGCGCCCACCTGGATGGGCAGGAAGAAGTTCCCCAGCGCGGCCGGGATGGCCGGCACGATGAAGAGGAACACCATGATGGTGCCGTGCAGCGTGAAGAACTGGTTGTAGGTCTTCGCGTCGACGAACGTCTTGCCAGGCGTCAGGAGCTCCGCGCGCAGGAGCAGCGCGAACACGCCGCCGAGGAAGAACGCGAAGATCACGCTCCCCAGGTACATGAGCCCGATCCGCTTGTGATCGATGGTGAGCAGCCAGCTCTTCAGCCCGGAGGTGATCTCCAGGTACGAGAGCCCCCTCTTGGGCTCGTCGTGGGCGGCCGGGACGGCGATGTCAGTGGTGGCCATTTCGTCTCCGTTACTTCTGAGCCTTGAGGAACTCGATGAAGCCCTCGATGTGCCGGTCCTTCAGGCTCCCCTGGAAGGTGGGCATCACGGGCTGGAACCCCTTCGCGATCTTCGCGTTCGGGTTCAGGATGGACTCACGGATGTAGTTCTCGTCGACCGTGACGCTGCTGCCGTCCGCGAGCGCCTCGGTCTTCCCCCACAGGCCCTTGAACGACGGCCCGACCCGGGGGGAGCCGTCGAGCGAGTGGCAGGAGTTGCAGGCCTTGCCCTCGTAGACCTTCTTGCCGATGTCGACGAGCGGGACGCCCTTCGTGTCGTCCTCGTTCACCTTCGCGTCGTACTCGGCCGGCGGCAGCACGACGACCTTCGACAGCATGTTCGAGTGGCTGTCGCCGCAGTACTCCGCGCAGAACACCTGGTACGTCCCCGCCTCGGTCGCCTGGAACCACAAGGTCGAGTACCGGCCGGGCACGACGTCCTGCTTCACGCGGAAGTCGGGGATGAAGAACGAGTGGATGACGTCCTGGGACGTCATGATCAGGCGGACGGGCTTGTTGACGGGCGCGTACAGCTGGTCGGTGATCTTGCCGTTCGCGTACTCGAACTCCCACGCCCACTTGCGCGCGCGGACCTGCACCTGCACGGAGTCACCGGGCGCGACGCGCATGTTCATGTAGCTGACGACGCCCCAGTGGAAGAGGCCGATGCAGGCGAGCAGCGGCCCGACCGACCAGAACACCTCGATGGCCGTGGAGTGGGGCGTGGGCTTCGCGAGCTTCTCCTCGTCACCCGGGCGGCGCCGGTGCTTGTACAGCCAGTACCCGGCCGCGCCCATGATGAGCACGAAGAGGACGAGCGACCCCCACAACATGAACATATAGAGCGCGTCGACCTCGGGCGCGACGGTCGACTTTGCTGCGGGGAGCCAGAAGGTTTCGGGCGTCGTCATGTGGACCTAAAGCGGGAGTGGGAGACTCGGGGTCAGACAGCTTGGAGGCCGGGGGCGAGGGCGGGAGCTTCTTCGCCTTCTTGCGCTCGCGCGCCCAGAACACCCCCAGGAAGGCGCCCAGCCCGAGGACCGTGGCGAAGGCGCCGAGGCGCATGACCCGCATCGCGACCAGCACGTAGCTGCGCGCGTTGGGATCGTATTGGTAACAGTACAGAAGCAGGTGATCGACGGTCGAGACCATCTTCCCCTCCGCGGCCTCCGCGAGCGCGAGGCGCACGTCGTTCTTGGGGAACTCGATGCCGTAGAGGTACCGGCTGATCTTCCCCGTCGGGGTCAGCACGAAGAGCGCCGCCGAGTGCGCGTACTGGCCCTGCTTCGCGTCGAACGCGTAGCGGAACCCGAACGCCTTGGTCAGCCTCCGGAGCTCCGGGTCCTGCCCCGTGAGGAAGTGCCAGCCGGCGCGGGTGACCGCGGGATCGCGGCCGTAGCCGGCGATCCACTTCTCCTTCTTGTCGGCGGCGATCTGCGGCGTGTCGCGCGGATCGATGCTGATGGTGAGCACCTCGAACTCTCGACCGATGCTCCAGGGCACCTCGCGGAGGCTGGCGGCGAAGCCGCTCTGGACGAAGGTGCAGAGCGTCGGGCACGTGTGATAGACGAAGTTGACGACGACGGGCTTGCCGGACCTCAGGTAGTCGCCGATCCGCGTGGGCCGCCCGGCCTCGTCGACGAGCTCGACGTCGGACGGCACTTTGTCGCCGAGGTGCTCGTCGATGCCGATCTGCGTGAGCTCGGGCGGGAGCTGATCGGCCGGCAGCGCGGGCGCGGAGCCGAAGTCCCGGTCGGCGCGCGCCGGGCACACGCTCGCCGTGACCGCGAGCGCGGCGGCGAGCGTGAGGATCCGGGAGCGCGCAGCGACCGTCACTTCTTGTCCTTGTCCTTCTTGTCCTTGTCCTTGTCCTTCTTGTCCTTGTCCTTCGCGTCCTTCGGGGGCTCGGCGGAGGAGGCGGCGGGCGCGGCGGAGGCGGAGGCTGACGCGGCCGGCGCGCCGTTCACCCAGGCGTTGGCAGGATCGGGCGTGAGGACGGGGAAGGCGTCGCGACCCTTCTTCGACAAGAGGCCGATGGCCTGGTCGATCGGGATCCGGTAGCGCCCCTTCGCCTTGTCGAGCGCGGCGTAGGTGGTGAGCTTGCGGTGCTCCTCCGCCCGGAGGGCGACGAGGTCGGCGTTGGGGCGACCGAACACCTTCTCCTGCTGCTGGGCGTCGCGCAGGTGGTCGTAGTAGCTCTGCAGGCCGAACAGGATGCCGGTGACCGCCACGACGCAGCCGAGGCCGACGGTGACGATCAGGACGTTCTTCGGTTGTTCTTTCTCGTGTGCCATCCGAGCCTCAGGCGTTCTGGTGCGCGAGCGAGCGCTCGAGCCGCGGATCGCCGATCGGGATGATCGGCGCGCCCGCCAGGTTCTTGAAGAAGTAGGCCAGCATCACGCCCATCACGAACAGCCAGGGGCCGAGATCGGCGAGGACGTTCAGGTGGAAGTGGTGATCGTGGTTCGGCATGATGAGCCAGTACAGGTCGACCCAGTGCATCACGAGGATGATGACGGCGCCGATGGCGCGCGGGCCCGCCCAGTACTTCGTGTGCCGCGACAGCATCAGGAAGAACGGCACGAAGAAGTGGATGATGACGAGCGTGTAGCCGACCGTGTCCCAGCCGTTGGTCTGCCTGTGGAGGAAGAACTCCGTCTCCTCGGGGATGTTCGCGTACCAGATCAGGAGGTACTGGGCGAACGCGATGTACGCCCAGAACACCGTGAAGGCGAACATCAGCTTGCCGAGGTCGTGGAAGTGGTTGCCGTTGACCTCGGTCGTGAGCAGGCCGGAGGTGTTCATCCGGGTGAAGACCAGCGTCAGGAAGGCGAACATCGAGACGACGGCCCCGGCGAAGATGTACACGCCGTACATCGTCGAGAACCACGCCGGCGACAGCGTCATGAACCAGTCGATGCCGCCGAACGTGAGCGACAGCGCGAAGAGCGGGATGCCGGGGGCGGAGAGCGCGCGCATCTTGCGGGTCAGCTCGAACGACCGCGACTCGTCCTGCTCTCGCGACTGCTGCACGAGCCTGCCGGACAGGAACAGCCAGATGCCGAAGAAGCCGATCGCGCGGACGATCCAGAACGTCTCGTTCAGGTAGCCCCGCTTCGCGACCACGGCGTGCGCGACGTTCGGGCCCATCCAGTCTGCGTAGAGCGTCTTGCGCAGCAGCATGATGGGGATGAACAGGACGACGAAGAGCGGGATGGTGCCGGAGAGGTGCTCCGCCACCCGCCGCACCGTCACCGACCAGCCGGCGTTGGTGATGTGCTGCACGAGCACGAAGAACAGCCCGCCGAGCGCCAGGGTCACGCCCCACGCGAACGCGACGAGGTAGCTGTACGAGAAGCGCCGCAGATCGCCCATCGCGCCGCCGGCGAACGTCATGCCCGCCCCGACCAGCGCGACCACGACGAAGATCTTCCAAATCCCGGCCCACGCGTGGTTGGAGGGGATGAGGTACTTCTTCGCCGCCGCTCCCCCGCCCTTGTCGCCGTGGCCGTGACCCTCCTCGGCCTTGGCCGCGGGGGTGTCCGGGGTCGTCTCCTTCAGCTTCTGGTCGTTGCTCACTGGGCTTTCTCCTCGGGAAGACCCGCGCGTTTGTCGGCCGGGACGTCGTCGATCGGCGCCGCCTGGGAGAGCTGGAGCGCGCGCACGTAGGCGACGATGGCCCAGCGGTCGGCGACGGGGACCTGCGCGCCGTAGGACGGCATGTTGCGGACGCCGTTCGCGATGGCGTTGTAGATCTGGCCGTCGGTGAGCTTGTGGGCGTAGTCGCCGTGCAGATCGGTGGGCGCGGGGAACGCGCCGGCCGCGCGGGTGATCACCATGCCGTGCCCCGCGCCCGTCATGTCGTGGCAGGGAGAGCAGTAGATGTTGTACCGCTCCTCGCCGCGACGCAGGGTCGCCTCGGTCATCGGGACGGGGGCCTTCATGACCCACTTGTCGCCCTCCTTGCCGTAGGCGTACGCCTCGTCCTCGTTGAGCTGGCCGCGCGGGACGGCGTGCTCGTCGGGCGTGCGCATCGTGCGCCTGTCCTCGAACAGCTTGCTCATCGCCTGCGGATCGTACCGGGGCTGCGAGTCCATGTTCGGATTGAAGTGGATCGGGGGCCGCTCGCTGCGCTCGCCGCGGCAGCCGGCGACGGCGGTGACGGCGAGGCCGGAGAGAACCAGCAGGGAAACCTTGGGGCTCATGCCTCGTCGCCGTCCTTCTTCGCGGTCTTCTTGTCGAAGGGCGCGCTCACGCCCGTCAGCGCCTCGAAGGCGTCCGCCGCGCCCTCGAGGTTCAGCGGCTTCCTCTCGACGAAGATCTCCTTGACCTCCTCGAGGTGGACGGGCTCCGTCTTCTCGAGCAGCCGCTTGGTCGCGTCGAGGTTGAACTTCGGATCGTCGGCCTCGATGCTGATGAAGAAGCGGTCGTCCGTCACGCGGCCGAAGCGCGAGCCGTTGAACGTCCAGTGGTAGAGCGTCGGCAGCTTGTTGATGCCGAGCATGCCGAAGATGGTCGCGAACGCCGTGAGCAGGATCGTCAGCTCGAACGTCACCGGCACCACCGCCGGCAGCGCGAAGTACGGCTTGCCGCCGATGTTCAGCGCGTAGTCGTACGCGTTCATCCACCACTGCATCAGGACGGCGAGCGAGCCGCCCGTCAGGCCGCCGGCGAACGAGATCCAGCCGAGTGGGGTGGGCTTCAGGCCCATCGCATCGTCGAGTCCGTGCACAGGGAACGGCGTGTGGGCGTCCCACTTCGTGTAGCCGGCGTCGCGCACGCGCTCGCAGGCCTTGAAGATCGCCGCGGGGGTCTCGTACTCGGCGAGGAGCCCGGCGGTCTTCTCGACAGTCTTCGTGGTCGGGGTCGATTCGCTCATGGCCTCACTCCGCGGGGACAGGGTGGCCCTCGGCAGCGCCCTCGTGGGCGTGCCCGTGGTCGTGATCGTGGGCGCCGTGGTGCGGGTCGGCGGCCGGGAGGACGGCCTTGACCTCGGCGATGGCGATCATCGGGATGAACCGGAGGAACAGCAGGAACAGCGTGAAGAACAGCCCGAAGCTCCCGACGAAGGTGCCGATGTCGATGATCGTCGGGCGGAAGTAGTTCCAGCTGGAGGGCAGGTAGTCGCGGTGCAGCGACGTCACGGTGATGACGAACCGCTCGAACCACATGCCGATGTTGACGAAGATGGAGATCACGAAGCTCACCTTCACGTTCGTGCGGAGCTTCTTGAACCAGAACAGCTGCGGGCTGAGCACGTTGCAGCTGATCATCGTCCAGTAGGCCCACGCGTACGGGCCGAACGCGCGGTTGATGAAGGTGAACCGCTCGTACTCGGAGCCGGAGTACCACGCGATGAAGAACTCCATCATGTACGCGTAGCCGACCATCGAGCCCGTGAGCAGGATGACCTTGTTCATGTTCTCGAGGTGGCGCGGCTGGACGATCTTGTGCAGACCGAACAGCTCGCGCGCGAGCACCATGAGCGTCATCACCATCCCGAAGCCCGAGAAGATGGCGCCGGCGACGAAGTACGGCGGGAAGATGGTCGTGTGCCACCCCGGGATGACGGAGGTCGCGAAGTCGAACGAGACGACCGAGTGGACGCTGAGCACGAGCGGCGTGGAGATGCCGGCGAAGATCAGGTACGCGCGCTCGTAGTGCTGCCAGTGGCGGTTCGACCCGCGCCAGCCGAGCGAGACGATGCCGTACGCGATCTTCGCGATCTTGTTCTTCGTACGATCGCGGATCGTGGCGAAGTCGGGGATGAGGCCCGTCAGCCAGAAGATGAGCGACACCGTGCCGTAGGTGGAGACGGCGAACACGTCCCAGAGCAGCGGGCTCTTGAAGTTCGGCCACATCGACATCTGGTTCGGGAGCGGGAGGCACCACCAGATGACCCAGATGCGTCCGACGTGGATGGTCGGGAACATCAGCGCGCAGACGACCGCGAAGATCGTCATCGCCTCCGCGAAGCGGTTGATGCTGGTGCGCCACTTCTGGCGGAACAGGAAGAGGACGGCGCTGATCAGCGTGCCGGCGTGGCCGATGCCGATCCAGAAGACGAAGTTGGTGATGTCCCACGCCCAGCCGACCGTGTTGTTGTTGCCCCACGTGCCGATGCCGAACGTGACGAGGTAGCCGATCGAGGCGCCGAGCACGCCGAGCAGCGCGAGCGCGACCCCGAACGCCATCAGCCACTCGCGCGGCGGCTTGGCAGACTCGATCGGGGCGGCGACCAGCTCGGTCACCTTGTTGAAATCGAGGCTCGGGTCGACGATCGGCTCTTCGTCGATCTCTTTGATGGGGGTGAAGGAAGACATCAGCCGTGCTCCGAGTGCTTGGGTTCGGTTGTCGCGGGCATGTCGGGGTGGGGGTTGCGGATCTTCGCGAGGTACGAGGTGCGCGGCTTGGTCGCGAGCTCGGCGAGCACCTCGTACTTGTGCTGGATGACCGACTGGCGAGCGACGCGGCTCGTGCGGTCGTTGAGGTCGCCGAACATGATGGCGTCCGAGGGGCACGCCTGCTGGCAGGCCGGCACCACGTCTCCGTCACGCAGGCGGCGCACCTCGCGCTTCGCGGCGATCTTCGCCGCCTGGATGCGCTGGACGCAGTACGTGCACTTCTCCATGACGCCGCGCATGCGGACGGTGACGTTGGGGTTCGCCACCATCTTGACCGTCTCCGGGACGACCTCGTGGAAATCGAGGAAGTTGAAGCGGCGCGTCTTGTACGGGCAGTTGTTCGAGCAGTACCGCGTGCCGATGCAGCGGTTGTAGACCATCTCGTTCAGGCCCTCGGGGCTGTGCGAGGTGGCGTTGACGGGGCACACGTTCTCGCAGGGCGCGTTCTCGCAGTGCACGCAGGCCATCGGCTGCGAGACGACCTGGGGGTTCTCCAGGCTGCCCGAGAAGTAGCGATCGATGCGGATCCAGTGCATCTCGCGCTGGCGGCTGACCTGCTCCTTGCCGACCGTCGGGATGTTGTTCTCCGCCTGGCAGGCGATGACGCACGTGCTACAGCCGGTGCACGCCGACAGATCGATGATCATCCCCCACTTGTGGCCCTCGTACTTGTACTCGGTCCAGAGCGGCAAGAGCGGCGGGTGGTGGACGGCGTGCTTCGTGAAATCGGGCTGCTTCTTCAGGCCCTCGAGCGTGTTCTCGAGGACGATCTCGCGGCCCTCGAGCATCTGGTGCTCCTGGGTCACGACGATCATGTAGCGGTTGCCCGTCTTCGTCAGCGTGGCGCCCGTAGCGATGCCCGGAGACGCGGCCGAGCGGAGCGGCCCGACGTCGAAGCCCCTGCCCTCCGCGACGCGCCCGCCGCGCTTGCGGCCCCAGCCGAGGTGCACGGCGGCGGAGAAATCGGCCATGCCCGGCACGACCCACACCGGCAGATCGACGGAGCGGCCACCGACCGTGAGCCGCACGACGTCGCCGGACTCGAGGCCCTGCGCCTCGGCCAGCTTGACGCTGATCCAGAGGGGGTTGTCCCAGACCGTCTTCGTGACCGGGTGAGGCAGCTCGAGCATCCACGAGACGTTCGCGAAGCGACCGTCGAGCACGCCCGGATCGGGCGCGAACGTGACCTCGAGCGCGCCGGCCGACGGCGCTGCGCCGGGCTTCGACCCCACCGCCTTGGCGACGGCGTCGGCGTCGAGCTTCGGCTCGATGAAGTTCGGCTGCGCGCGGAACAGGCCGTCGTGCAGCGCGCGCCGCCAGACCTTGTCGTGGCGCTCGACGACCGCAGGAGGCACGGGGACGCCGGACGCGGAGGCGGCGGCCACCACCGCGGACGCGCTCGCCGACGCGGACGCGAGCGGGGCGGCCGACGCTGACGCTGACGCGCTCGCAGACGCGGCGTGCGCTGCGCTCGCAGACGCGGAGGCAGAGGCGGCGTGCGCCGAGGCGGACGCGCTCGCCGACGCGACCGGGGTGGCCGCGTGGCCGGGCTGGAGCGCCGCGGGGACGGCGGCGCCGAGCGCGAGGAACGTCTCGCGGACCAGATCGTGGCCCTTCGGATCCTTGGCGCCGTTCATCCACGCGAGCAGCTCGAGCTCGCTCTTGCCGCCGAAGATCGGCGCGATGAGGGGCTGGACGATGGTGACCGTGCCGTCGTGCGCGCGCAGATCGCCCCACTGCTCGAGCTCGTGCGCGCGCGGCGCCGCCCACGTCGCGGCCATCGCGGTCTCGTCCTCGTGGGTGCCGAGGTGGAACGAGAACGCCGCCTTCTTCAGCGCCTCGCCGAAGGGCACGTCGCCCGGCGCCGTGTAGACCGGGTTGCCGCCCAGCGAGACGAGCGTCTCCACCGCGCCCTTGTTGAGGTCGTCGGTGAGGGACTTGAGATCGGAGACCGGATCGTCGGCGCCGTCGATCTTGGTGAACTTGACGGTCTTGCCGAGGTTGCCGAGCGCCTCGTTGATCGCGAGGCCGAGCGCCTGGACGTGCGGCGGCTGGCGCGAGCCGACGTAGACCACCGTCGCGCCGCGGTTGCCCTGCGCCGTCAGATCTGCCGCGAGGGTCGTCACGAACTTCTCGTCGACGACGCCGGAGGGCTTCAGCTTGGCGGCGAGCGGGCCGAAGGAGACGCCCTTCTTCGCGAGCTCGGCGCCGAGCGCGAGCAGGAATTCCTCGGCCTGCGACGCCGGCATCCGCGCGCGGTGGTCGGCGTTCATCCCGGTCACGGTGAGCGCGGGCTCGGCCACCCAGAGGCGCGACATGCGCGCGGTCGCGTCGGCGCGCTGCACGCGGCGGTGCCGCGCGAACCACTTGGCCGCGACGATCGAGCCCGGCTCGGTGCCGAGGAAGTCTCCGTCGACCGAGACGACCACGCGCGCGCGGTCGTACTGGTAGACGGCGCGCACCGTCGTGCCGAACGCGAGCTTCGTCGCGGCGCGCGCCTGCGAGACGTCGACGCCGTCGTACGTGTGCACCTTCGCCTGGGGGAACCTGGCGAGCAGCGCGCGGCGCAGGCGCAGCACCGACGGCGACGTGGTCGTCTCCGAGAGCACGCGGAGCTTCGCGCCGCCGTCCTTCTCGTGCCTCTTCAGCTGGGCGCGGAGCGCGGCGAGGGCGTCGTCGGCCTTCGCCTCCTTGCCTGCGGACAGGCCCGTCTGCAGGCGGTCGGGATCGTAGAGATCGAGCGCGAGGCCCTGCATCCACGGCGTCGTGCCGCCGAGGCTCGACGGGTGATCGGGGTTGCCCTCGAGCTTGGTGGGACGCCCCTCGTGGCTCTCCACGAGCACGCCGATCGCCTCGCCATGCGACGAGACGGCGCTCGCGTAGAACTGCGGGATGCCGGGGATGAGCCCCTCCGGCGTCTTCTGGTACGGGATGATCTTCTCCTCGGGGCGGCGGATGCAGCCGGCGACGCCGACGGCGGCCATCGAGGCGCCGATGAGCCCGAGGAAGCTGCGGCGGGAGGCGCCGGCGGGCTCGTCGACCCCCTCGGGGAACTCGCCCTCGATCTTGGCGCGGATGCTGGGGTGCTGCTGCTGGTGCGCGGCGCTGCGCCAGTACGTCGGGGCGCCCTCTTCGCGGGTCAGCGGGAGGATGGTCTTGCTCATCGGTGACACCCGGTGCAGTTCTGGGGGGGGTTCACGTCGTGACGGGTGTTGGGATCGTTCGCGGCGACCTCGGCCGGTCGGGGCTTCCAGCTCATGTCGGTCACCGAGACGGTCTTCGGTCGGAGGTGGGGCTGCGGATCGCGGTGGCAGTCGAGGCACCACGCCATGCTGAGCGGCTGCTCCTGGTGGACGTGCACCATCTGGTCGACCCGCCCGTGGCAGCTCGCGCAGCCCACCTTCGCGGCGATGTGCGCGCTGTGGTCGAAGAACGCGAAGTCGGGCACCTTGTGGATGCGCACCCACTCGACCGGCGAGCCGTCGGCGGCGGACTGGCGGATGGGCGCGAGCGCGGCCGACTCCTTCTTGATGTGGGAGTGGCAGTTCATGCACGTCGCGGTCGGCGGGACGGACGCGACGGCGGACTTCTCGACGCCGGTGTGGCAGTAGCGGCAGTCGATCCCGAGGTCGCCCGCGTGCAGCTTGTGGCTGTACGGCACCGGCTGCTTCGGCTGGTACCCGACGTCGGTGTGCTTCGGCGAAAAGTAGTACCAGACGCCGCCGAGCACCACGGGCCCGCCGAGAGCAGCGGCCGCAGCGAGCATCGGTGGGATCTTGACCGTCCAGCGCGGGAAGATTTGCATGGCGAGGAGTGGGCCACGAAGCGGGGGACTCTCCATCCGCCTCGATGAGCCGGCGGCGCGTTTAGAGCCCTTTGCGCCGGATCACAAGCGCGTTCGTCCCGCCATGACGCGCCCGCGAGCGCGAAAATTTGACGCTGGAACACGGCGCGCGAATTGGACTAAGCGTGACGCTTTCGCGCGGGCGAGGAGCGCCTTCACCTCGTCGGCGTGCTCGGGGCAGTCGAGCGAGAGCAGCGTGACCGCGCGCGCGCCGCCGGCCTCCTCCTCGCGCGACGTCAGCTGAACGGACGTCACGGAGAGCGCGGGGCCCGCGGCCTCGGGCGCGTCGGGCGCGACGACGAGGCGCGCCGCTACGAGCGCGCCCTTGTGGAACTCGAGGCGCGCGCGGCGGAGCGGCGCGGACGGAGACGACGCCGTCCACGTGAGCGCCGGGACGGCGCCGGCCTCGCTCTCCCAGCGCCCCTCCCCGTGCGTGACGAGGTGGTCGCGCGCGGTGCTCATCGCGTCGCCCAGGCGCACGCCGTAGAGCGGCACCTCGCGCTTGCTGCACGCGGCCGTCGAGAGCGCGACGAGCGCGGCGAGCACGAGCGGGCGGATCACGGCGCGGGCTGTAGCACGCCGAACGGGACGTCGAGCAGATCGGACGCGCGCGCCTCGTCGTCGGGATCGACGACCAGCCACGCGCGCGCGCCCGCGAGCGCGAGCCCCTCGACCTTCGCGGTGAGCGGCGCGCCGTCGACGTCACGGAGCCGCGCGAGCGACACGCGACCCGCGCGATCGACGAGGCCGAGGAAGGAGCCCTTGACGACGCCGTCGAGCACGGGATCGCTCGTGTCCTCCGCCGTCGCGGTGAACACGAGGCCGACGCCGTAGAGGGCGACGCCGTCCGTCCACGTCACGCGCGTCCCGTCGAGCGCGCCGAGGTCGACGACGCGCGCGTGGAGCGACGGCGCAGCACCCGTCGTCGAGAGCGCGCCGAGCACCTCGCGTGTGTCACCTCGAAGCACGACGCACGGCGCGTCGCCCCGTCCCGGCGCGCGCTGCAGGAAGAAGACGGCGTCCCCGAGCACGGACACTCCCTCGACGTTCGTCGCGCACGAGAGCGGCTCGAGCGCCCGGTCGATCGCGTCGAAGAGCGGCCCCGCGTGGAGCACCTCGGCGGCGCCCTCCATGGATACGGCGAGCGCGACCCGACGCTCCGGGCGCGCGCCCGATCCGAGCACCAGCAGGCGGCCGTCCGGCAGGAGCGCGCACGCCTCCAGATCTGCCTTGTCTTCGCGCGAGCGAGCGAGCGAGCCAGCGAGCGGGAGCGGCACAGGCTCCGCGAGCGCCGTTCGCAGGTCGACGCGCGCGAGCGCGTGCACGTCGTCCTGCACGACGACGAGCGCGTCGGAGACGAGCGCCGCGGACGACGCCGCCCGGACGAACGGCGGTAGCCCGAGCGACGCGGCGCGCGCGGGGTCGGCGTACATCATCGGCCTGCGCGAGCGCGCGGTGAGATCGGCGAGGCGAGCGGGCGTCGGCATGGCTTGACGGGAGAGAGCTAGGAAGGTACCTAGCTCGGCACCGCGGGACTAGCTCAGTTGGTAGAGCACGAGCTTCCCAAGCTCGGGGTCGCGGGTTCGAACCCCGTGTCCCGCTCCATGTTCTCCGGGCTCACTGGCCCGTCGGCGCGCCGGTGCCTCACCGCCTCTGGCTCCTCGACGCTCACTCCGTGGGGGTCGAAGGGGCGAGGCGCGCCGGTCTGAGCTGCTTCGGGAGGTCGCCCCACTGGGAGAGCGGCACCGCGTAGACGGCGAAGACGCGGGTCTTCTCGGTGGATGTCAGTCTTGTGGTGGTCATCGTGTTCGACCCCTGGGCGACGCAGACGGCGCTCCAGCACGTTCCCGTCCCGGTCGACGACCTTGTCTCGACGGTCCCGAGGTCGAGCTGGGTGTCGCGCTCGTCGACCAGGAACACGTGGGTTCCGCCCCCCTTCGCCGCGGCCTGCGCGGCCGCGCGCTCGAGATCGCGCTCCGTCGCGCCCTCGCGCCCGCGCGCGATGATCTTCCCGAGGAACGTCCCGCCGGCCTCGTCGACGGTCTTCGCGTCGCCGGCGAAGCACACGACCGCGGCGCCGGTCGCCCGCGCGGGCCGGACGGCGGTATGCCACCGCACGCGGTACGTGACGGGAGACGCCGCTGTCGGCGGCTGGCAGGCCACCACGGAGACAGCGAGCGAGACGACCACCGAGGCCCGGACCATGGCGCACTCTCGCACGTAGCGCCTGCGCGAGCATGTCCTGGGTCAGCCGCGCTCGTCCGGCGAGCGCCAGGCTCGCGGGCTCCCGCGGGGCGCCGAGCGGCGGCGCACCGCGAGGCCGTCAGAACGCGGCGCCCAGCGTGACCATCCCGAACGGGCGGACACCGGAGTCGTCGCGCTTGGTCGGCGGCGAGAAGAAGCGCGTCACGCCGATGTCGACGGAGGTCTCGAACGCGGGACCGCGGCCGAAGCGGAGCGCCACCGGGGTGAAGTACGCGAGGATCTGCACCGACGAGCCGTCCCAGCCCGCGGAGCGCTTGGGCTCGAACGACGCCTGACCGATCCCGCTGCCGTAGCCGAGGCCGTAGGTGCTCCACCAGTGGTTCTGCTCGAGGGTGAGCACCCCGCCCTTCCCCTTCGTGTACTTGTCCTCGCTGGCCCAGCCGAGCAGCCCGATGCGGACGTCCTTCGTCCAGTCGGGCGCCGCGAGGACGTACGCGACCTGCGCCCCGTACACGGTTGTGCCCGGGACGCTGGCGCCCCCGACGCCGAGCGCGAAGCGGGGCTCGGCGGCCCGCGCACGGGCCGCCACCAGCGAAGAGGCACCCACCACCACCACCGCCCACGCGTAGGTTCTTGCATTCATGCGTCCGCCATAGTCCACGCCTCGACACATCACAAGTTTCACATCCGCCGACCCGAGATCTGACTCCCGCGCACCGATCTGGTAGCGGTGCCGGGTGGGCTCGACGCTGTCCCGAGAGGAGATCGACGGCGTGCTCGCGCCGCTCGAGGTCGCGGTGCCGCTCGGCCGCAGAGCGCACGGCGATCCGGGCGTGTTCGAGACGGAGCGCGAGGCGCTGTTCGAGCGTGGGTGGAGCTGCGTCGCGCGCGCGGAGGACGTCGCCGGGCCAGGGCAGCGCGTCGTCGCGGGGCTGACGCCCGCGGGGGTGCTCGTGATGCGGGGCAGCGATCTCGAGCTGCGCGCCTTCCACAACGTGTGCGTGCACCGCGCGATGCCGCTCGCCGACGGCCCGGGCCGGAGCGACTCGCTCACGTGCCGCTACCACGGGTGGAGCTACGACGCGCGCGGCCGGCTGGTGCGCGCGCCCCACGCCCCCGCGTGCCTGCGAGCGCGCGCGCCCGGACTGTCACCGGTGCGGGTCGGGGTGTGGCGCGGGTTCGTGTTCGTCTCGCTCGCGGCCGACGCGCCGCCGCTCGCCGAGGCGCTCCGCGATCCGCCGCCGTGGCTCGACCGCGCGCCGCTCGAGGCGCTCGTCCGCGTGCACGCGCGAGAGCACGTGACGCGCGCGAACTGGAAGCTCGTGGTCTCGAATTTTCAGGAGTCCCACCACTTCCCCGCGGTGCACCCGGCGCTCGAGCGGCTCACGCCCACCGCGCGCGCGACGTCCTGGGGCGCGGACGGCCCGTGGCTCGGCGGGATCATGCAGATCGAGCCGCCGCACACGACCGTGTCGCTCACCGGACAGCGCGCGCGGCGCGCGATCTCGGACGCGGGCGTCGTGTACGATGCGCTCGCCTTCCCCGGCCTCCTGACGAGCTTGCAGCCCGACTACCTGCTGACGTACCGCCTCTGGCCGCTCGCCGTCGACGCGACGCGCGTGTCGTTCGAGATCCTCGTGCACACCGAGAGCGCGCGCGGCGACCACGCGGACCTCGTCGACTTCTGGAGCCAGGTGAACGTCGAGGACCGCGAGATCGTCGAGCGCCAGGCGCTGGGGATGGCGTCGCCCGGCCCCGAGCCCGCGGCGTACGCGCGCGCCGACGAGGGCGTGCACGCGTTCGAGCGGCTCGTCGCGCGCGCGCACGCGGAGGCGCTCGCGTGAGCCTCTGGGGGATCTGGGGCAGGCCGTACCTCGATCTCACGTCGGTGCTCGACACCGCGCCGCTCGCGGCGATCGACGAGGAGATCCAGGGCGCGCTGCCGCACCTCGCGCCCGGCTGGACGGGCGGTACGCTGCAGTGGATGAACGTCGTCGCGCCCTGGCAGCGCGACGATCCCCACCGCGACGCGATGGACGCCGTCCGATCGATGTCGCGCGAGGAGCGGCGCGCCTTCGTCGCGATGAACCCGGACGTCCCTCCCCTCGAAGAAGGCGACGACGACGCGCCGCTCGGCGACGAGACCGATCGCCCGTTCAACCACGCGCAGTGCGTCCACCTCGCGGAGCGCTACGGCGCGTATTTCCCGTGGAAGACGTGCGTGCACCTCGTGGAGAACGATCGCTGGGAGGACAAGCACAGCGGGGCCGGCAAGCGCTTCTCCGACGAGTGCGAGCGGTGGCTCCCGCGCACCGTCGCGTACGTGCGCGCGCTGCCCTTCCGCGAGATCGGGCGCGCGGTGCTCTTCGGCGTGCACGCGGGCGACCACGCGCCTTTCCACCGCGACGCGGAGCCGGGCCGAGAGCTGTCGATCGCGCAGTCGATCTCGATCGATCCCCGCGGCGACAAGGGCCTCGTGCTCCGGGGGCCGGACGGCGGCGACCGCGTCCTCGTCAAGGCCAAGCTCTACTGGTTCAACGACATGGACTACCACGGCGTCGAGGCGCGCGACCGGTTCCGCTACTCCCTCCGCGTCGACGGCGTGTTCCAGCCCGAGTTCGCGCGGCGGCTGCGGCGAGCGTTTGGCTGACGGGCTTGCGCGCGCGCGGCGGGCGCCGATACCCTGGCGGCTTCGGCGGGAACCACCCGCTCCCCTCCCCCGTACCCGAGCGACCGATGACGAGCGCCGCCAGAGACAGCACGAAGAGGGGCCTCGTCGTCGAGTGGTTCGTCGGCGGGGGCGAGGTGTACCGCAGCAAGTTCCGCGCGTTCGAGGTCGGGTGCGTCGCCGCCTTCTTCTACCTGACGCTCGAGATGGGCGTGGAGGTGGTCGTCGGGCTCGGCGCGACGCCGCGCGCGCTCTGGTACGTCGCGCCCGTCGGGCTGCTCGCGTACGTCGCGGCCGACTTCGTCAGCGGGTTCGTGCACTTCCTCGCGGACACGTACTGCACCGAGACGACCCCGCTGCTCGGCCCGAAGCTCATCGCCCCGTTCCGCGAGCACCACCGCGATCCGCTCGCGATCACGCGCCACGACTTCATCGAGGCGAACTGCGACAACTGCTTCACGACGCTGTTCGCGCTCGTCCCGACCCACCTGCTCGTCCACGCGGCCGGCGGCGGCGCGGCGACGCTGTTCTCGCTGTTCGTCTTGTTGTTCTCGATCGGGATCTTGCTGACGAGCATCGCGCACGGCTGGGCCCACCAGGACGATCCCCCGTGGCACGCGCGGGCGCTGCAGCGCGCGGGGATCGTCATCAGCCGGGCGCGACACGCGCGGCACCACGAGCCGCCGCACACGAGCGACTACTGCATCACCTCGGGCTGGCTGAACCCGCTGCTCGACGGCGTGCGGTTCTTCCACCACCTGGAGCGCGCGCTCGCGGCGATCGGCATCCGCCGCGGCTCATGACGCCGGACGGTCGACGAGCACGGGGACGCTGAGCGCGGCCGCGTCCGTCGGGCCCACCTGCGACCGCGCGTAGTGCCCCGCCGCGCGCCCGGCGACGAGGTAGACGCCGTGATTGACCGCGGCGCCGTCGGGCTCGCGCTCGGCCTCGAAGTAGCGCTGCGCGATCCACCGCCCGGGGCGCGCGTGCACGAGCGTCTTCTGGAAGACCTCGGCCGTCACCGCGCGCCCGACGACGACCTCGTCGCCCTCGGCGCCGTAGTCGCTCTTGATGACCCAGTCGGCCTGCTCGGCGAGCAGCCGCGCCGGGTGGAGCGCCTCGAGGCGCGACGTCACGGGCACGTGCCGCTCGATGGTCGTCTGCGCGCGCGGAGAGAAGCGGTGCAGGTGCTCCCAGAAGAACGCCATCGCGCGCTTGTTCTGCGGCAAGACGGCGCCGAACGGGTTGATCACGGCGAGCTGCCCCTCGGCCATCCCCGCGACGACCGCGCGGAGGGCGTCGTGGAGCGGCTCCTTGTCCGGGAGATCGTCGTCGTCCCACGCGCTCGCGCGCTCGCCCCACCAGTCGGTCTTGTAGTGGCGGAGCATCACGCCGATGGGCTCGTCGAACAGGCGCGTCGCGTCGCCCTCGTGCGCGAGGTTGTACGGCGAGCCGAAGACGACGCGGTAGCCCGCGCGCTCCATCCAGCGCTTGTAGAGCCGCACGAGCGACAGATCCTCGGTGAACTCCGTCGGGTAGACGACGCCGACCGTCTCCCTCGCCGCGGCGGTCGCGCCGTCGAGCGTGCGGCGCGCGATCGTCTCGACCATCGCGACGAACCGCCGCTCGAGCGCCGCGGAGGGATCGACGAGGCCCGCCGCCCCGGCGGCCGCCCTCGCGCCGAGCACCACCGCCTCCGCCTCGCCCGTCGGGGTGTCGCAGTTGATCTCGGTGATCGCGACGCCCTCCGCGGTGAAGAACGCGTCGACCCGCGCGACGCCGTGCCACATCGGGAGCGACATCTCCCACATGAGCCGCTGCGTCGGCGTGAGGCAGAAGAACGTGGTCGCGAGTTCCGGCTCGTCGATGACGACCCGACAGAGCTCGTCGTAGAGCGCGCCCACGTCCTCCGCGGCGCGCACGAGCGCCTCCTCTCGCCGGGCGGAGAGGACGATCGGATCGAGCGCGAACCGCGGCGCGCCGTCGAGCCACGGATCGGTGAGGATCCCGTCCTCGATGAGCTCGCGCGCGAGCTGGTCGTAGCGCTCGCTCATGCCAGCCGCGCGATGGAGAGCGCCGTCGCCAGGTAGGTGACCCCCTCGAGCGCGCCGAGGCCGACGCTGCGCTCGAGCGCGATGCCCTCGTCGAGCCGGCCGCCGCGCGCCTTGAGGGGCGCGCGCAGGAGCAGCGTCTGGACGAAGAGCTGCCGCACCGGGTAGAGCGCGAGCGCCGACAGCAGCACGCCGCCGTAGCCGCGCAGCGACACGATCCACCCGAGGAAATCCCCCTCGAGCGCGCGCGCGACGACGACCGCGATCGCGAGCGTCACGCCCGCGTAGCTGAGCGCGGCCGCGAGGTTCTCGCCGGCGATCTGCTCCTCGTCGTCGTAGGTCGTGAGCGCGCGGAAGAGGGAGACGAAGACGATGAGCGTCACCTGCGCGATCCCGAAGAAGGCGAGCGACAGGAGCAGGCCGCGCAGATCGTTGCCGCCGAGCGCGCGCGACGGGACCACGCCCGTCGCGACGAACTGCGCGCCCGCGGCGACCCCTGACGCCACGTTGCCGCGCGCGACCTCGGCCCCGAGGCGCTTGTCGAGCAGCAGGCGCACGCCGACGCGCCCCGTGACGAGGACGAGGACGAGCCCGAGCAGCGCGAACCCCGCGACCCACGGGACGTCGCGCGTCCACGCCTCGCCCTCGGCCGAGCTGTGCACGGCGGCCGCGCCGACGAGGAACACCGCGAGCACCTGGCCGACGCGCAGCAGCCGCTCCGCGGGGTTGCCCTCGCGCAGATCGCGGGCGAGCCCGCGCTCGAAGAGAGAGAGCGCGACGAGGAGCCCGAGCGTCGTGCCGACGCCGAGCGCGACGAGGTAGAGAGGCCGCAGTTCCATCGCACGGGAGCCTAGAGGCTCCGGGCGCTCGGGAGGCACAAATTCCAGGCGTTGCGCGCGAGCCCGCCGGGCTGGTACGAAGCCGCGTGGCCATCCGCGGGCTGTGGGGGCGCCCCTACCTCTGTCTCGAGCCGCTGCTCGATCTCTCGACGCTCCCGGCGGTGCACGAGGAGGTGTGCCTCGCGCTCACGCAGGCGCCGCTGCAGTACACGGGCGGGAGCCACCGCTCGATGGGCATCACGCCGCCGTCGCGCGAGGACGACTGCCTCGTCGACTACGCCGAGGTCATCGCGGGGATGAGCGACGAGCAGTTCGAGACGTTCCGCCAGCTCGCCGACGATCCGGCGAGCCTCGATCCAGCGCGGAGGCGCCTGTCGACCTTCGGCGAGGAGCGCGAGCACCCGCTGTCGCGCCGGCAGATGGCCTGGCTGAAGATCCGGTTCGGCGTGTACTTCCCGTGGAAGGGCTACCTCGAGCTCATCCCGAACCGCGACTGGGGCGACAAGGCCAACCCCGAGGGCAAGGCCTTCACCGGCGTCGCGCGCGCGCTCTTGCCGAAGACGATCGCGCTGGTGCGCAGCCTGCCCTTCCTGCACATAGGCCGCTGCAACGTGATGGGGCTCGAGGCGCACGACCACGGCACCGTGCACCGCGACGGCGATCCGGCCGAGCAGACCGAGCCCGACCACTTCATCACGCTGTGCCCCAGCGCCGACAAGCGCCTGTTCGTGTGGGACGACGACGAGCGGCGCGAGATCCCCGTCGAGGGCCGCGCCATCTGGTTCAACGATCACGACTACCACGGGGTGTCGGCCGCGCCGTACTTCCGGTATTCGATCCGGGTCGACGGCGTCTTCGAGCCGGAGTTCCTCGAGCGCGTCGCCAGAGCTGCGCGATGAGCACCGGCATCCCCTCATTCTCCGCGAAGGACACCGTCGACGAGCCCGGCATCATCGGCGCGAGCTGGTGGCAGGACGGCCTCGATCCGCTGGGCCGACGCCCCTTCCTGCGCAGCATGTTGCTCGCGGGGGGCGCGCTCGCGCTCGGGGCCACGATCGTCTCGGCGGTGATGCCCGAGCCGGGCTTCACGGTGGCGTCGCGCGCGTCGACGCAGACCCAGCGTGACTTCGGCTGGAGCTTCGGGGCCGAGGGAGAGGCGCTCGTGTTCGACGGCGTCTCGACGCAGGCGTTCGATCGCGGAGCGCTCTCGCGGCTCGGCGCGGACGCGCGCCCCCGCTCGGCGCGGCTCGCCCCCTTCTTCGTGCCGACGCTGTTCGAGGCGCTGACCTCGACGCCGACCCAGCGCACGGAGGACTCGAGCAAGGCGCGCCCGCTCGTCGAGGCGCTGCGCCCGATCTTCACGGCGTCGATGGACCGCGCGTACGCCGCGGGCGCGGCGCTCGCGAAGGCGCTCGGTGGCCGGCTCGACGTCGCGGCGCTCGTCGATCTGCCCGGCCCCGACGCGGTCGCGTTCGCCGCGGGCGCCGCCGGCGCGCTCGAGCCCGTGTTCGCGTTCGACAACTGGCCCCACCCGCGCGGCGTCGTGCCCGCGCCCCTGACGCTGGGGGCGCTCGCGTACTACCAGCCCCGCTGGGGGAAGGCGGCGGCGAGCCGCAACCCGGCGGCGGCGCCGATGTTCGCGCTCGACCGCGCGCGCCTCTCCCCCTACGTCGACGACTCCCGGCAGTTCGACAACCGCCACCTCGCGCGCGTCCCGAGCCCGGCGGCGCTGTCGGGGCTCGGCGTGCGCGCGCTCGTGCACGTCGTGCCGGGCGCGGGGGATCTCGAGCTCGACGATCTCAACGACGACCTCGTCAAGATCGCCGCGGCGCTCAAGCTCTTCTTGCGGAGCCTCGCGCTCGTCGAGAGTCCACCGAGCGGTCAGGGCCCGACCGACGGCGCGACGTACGCGCCCGCGCCGCGGCGCTCCCCGTACTCGAGCGGCACGGCGGGCGGCGCGCGCACGCAGCCCGCCGGGTTCGGCATGGTCCCCGTGCTGCTCGCCGCGGGCACGGGCGCCGTCATCGGCGCGAAGATCAGCCGCAACGGCTCGCTGTTCCGCGGCGGGAGCACGGGGGGCTGACGGTGCGCGTCTCCATCCTCGCGGTCGAGCTGGCGGTGCGGATGGACCGCGCGCCGCGGCTGCACGCGCACCTCTGCGAGAACACCCGGCGCGCGCTGCCGGCCGCCAGCCTGCAGGAGAAGTGGGACTTCTACGCGAGCTGCGCCGGAGCCCTCCGCGCGGAGCTCGGCGCCGCCGAGCGCGGATGTTGGGATTTTTTCGATGACGACGCGCGCGCGCGCAAGGACTTCGAGATGTGGAAGGGCGGGATGACGACCCGCGAGGGCGCGCGCGAGGCTCCCTCCGGCGAGGCTGATCCCTACCGCGGCGGCGTCCGCTACCTCACGTTCACGATCGCGATGCTGCTCGTCCATGGGTCGTCCAGCGAGCGCGCGATGGCGGCGGCGTGCGAGATCCCGGACGCGCAGCTCTGGCGCCGCGCGTCGTTCGCGCGGGTGCTCGACGCCGTCCGCGCGCTCAGCTTCGCGAGCGTCTACAGCGACGTCGCGTACCTCATCCCACGCGACGCCGGGTGGGCGCTCACCTCCGAGGATCTGGCGCAGGAGAAGTTCGAGTACCTGCGCCCCATCCTCGACTGAAAATCCAACCTGGGTCGCCTCAGAACCTCCGCGCGCCGCCGCCGTACCTCGCGGCGTCCCCGAGCTCGCCCGCGATGCGCAGCAGCTGGTTGTACTTGGCGACGCGGTCGGAGCGGCAGAGCGAGCCGGTCTTGATCTGGCCGGCGTTCGTCGCGACCGCGAGATCGGCGATGAAGGTGTCCTCCGTCTCGCCCGAGCGGTGGCTGATGACCGACGAGTACCCGGCGTCCGTCGCCATGCGGATGGCGTCGAGGGTCTCGGTCAGCGTGCCGATCTGGTTGACCTTGATGAGGATGGAGTTCGCGATCTTCTCGTCGATCCCGCGCCGGAGACGCGCGGGGTTCGTGACGAACAGATCGTCGCCGACGAGCTGGATCTTCGCGCCGAGGCGCAGCGTGAGGGCGCGCCAGCCCTCCCAGTCGTCCTCCGCGAGGCCATCCTCGATCGAGACGATCGGGTACGACGCCGCGAGCCGCTCGTAGGTGTCGATGAGCGCGGCGCGCGAGATGCGCGCCTTGTCCCAGGTGTAGGTGCCCTCGGCCTTGTCGAACAGCTCGCTCGCCGCGACGTCGAGCGCGAGGCCGACGTCCTTGCCCGGGGTGTAACCCGCGTCGGAGATCGCCGCGACGACGCGCTGGATGGTCTCCTCGATGGTGCCGATGCGCGGCGCGAAGCCGCCCTCGTCGCCGACCGCCGTCGAGAGGCCGTCCTTCTTCAGGTTGGCCTTCAGCGTGTGGAAGATCTCGGCGCCCGCGCGCAGCGCCTCCGCGAAGCTCGGCAGGCCGTGCGGGACGATCATGAACTCCTGGACCTCGATGCCGTTGTCCGCGTGCGCGCCGCCGTTGAGGATGTTCATCAGCGGCACAGGCAGCGTTCGCGCGACGACGCCGCCGAGGTAGCGCCAGAGCGGCAGATCGATCGTGTCGGCCGCGGCGCGCGCGACCGCGAGCGAGACGCCGAGCAGCGCGTTCGCGCCCATCTTCCCCTTGTTGGGCGTGCCGTCGACCTCGAGCAGGGCGCGGTCGACCTCGGGCTGGTCGAGCGAGTCGAGCCCGAGGACGCTCGGCCCGAGCGCGTTGTTCACGTGATCGACCGCCTTCATGACGCCCTTGCCGAGGTAGCGCTTCTTGTCGCCGTCACGCAGCTCGAGCGCCTCGTGCTCCCCGGTGCTCGCGCCCGACGGCACGGCGGCGCGCCCCTGCCCGCTCGGGGTGTGGACCTCGACCTCGAGGGTCGGGTTGCCGCGGGAGTCGAGGATCTCACGTGCGAGGACGGCGTC
>JADLFU010000133.1 GCA_020849655.1 Polyangiaceae bacterium | reverse complement strand
GCAAGAAGCGCCGCGGTGACGAGCGCGACGTGTGCCTTCCTTGTCGTCACTCCGTGGGCCACTTGCCTCCGAGCACGGCGCCCGTGCCTCCCAGACACACTCCTCCCCCCGGCAGATCATTGGCGAGCGCGATGCAGGTGTCGAACGGGAAGCAGAGCCCGTTCGTGAGGGTCAGAGCCGTCATGTACGCGAGCGGCGCCGTCGGGATGTAGCAACCGCTCCCCGGATCGCAGGAGTTCTTTGTGCCGCAGCTATCGGGCCGCTTTGGCTTGCCCGGGTAAGAATCGAGAGGCAGACACAGGCCGACCGGGTGGGTCGGCGAGCGCTGAACACACCCATCGTCCGGCCCGCACCCACCGCACGCCCCACCGCAGAGCTTGACCGCGGCGCCTGGGATGGAGGGGCACAACTCCGGGTCAGGCACGTCAGCCCCGTCGTATGGGGTGCGGTCCGAGTAGGTGCAGGAGTTCAACTGGCCGTTCAGCGCGAACAGCTCGCACTGCTCGCGCGGGCCGCATCTCCATCCTCCGATGCACACCATGCCGTCCTCGCATAGAGGACAAAAGTATCCCTTCTGCGTCCACGCTGGGCCGTACGCGCAGAAGCCGAGGCCCGGCTTGTTTTCTGGCCAGATGTTGCTGGCGAGGCACGTGCCGTCACACGTGTCGGGGCAGGGGCCGTTGCAAATTGAGACAGTGAACGCCTCGCAGATGGGCCCGGGTCCGCCCGCCCCCGCCGCGCCCGAGGCTGGTGCCCCCGCGACGGATCCTGCGGCGCCCCCAGGTGCGCTGGCGCCCTGACCGCCGGCGCCGCCGGCGCCGCCGCGACCGCTCACTCCCTGCCCGCTCCCCGCCGAGCCGGGCCCGGTGGTGTCGACGTCGTGCTCGATCTGCCCGCCGCACGCGGCGACGAGCGCGGCGGTGACGAGCGCGACGCGTGCCTTCGTGGTCGTCAGGGTGATCATGGCTTGCAGAAGAGCGCGGGGGGAGGGGGAGCGCCCGGGGCAGGACACTGGTTGAAGTGCGCGTGGTCGTGCACGTGGGTGAAAGTGTAGTCCCGCGTGAACGCGGCGCGCTCGCCGTCGCTCGTGTTGCAGAGCGCGTCCAGCTCGGCGCGAGCGGCGGCGGAGGCGGCGTCGTTCGCCTCGAGGAGCGCCATCTGCAGCGCCGCCAGCGTGTCGTTCTCCGCCTCGCGCATCACCAGCTCGAAGCCGTCGTTGTACACGTTGACCGCCTGGACGGGAATGTGGAACGTGCAGACTCCGCACGCGGCGCCACCCGCGCACGGCGCCTGGCTGCACATCTGGAAGTTGTACTCCTCGGTCTCGTCGGGCGTGACGCCGTCGCCCGTCTTCTCGAACGCCTTCTCGCAGGTGAAGTCTGTGGGCTGGAAATCCTCTACCATATGCTCGGCTCGGTCCACTGCTTCGGAGTCGGACAGGCCGGTCTTCGTCAAGTGCGTGATCAGGATCGTCTTCAGCGTGTCTGTCGTCCGCAGCCTGCAATTCTCGAGATCGGGTGCGGCCAGCGAGCAGGCGGCCGGGTAGACAGCCTTCGACGGAAGGACGATCTTGCCCGGCAGCAGCTGCGCGAGCCGGCTCTGCATCGTCGTGGTGAACGAGGTCGGGATGGTCTTCTCGACCGCCTCCTGGAGGGACTCCCGGACGTTCTCGTCCGCCAAGCTGTCCTCTGCGTGGTATTTCCCGTGGGTCACCACCAGCCTGGGCTGGTAGCCCTCGACCCGAAACTCGTAGGCGACGTTGAAGAACGCGTCCGAGTTTCCGAATTACGACACCAGATCGGCCTCGAAGTTGCCAAACATCGTGAAGCCGCCGCCTACCACGTGGCGCCCCAGCTCGGTCGGGCCGGTCAGGTGAGGAAACAGCCCCATCTGGTGCCTCCACGCGCCGAACCCAGGCTTGCCCGTGAAGATGCCCCCATCGTACGTCGAGTTCAAACCCCGCATCCAGACCCGACAGAAAACTGGTCCATCAACGTCTGGAACGTCGACGCCCACGGCTGGAGCCGCGAGCAGCGCCCCCGCATCTGCGTCCGCACGGCCTCGACCGGGTAGCCGACGTCGCGCTCCGGGAAGTGGTAGTCGAGCCCCTCGAACAGGTACGAGTACGAGGTGAAGCCGCTGTGCGAGGCCCTGGCTCCCTCCACCCCGTCCACCAGCATCGCCATGTGCGCTTCGTCGAGCTGGGTGCCCTCCAGGAAGTACGAGAGGTAGTTCGTGGCCTGCCAGGGCTTCGACGCCCCGGAGGGGACCCCGCCGACCTGCGACATCGCCTGGATCTCCATCCGTCCCCGGCCCCGTCGCGCCGCGAGGTGGCCGCCCTCGTCGAAGACCATGTGGGTCTGCACCTCCTGCGTGGCCACCTCTCCTGCGGGGATGCTCATGAGGTTACCGGCTCCGCCGTGTCACCCTCGTAGTAGCGGATCTCGGCGTCGGCGCCAGGAGGGAGCGGGTTGCAGCTGCACCCGTCCGCCCCGAGCTGGGACGTCGCGAACAGCGACAGCACGACGAGCAGAGAGCGGTGAGCGGTGAGCGCATCGTGGTCCCTCCTCTGGGCTGATAACCGCAGGCTACCAGTGGGCTTTCACTGGCGTCAAGCCTCACATCGCCAGACCGCGCGTGTCCGCTCCTAGCGCCCACAGCGCGACAGGATCGACAGCGTCCCGTGCTCGATCCAACAGTTTCGCGGCGCGTGCGGCCCGGCTCGCGTAAGGTTCGACGGTGCGCTTCTGTTGCCTCTTCGACACTCCCCTCGGGCCGTGCGGCCTCGTCTGGGGCCCGGCTGGCGTCGCCCGGCTGCAGCTGCCCGAGCGCGACCCGGAGGCCACGCTCGCCCGCCTCCTCGCCACGCACCCGGAGGCGGAAGCTCACCCGCCGGACGGTCACGCGAGCGTCGCCGTCGCGGCCGTCGCGGCGCTGCTCGCGGGCGCGCGCCAGGGGCTCGCGGAGGTGACGCTCGATCTGTCCGCTTGCACACCCTTCCAGCGCCGCGTGTACGAGGTCGCGCGTCGCATCGCGCCGGGCGAGACGCGGACGTACGGCGCGCTCGCGCGTGAGCTCGGCGATCCGCGCCTGTCCCGCGCGGTCGGCCGCGCGCTCGGGCAGAACCCAGTCGCCATCCTCGTGCCCTGCCACCGCGTGCTGTCCGCGTCGGGCGCGGGGGGCTTCTCCGCGCGCGGCGGCGTCTCGACGAAGCGCCGGTTGCTCGAGCTCGAGGGGGCGGCTGGCGCGCTGGGGCCGCTGTTCGCGCGGGGCGCCGGCGCCGGCGTGCGGTAGCCTCGCGCCGCCGATGCCGTCCCCCTCCGCGCTCGCCCCCGGCACGCTGATCGCCGATAGGTACCGCGTGCTGCGGCCGATCTCGCGCAGCGCGCGCTCGGCGCTGGTCGTCGCCGAGCACCTGGGCCTCGGCCGCGAGGTGGCGCTCCGGGTGCTCGCCCCCGAGCTCGCCGGGTCGAGCGAGGCCATGGCGCGGTTCGCGCGGGAGGCGCGCGCGATCGCGGCGCTCGACAGCCCGCACGTGGCGCGCGTGTTCGACGTGGGCCAGCTCCCGTCCGGCGCGCCGTTTCTCGTGCTCGAGCTGCTCGACGGCGTCGATCTCGCGGCGCTCTCGCGCGAGACGAGGCTGCCGGTCGCGGAGGCGGTCGAGCTCATCGTGCAGGCGTGCGCGGGCCTCGCCGCGGCGCACGCGGCGGGGATCGTCCACCGCGACGTGCGGCCGTCCCACCTCTTCCTCACGCAGACGCGGGAGGGCGCGCCGTCGCTGAAGGTGCTCGGCTTCGGCGTCGCGAAGTTCCTCGAGTCGCGCCCCGACGACGTCGAGCTCACCGACGCGCGCTCCCGCCTCGGCGCGCTCGGGTACGGCTCGCCCGAGCAGCTGCGCGACGCGCGCGACGTCGACGCGCGCACCGACGTCTGGTCGCTCGGCGTCGTGCTGCACGAGCTGCTGATGGGCGAGCTGCCGTTCCGCGCGACCTCTCTCCACGGGCTCGCGATCGAGATCGCCTCGGACGATCCCCGCCCGGTCACGCGCGCCGACGTCCCCCGCGAGATCGTCGCGGCGGTGGCGAGGTGCCTCGCCCGGGGGCGCGACCTGCGCTTCGCCAGCGTGGTCGCCCTCGCGTCCGCGCTCGGGCCCTTCGGCGGCCCGCGCGCGAGCGCCCTCGCCGCCCGCCTCCAGCCGATCGCGACGGAGCCGACGACGCCCGCGCCCGCGCCGCCCGCGCGCCCGCGCGCCCGTCTGCGGCTCGGCGTCATCGAGCGCGCGACGACGCGGGCGGCCGAGCTCGAGGCAGGACTGGCCGAGACGCTGGGTGAGGCTTGTGAGCTCGTGCCGGTCGCCTCCTACCGCGCGCTCGTCGAGCTGCTGCGCGACCGCGAGATCGAGCTCGCGTGGCTGCCGCCGCTCGCCTTCCTGCGCGCCCGCGCGGCGCGGGCGGCCCACCTGCTCGCGACGATCGAGCGGGGCGGCGCGCCGAGCTTCGGGTGCGCGATCCTCGGGCGAGCGGCCGGGCCGACGACCCTCGAGGGCGTCCGCGGCCTCCGCGCGGCGTGGACCGATCCGTGGTCCGCGTCCGGCTACGTCGTGCCGCGCGCGATGCTCCGACAGGCGGGGATCGATCCCGAGGCGGAGTTTCCCGTCGAGCTGTTCGTCGGCGGCGCGCGCGCCGTCGTCGCCGCGCTCCGCGAGGGGGCCGCTGACGTCGGGCCGGTGCACTGTGTGCTCGCGCCGTCGGGGACGCTCGTGTCCGGCCCGTGGAGCGAGGCCGACGGCCTCCGGGTGCTCGGGCTCGGCGGGCCGGTGCCGTGCGACGCCCTGTGCGCAGGCCCGTCGCTCGACGCCGCGCGCCGCGCCGAGGCTCGCCGGCGCCTGCTCTCTCCGGCGCCCTCGCTGCTCGCGGGCCTCGAGGCGACGGGCACACGTGATCCGGACGCGCGCCTGTACGAGCTCTTTCGCCTCGCCTTCCTCTCCTGACAGTCGGGGGCGAAGTTTTCACTGTCATCGCGTGAGCGACGCGGGAGGAGGCAAGCGCGCTACAGTGTGCTCATGCGCTTCGCCTCCGCCGTGGCTGCCCCGCTTGCTCTCCTCCTCCTCGTGGCGTGCGGCGCGGCCGGAGGGACCGACACGCCGACCGACGGCGCGGCGGGCGCGGCGGCCGGGGCGTCCAGCGCGGGCGGTGGCGCAGGGAGCGGAGGTTCGGTCGGCGTCGCGGGCGCGGGATCGAGCGGCGGAGGCGCGGGCGGCGCGGGCGCGGGCGGCGACCCCGCAGGCGCGGGCGGCGAGGCCAGCGCCGGATCGAGCGGCGCGGGCGCGGGCGCCGGGGGAGGCGCGGGCGCCCCGGCGGGTGGCGGCCCGGGCGCGGCCGGGGCGGGAGGATCCGCGGGATCGAGCGGCGCTGGAGGCGATCCGTTCGGCAGCGGCGGCGCCGCGACGGCGGGCAGCGCGGGGGCCGCGGGCGCGCCGGGCGAGTGCGCGGGCCTGCAGACGAAGCCCGAGGTGTTCGGGCACAGCGCGGACACGCTGTACCGCCTCGACCCGGACACCAAGGCGGTGACCACCGTCGGCCCGCTCGCTGGCTGTCAGACAGTGATAGACATCGCGCTCGACAAGACTGGCAAGATGGTCGGGACGACCAGCACGGGCTTCGTCTCGATCGACAAGTCCACCGGCAAGTGCACGGGCATCAGCGTCGGCGGCTACCCCAATTCGCTGTCGTTCGTGCCGGCCGGCACCCTCGATCCCAACGTCGAGGCGCTCGTGGGCTACAGCGGCTCGGAGTACGTGCGCATCGATCCCTCGACCGGCGGCGTCAAGTCGGTCGGCGCGCTGTCGGGCGGCTACTCGTCGAGCGGCGACATCGTCTCTGTCATCGGCGGCGGCACCTACCTCACCGTCACCGGCCCCGGCTGCAGCGACTGCCTCGTGGAGGTGAACCCCAAGACCGGCGACAAGATCGGCGCCCCCGTCAAGCTCGGCTACGGCGCGGTGTACGGCCTCGCGTACTGGGCAGGGCAGGCGTTCGGGTTCACCAGCGGGGGAAAATTGTTCGTCCTCGACCTCGTGACGAAGGCCACCACGGAGGTGAACATTCTCAACAAGCCCTCGGGGCTGTCGTTCTACGGCGCGGGCTCGACGACGTGCGCGGTGCGCGGCAAGGAGTGAGCGTCCCGGACGCGACGGAGATCAACGACGTCCCGCGCGGGGCGGCCTACGCGGGCTGCGATGAAGATCCTCGTCGTCGGGGCAGGCATCGCGGGGCTCGGCGCGGCGACGTACGCGGCGCGCGCGGGGCACGAGGTGAGGGTGCTCGAGGCCAGCAGCCGCGCGGGGGGGCGCGCTCGCACGGTGACGTCGCGGCGAGGGGACCGCGCGGACGTCGGCACACAGTATTACCACTCCACCTACTCGCGAGCGAAGGCGCTGATGCGCGAGGTCGGCCTCGAGCGCTCGCTGACCAAGATCGCCGGTGACTCGCGGTTCTTCGACGACCGCGCGCGCGGCGGATCGTTCCTCGTCGGCCACCGGCTGCCCTGGTTTCGTCCGGCGGGCGTCCCCGGCATGGCGCGGCTCGGGCTCGAGCTCGCGAGGCTCCTCACGCACCGGCTCGATCCGTATGGCCTCGCGCCGTCGCCCGCGCTCGACGATCGCCTCGCCTGGGACGCGCTGTCCCACCCGGTCATGCGCGAGTTCGCGCTGCGCCCGCTGACGCTCGCGGGCGCCATCACCGAGCCCGAGGCCGCCGCGCCGAGCCTGCTCCACGCGCTCAGGCTCATCCGGATCATCGTGCTCACCGAGTACCTCACGCTGCCCGGCGGCATCGCGTCGCTCCACGACGCCCTCGCGGCGCGACTGCGCGTCGAGCTGGAGCGCCCCGCGCGCCGGCTGGTCGTCGAGGGCGACCGGGTGCGCGGCGTCGAGCTCGAGGGCTCCGGGCGCGTCGAGACGGCCGACCACGTCATCGTCGCGACCACGCCGCCGGTCGCGGCGCGCCTCGTGCCCGACGACTGGCGAATGGAGCGCGAGTTCCTCGCGTCGATCACCATCCCACCGTTCGTGTTCCCGACGTTCTTCCTCGATCGCCCCCTCGAGCGCGGCGTCTGGTCCTACGTCACCCGGCAGGGCAGCCATCACAAGGTGAACATCGTCCTCGACGCCAGCCAGAAGTGCCCGGCGCTCGCGCCCTCGGGCAAGGCGGTGCTCCAGCCGTGGGCGTGCTTCCCTCACTCGCGGGAGCTCGTCGGGCGGAGCGACGACGAGGTGGTGGCCGCGTGCGAGCGAGAGCTCGGCGAGCTGTTTCCGGGCTTCTCGAGCTGGATCGAGGAGGTGCACGTGACGCGCCACCCGTACGCCGTCCCGTTCCACGGCGTCGGCCACCAGCGCCGGGCGCTCGAGTTCCTCGCGCGCGTCGACGCGCGCCGCGGCGTCTCCTTCGCTGGAGACTACCTCTCCGGCGGGTACCTCGAGCCCGCGCTCTGGTCGGCCGAGCGCGCGGCCTCGCGCGTCGGTTGAGCCGACCAGCCGGCTTGCCAAGCAGGGGAGAACCTGCGAAAGACGCGCGCGATCCGCCCCAGACGCGCCGCGCCCCGCGGCCCGCACAGCACGAAGGAGACGAGAGATGACCGGCAGCTTCGGCGCACGCAGCAGCATCCAGATTTCGGGCAAGAGCTTCGACCTCTTCCGCCTCGACGCCCTCTCGAAGCGCGGCCTCGATCCGCAGCGCCTCCCGTACAGCCTGCGCATCCTCCTCGAGAACCTCCTGCGCCACGAGAACGGCACCTCCGTCACGGCCGCGCACATCGAGGCGCTCTGCAAGTGGGACCCGAAGGCCGAGCCGTCGACCGAGATCGCGTTCACGCCGTCGCGCGTCGTCCTGCAGGACTTCACCGGCGTCCCCGTCGTCGTCGACCTCGCGGCGATGCGCGACGCGATGGTGAAGCTCGGCGGCGACCCGAGGAAGATCAACCCCCTCGCGCCCGTCGATCTCGTCATCGACCACTCGGTGCAGGTCGACGTTGCCGGCACCGCGACCGCCGCCGAGCAGAACGTGAAGCTCGAGTTCGAGCGCAACGGCGAGCGCTACAAGTTCCTGAAGTGGGGGCAGAAGGCCTTCCAGAACTTCCGCCTCGTGCCGCCGGCGACCGGCATCGTGCACCAGGTCAACCTCGAGTACCTCGCGAAGGTCGTCTTCACGACGCTCGACAACCCGGTCGCGAAGGTCGACGGCAACCCCGTCGCCTACCCCGACACCGTCATCGGCACCGACTCGCACACGACGATGATCAACGGCCTCGGCGTGCTCGGCTGGGGCGTCGGCGGCATCGAGGCCGAGGCGGCGATGCTCGGTCAGCCGCTGTCGATGCTCATCCCGCAGGTCGTCGGGTTCAAGCTGACGGGCAAGCTGCCGGCGGGCGCGACGGCGACCGATCTCGTGCTCACCGTGACGGAGATGCTGCGCAGGCGCGGCGTCGTCGGGAAGTTCGTCGAGTTCTTCGGCAAGGGCGCGCTCGAGCTGCCGCTCGCCGACCGCGCGACGATCGGCAACATGGCGCCCGAGTACGGCGCGACGTGCGGCATCTTCCCGGTCGACGCGGTCACCATCCGCTACCTCGAGCTCACCGGCCGCAGCCCCGAGCTGACGAAGCTCGTCGAGACGTACTACCGCGAGCAGCACATGTTCGGCGAGGAGGCCTTCGAGAAGGCCGAGTACTCCGACGTGCTCGAGCTCGATCTCTCCACCGTCAAGCCGTGCCTCGCCGGCCCGAAGCGCCCGCAGGACCGCGTCGCCCTCGAGGTGTCGAAGGCCGCGTGGACGAAGTCGCTCGAGGCGCTGCTCGCGCTGCCCAGCGATCCGAAGAAGAAGCAGCTCCCGCAGGCCGGCGCGCCGACCGTGACCTCGCTCGGCTACGACGCCGCGAAGCTCGCGCACGGCGACGTCGTCATCGCGGCGATCACCTCGTGCACGAACACGTCGAACCCGGCCGTCCTGCTCGCGGCCGGCCTCGTCGCGAAGAAGGCCGTCGAGAAGGGCCTCGCCGCGAAGCCGTGGGTGAAGTGCAGCCTTGGCCCCGGCTCGAAGGCGGTGCCGGACTACCTCGAGGCCGCCGGCGTGATGCGCGCGCTCGAGGCGCTGCGGTTCAACGTCGTCGGCTTCGGCTGCACGACGTGCATCGGCAACAGCGGCCCGCTCGATCCCGCGATCTCGGCGGCCATCAACGAGCGCGATCTCGTCGCCGTCAGCGTGCTCAGCGGCAACCGCAACTTCGAGGGCCGCGTGCACGCCGACGTCCGCGCGAACTACCTGATGAGCCCGCCGCTCGTCGTCGTCTACGCGCTCGCCGGCACGATGAACCTCGACCTCGACAAGGAGCCGATCGGCAAGGGCAAGGACGGCGCGGACGTGTTCCTGAAGGACATCTGGCCGACGCGCGACGAGGTCGACGCCGTGATCGCCGAGGTCATCAAGCGTGAGCTCTTCACGAAGTCGTACGCCGAGGTGTTCGCGGGCGACGAGCGCTGGCAGCGGATCGAGGCGCCCGCGGGCGAGACGTACGGCTGGGACGACGCGAGCACCTACGTGAAGCACCCGCCGTACTTCGAGGGCATGGGCAGGGAGCCCGCGCCGCTCGCGGACATCACGGGCGCGCGCGTCCTCGCGGTGCTCGGCGACAGCATCACCACCGACCACATCTCGCCCGCCGGCAACATCAAGGAGAAGGGCCCGGCCGGCGTGTACCTCTGTGATCGCGGCGTGACGAAGGACGAGTTCAACTCGTACGGCTCGCGGCGCGGCAACCACGAGGTGATGATGCGCGGCACGTTCGCGAACATCCGCCTGCGCAACCTGCTCGCGCCCGGCACCGAGGGCGGCGTCACGCGGCACCTGCCCGACGGCGCGCCGATGACGATCTTCGACGCGGCGGAGCGCTACAAGGCCGAGGGCGTGCCGACGGTCATCCTCGCCGGCAAGGAGTACGGCTCCGGCAGCTCGCGCGACTGGGCGGCGAAGGGGCCGGCGCTGCAGGGCGTGCGCGCGGTGCTCGCCGAGAGCTTCGAGCGCATCCACCGGTCGAACCTCGTCGGCATGGGGGTCATCCCGCTCGAGCTGCCGCCGGGGCAGACGGCGCAGTCGCTCGGCCTGACGGGCGAGGAGGTCTTCGCGATCTCGGGCGTCGCCGAGGGGATCCGCACCGCGTGGAAGAGCGGCAAGAAGGCGAAGATCACGGCGACCGCGCCCGACGGCAAGGTGACGACCTTCGAGGCGAACATCCGCGTCGATACGCCCGAGGAGCTGAAGTACGTCGAGCACGGCGGCATCCTGCACTACGTGCTGCGGCAGCTCGCCTTCGGCGCGAAGTGAGCGCGGCCTCGCGGTGAAGGCGGCGCACGACGTCGTCATCGTCGGAGGAGGGCCTGCCGGGCTGTCGGCGGCCCTCTTCCTGCTCCATCGCGCGCCGTGGCTGCGCGAGCGGCTGGTCGTGCTGGAGCGCGCGCGCTACCCGCGCGAGAAGTACTGCGCGGGCGGCGTCGGGGGGCGCGCGGAGATGGCCCTCGCGCGGATCGGCGTGTCGATCGACGTGCCGCACGTGCCGTGCGCCGGCATCTCGCTCGCGCTGCCGAAGGCGACGCTCGTCGCGCGCGATCGGCACATCGGCCGCGTCGTGCGGCGCGTCGAGTTCGACCACGCGCTCGCCCGGGCGGCCCGCGCGCGCGGCGTCCGCGTCGAGGAGGGGGTGAAGGTGCTCGACGTCGCGCCCGACGCCGACGGGGTCACCGTCACGACCGATCGCGGCGCCTTGCGGTCGCGCGTGGTCGTCGGCGCGGACGGCGTCGGGAGCGTCGTGCGTCGCGCCCTCGGGCTGCCGCACGGCGAGTGGCGCGCGCAGGTGCTCGAGGTCGACACGCCGCCCGCGCCCGGCGACACCCCGCGCGATCTGATGCACTTCGACGTCACCGATCACGACCTCGTCGGGTACGAGTGGGACTTTCCGACGCTCGTCGACGGCGAGCCGCTCGTCTGCCGCGGCGTCTACCACCTCGTCCTGCCCGGGCACGACGCCGGCGAGGTCGACGTGACCGCGCGCCTCGCGCGACGCCTCGCGCGCGCCGGGCTCGACCTGTCGGCGTGCAAGAAGAAGCGCTACGCCGAGCGCGGGTTCTCGCCGCACGAGCCGTGCGCGCGCCCGCGCGTCGTGCTGGTAGGCGAGGCCGCGGGCGTCGATCCGATCACCGGCGAGGGCATCGCGCAGGCCCTCCTGTACGGCGAGGCGCTCGCGCCGTACCTCATCGAGCGGCTGCGCACCGGCGATCTCGGCTTCGGCGACTGGCCCTCCGCGCTCGCCGCGACGCTCGTCGGCTGGGATCTCGAGACGCGCGACGAGCTGTGCCGCCGCTTCTTCGGCCCCGCGCGCGCGTGGTTCGAGGACAACTTCGCCAGCACCCCGGAGGGGCTCGAGATCGGGATCCAGTACTTCGGGGGGCTGCGCGTCGACCGCGGCAAGGCGCTGCGGGTCGCGTACAAGGTCGCGCGCGGGCTGCTCGCGCACCGCGGGCCGAGCCCGCTCGTCGCCACCGACTTCGCCGCCCTGGCCGCCCGCGCGCGCTGATGCTCAGCATGGGGTTCGCGATCCCTCCGACACTCGCGGTTTGGGCTCCCGAAATCCATGCTCAGCGCGGCTTTGCGCGGCGCAGCTGCTCGAGCTCCTCGAGGTTCGCCTTCACGCGAGGATCGTCGGGATCGAGCGCGCGCGCCGCCTCGAAGGCCCGCCTGGCCCTGTCCCACTGCTTCTTCTTCGCGAGCGCGAGCCCGAGGTTGAGGTGCGCGCTGACGAACGATCTGTCGAGCGAGATCGCCTGCTCGGCGGCCTTCACCGCGCCGTCCGCGTCGCCGAGGGCGAGCCGCGCGTAGCTGAGGTTCGTCCAGTGCGCGGCGCGCTTCGGCTCCGCCACGAGCGCGCGCTCGAGCAGCGGCGCCGCGGCCTTCGCGTCGCCGCCTGCGAGCAGCACGGTCGCCTTGCCGGAGAGGGCGCGCGCGCTGTCGGGCGCGAGGGCGAGCGCGGCGTCGTACGCGGCGAGCGCCGCCCGCCCGTCGCCGCGGGTCATCAGCACGGCGCCGAGGTTCGTGTGGCGCGCCGGATCACGCGGATCGAGCCTCGCCGCCGCCGCGAGCGCGCGGACTGCGTCGTCGAGCGCGCCGGTCGCCGCCTCGGCGAGCCCGAGCAGCGACTGGGCCTCGGCGACCGCCGGCAGCAGCTCCGCGCCGCGCCGGAGCGCCGCGAGCGCCGGCTCCGGCTCGCCGAGCAGGATGCGCACGCGCCCGAGCTCGACCGCCGCGGGGCCGTACGTCGGGTGCGCCTTCGAGAGCGCGAGGAGCTCGGCGGCGACGCGCGTGAGGCCCTCGTGCTTCGGCGCGGACGCGAGCGCGTACGGCACGCCCGCGCGCGCGACCGCGACGCGCGCGAGGCCGACCCGGGGCGCGGGATCACCGGGCGCGAGGCGCGCGGCCTCACCGAACGATCGTTCGGCGACCGCGAGATCGTCGTCGTCGAGCGCGCGATCCCCTCGCGCGAGCGCGGCGTCGGCGGGCGCGCCGTCCCCGCGCGCGAGGCTCATCGTGGTCACGCGGGGCGCGGGCGGCGCGGCGCTCACCGCGGGAGGGGCGCTCGCGGCCGCCGCCGAAGCGACCACGAGCGGCGGCTGCTGGCGCTCGGCGACCTGCTCCGGGCGCGCGGTCGGCTGCGCGCCGCCGCACCCGGCGAGCAGCGGCAGCGCGAGCGCCGCGGCGACGAGGGCGTTCTCGGGCGGCGACACCCGCGGACGCTACCACGAGGGGCGCCTCGGGTTTGTTCTGGCGCGTGACGGCGTCCTGGCCTAACGCGCGTCTCGCGATGCGGTTCGTCGACTCGTGCAAGGTCAAGGTGATCGCCGGTGACGGCGGCAACGGCGCGGTCGCGTTTCGTCGTGAGAAGTTCGTCCCGTTCGGCGGCCCCTCGGGCGGCGACGGCGGCAAGGGCGGCGACGTCGTGCTCGTCGGCGACGAGGGGCTCTCGACGCTGCTCGACGTGAAGTACTCGGCCACGCTGCGCGCCGAGCGCGGCGAGCACGGCCAGGGCAGCGACTGCTACGGCCGGATGGGCGCCGATCTCGAGGTGCGCGTCCCGGTCGGCACGCAGGTCTTCGAGGGCGACGCGCTCGTCGCCGACCTCGTCGCGCACGGCGCGCGCGCGGTCGTCGCGGCGGGCGGCAAGGGCGGGCGCGGCAACATCCATTTCTCGACGCCCTTCGACCGCGCGCCGCGCCGCGCCGAGCCTGGCAACCCCGGCGAGCAGAAGGAGCTCCGGCTCGAGCTGAAGGTCCTCGCGGACGCGGGGCTGCTCGGGTTCCCGAACGCGGGCAAGAGCACGATGGTGTCGCGCGTGTCGCGCGCGCGGCCGAAGATCGCCGACTACCCGTTCACCACGCTCGAGCCGCACCTCGGCGTCGTGTCGATCGGCGAGGGCGCGAGCTTCGTGCTCGCCGACATCCCGGGGCTCATCCCGGGCGCGAGCGACGGCGCGGGCCTCGGTGTGCAGTTCTTGAAGCACGTCGAGCGGACGCGCGCGCTCCTGCACCTCGTCACGCTCGATCACGCCGAGGGGCGCGAGCCGCTCGCGGACTACCGCGCCCTCCGCGCGGAGCTCGCGAGGTTCGAGCCCGCGCTGTGCGAGCGCCCCGAGGTGGTCGCGCTGTCGAAGGCCGACGTGCCCGAGGTGCGCGAGGCGTACCCGAAGCTCCGCGCGCGCTTCAAGCGCGCGGGCGTCACGCTGCGCCTCGTCTCCGCGGCGACGGGCGAGGGCGTCTCGGAGCTGATGATCGCGCTGTACGACCTCGTGAAGCACGGGCAAGCGGAGCGAGGCCCCCGCGGCACCCGCCGCAAGGCCCGCGCCCCGAAGGCCGAGGAGTAGCGCCGCCGTGCGGGTGCTCGGCCTCGAGAGCTCCTGCGACGAGACGGCCGCCGCGATCGTCGACGCAGACGGGCGCGTGCTCTCGGACGTCGTGCGCTCGCAGATCGCGCTGCACGCCGCGTGGGGCGGCGTCGTCCCGGAGCTCGCCGCGCGCGACCACCTGCGCGCCGTCGTGCCGGTGACCCGGGAGGCCTGCCGCGCGGCGGGGCTCGAGCTCGCGGACCTCGACGGCCTCGCGGTCACCGTGCGGCCGGGGCTCGCGGGGGCGCTGCTCGTCGGCGCGCAGTTCGCGAAGGCGCTCGCGCTCGCTACCAACAAACCTCTCGTGGGCGTCGATCACCTGGTCGGGCACTTGCTCGCGGTGTTCCTCGCGCGAGGCGGCGAGGCGCCGCGGCGGCCGGGGTTCCCGTTCGTCGCGCTGGTCGCGTCGGGCGGGCACACCGCGATCTACCGCGTGGCGGGGCCGCTCGAGCGCGACGTCGAGGAGCTCGGCGGCACGCGCGACGACGCCGCGGGCGAGGCGTTCGACAAGGTCGCGAAGGCCCTCGGCCTCGGCTACCCGGGCGGCCCCGTCATCGACCGGCTGGCGAGCGGCGGAGACGCGTCGCGGTTCGCGGTGCCGACGCCGATGCAGCGAGACGCCTCGCTCGAGCTCAGCTTCTCGGGGGTCAAGACGTGGATCGCGCGGCTCGTCGAGCGCGAGGGCGCGCCGTCGGGCCAGGCACTCGCGGATCTCTGCGCGAGCTTCCAGCGGGCGGTGGTCGGCGTGCTGGTCGACAAGACGACGCGCGCGGCGCGCGGGCTGGGCGTCCGCGACGTCGTCCTCGCGGGCGGGGTGGCGTCGAACCGCGGCCTGCGCGCGCACGCGGCCGAGCGCTGCGCCTCGCTCGGGCTCGAGCTGTTCGTCCCGCCGCCGGCGAGCTGCACCGACAACGCCGCGATGATCGCGTACGCGGGCGCAGCGCGGCTGGTCGCGGGCGAGCGCGACGAGCTGTCGCTGTCGATCGAGCCGCGCTCGCGCATCCCGCGGGCGACCGTGAAGGGGCGAGGGCGGAGGTGACGCGGCGCCGCCGGACTGGGCGCCTCGCAGCTTCACGCAGGCGGTGGGTGGCGATGTCCGTGGCAACCCCTGCTTCGCTGTACGACGCGCCCCTTGCGCGCGTCGCCAGAGCGCGACTGGGTGTCGCACGTCTCCTCGATCCACAGAGCCGTCGGGCCCCGGTGCGTGGGGAGGAAGGACGCGTCCGCACAGGTGGCGGGCGATGCCACTCCCACCTGGCGCGATCCGTCAGGAAAATTCAGGCACACGGGCTCACCGGAGTCGCCTCTCGTGACGCTCTGAGCAGCGTCGCCCAGCGGCGTGATCATGTGCAGACTCTCTCCCGGCGCATGGGCTCAGAGGATCCCGCACGCGCGCCATCGAGGTCGGGGGTCGAGGCGCCGCCTTGCTCCTCGAGAGCCGCCGAGCGTCGGAGTCGGAGAGCCGGCGTTCACCGAGGCGAGGGCGCGCGTCGGCCGACCACCCCACGCGCGATTGTGCAGACTCGGAGGAGATCGCGAGGGCCGCCCCCGATCGCTTGGCCACGCGCGGCGAGGGGCGCTACCAAGGGCGAGGAGATGTCAGCCATCCTGATCCGCCAGAAGCACGGCCTCGCGCGCGACGAGGTGCGCGCGCGCGCCGAGGGCCTGGCGCGCCGGATCGAGCAGCGGCTGCGCGTCAGCTGGGCGTGGCAAGGTGACGAGATGACGCTGACGGCGCCCCCTGGGCCCGCGCGCGGCGCGACGGGCCGGGTGCGCGTGGCGCGCGAGGAGGTCGAGGTCGAGGTGCGCCTGCCGCTCGCGCTCTCGCCGATGCGCCGGCTCCTCGAGGGCAAGCTGCGCGAGAAGATCGACGCCGCGCTCGGCCGGTGAGGCGCGGGCGGTGAGGCTCGAGCGGGTCGCGTCGCGCGACGATCCCAGGCTCGACGCGTTCCGCGACGTGCGCGATCGCGATCGCCGCCAGGCGGGCGAGTTTCTCGTCGAGGGCGAGGTGCCGTTTCGGGTGCAGGTGGCGCGCGGTCGCCACCCGACGCGCGCGGTGCTGCTCGCCGAGGGCCGCGAGGAGAAGCTCGGCGACGCGCTCGCGCGCCTGCCCGACGAGACGCCGGTGTGGGTGCTGCCGCAGCGCGAGATGGATGCCGTCGTCGGGTTCGCCATCCACCGCGGCGTGCTCGCGGCGTGCTCGCGGCGCGAGCCCGAGAGCGTCGACGAGCTGGTCTCGTCCCTGCCCGACGACGCGGTGGTCGTGGCGGCGCTGTCGGTCGTGAACCACGACAACGTCGGGGGCGTCTTCCGCAACGCGGCCGCGCTCGGCGCGCGCGCGGTGCTGCTCGACGGCGTGACGTGCGATCCGCTGTACCGCAAGGCCATCCGCGTGTCCGCGGGCGCCGCGCTGTTCGTGCCGTTCGCCCGCGAGGCCGATCCGCGCGCGCTCTTCGCGATCCTCGCGCGCGGCGGGTACCACGTCGCGGCGCTCAGCCCGCGCGCCGACGCGCGCCCGGTCTCGTCGCTGCCGCGCGTGGGGCGCCTCGCGCTGGTGGTAGGGGCCGAGGGCCCCGGGCTCGACGGCGCCGTGATGCGCGCGGCGTCGAGCGTCGTCCGCGTCCCGATGGTCGCGGGCTTCGACTCGCTCAACGTCGCGACGGCGCTCGCGATCGCGCTCTACGAGCGGGCGACCGCTCGCTGAAGGGCGCCGAGCGGCCCGTCACTTGTCGAGCAAGGACGGCCGGCGACGCGAGATCCGCTCGACGTCGAGGAGGCGCTGCGTGACGACGCGCGACAGGTGCGGCAGGAGCGCGCGGGCCGCGCGGCCGCGGTGCGAGACCTCGTTCTTCTCGGCGTCGGAGAGCTCGGCCATCGCGCGCCCGCCCTTCTCCGTCACCAGGAACAACGGATCGTAGCCGAACCCCCCGGTGCCCCGCCCCTCCCGCGCGATGCGCCCCTCGCACGCGCCCTCGGCGAGGATGGGCGGCTGGTCGGCAGGCGCCCACGGATCGTGCAGCGACAGGACGCAGCGGAAGCGCGCCGTCCTCGCGTCCTCGTCGACCTCGGTGAGCGCGTCGAGCAAGGCGGCGTTGTTCTCCGCGTCGGTCGCGTGCTCTCCGGCGAAGCGCGCCGAGCGCACGCCGGGGCGCCCACCGAGCGCGTCGACCTCGAGGCCCGAGTCGTCGGCGAGCGTGAGCATCATCGTCAGGCCCGCGGCGAAGGCGCCCTTCTTCTTCGCGTTCTGCTCGAACGTCACGCCGTCCTCCACGACCGAGGGCGCGCTCGGGACGATCTCGGCGACGGGCACGATCTGCACGGGCAGCTCGGCGAAGATCGACGAGAATTCCCGGAGCTTTCCCTTGTTCGCCGTCGCGACGACGAGCGTGATCTTCGAGCTCATGCTCGCGGCACCACGAGCGCGTCGAGCGCGACGCCCGCGCCGGCGAGCGCCTCGGCCTGCCGCGCCGCGAGCAGCGAGACGCCCTGGAGGCCGAGATCGATCATGCGGTCGACGTCGGCGCGCGGCACCGCCACGCCCTCGGCCGTGCCCTGCACCTCGACGATGGAGCCCAGGCGGGTCGCGACGAGGTTCAAGTCGACGCGCGCGCCGCTGTCCTCGTCGTACGCGAGATCGAGCATCAGCTCGCCGCGCACGTGGCCGACGCTGATGGCCGCCACCTGATCTCGGATCACCGGACGATCGAGGCGCCCGTCGCGCGTGAGCTTCGCGACCGCGAGCGCCGCCGCCACGAACCCGCCGGTCACCGACGTGGTGCGCGTGCCGCCGTCGGCCTCGAGCACGTCGCAGTCGACGGCGAGCGTGCGCGCCCCGAGCGCGTCGAGATCGAACGCGGCCCGCAGCGCCCGCCCGATGAGGCGCTGGATCTCCTGCGTGCGCCCGCTCGGCGCCTTGCCGCGGCCGTCGCGCGCCTCGCGGCGCTGCGGGTTCGCGCGCGGGTGCATCTGGTACTCGGCCGTCAGCCAGCCGACGCCCTTGCCCTCGAGGAACTTCGGCACGCTCTCGTCGATCGACGCCGTGCAGAGGACGACGGTGCCGCCCGCGCGCGCGAGGCACGAGCCCTCGGCGAGGCGGTGGAACCCCGGCGACAGCTCGAGCCCGCGGGGCTCGTCGTTCGCGCGGCCGTCGCGGCGGCTCATCGGTCGTACTTCTCGACGAGCTTGCCGAGCCGGGCCGCCGCGGCCTCGACGTTCTGCTTCGCGGTCGGGCGCAGCTTGCCGTACGTCTTCACCACGGCCGCCGACTGGCCGGGCTTCGCGGCGCGGTCGTCGGTGATCTCGAGCAGCGCGTCGGCCACCTTGGATTTGTTCGCCTCGAAGTGCGCGGCGACGGGGACGCCCTTCGCCTTCGCCTCCTGGAACACCGGATCGAGCTTGTCGGCGAACTGGTCGAGCATGCGGTCGACGGCGTCCTTCACGAAGGTCGGGCGCACGCCGTTGACCATCGCGTAGCCGGCCTTGATGGCGATGCCGGAGAGGCCGCTCTTGTCCTTCACCTCGAGATCGATGAGGGCGACGCAGTCTTCGACGGCGGGGCCGCGGCTGGCGGAGAAGAGTTCTTTGAGCGAAGGCATGGGCTGTCCGTGGGGCCGCCGGCATAGCACGGGGGCGCGCCGCTTGGCCTCGCCGCGGCGGCGGGCGACGATGCGCGGATGAGCAGACGACGGTCGGCGCCGCGCGAGCCCGCCGCGCTCGCGCGCGACGTCTGGGCGTGGATCCCGGCGTTCAAGGCGGTCGCGGAGAGCGCGCACCTGCCGACCGCGGCGGCGAAGCTGCACGTCTCGGCGTCGGCGCTGTCGCGCACCGTGCGCCGCGTGGAGGAGGCCCTCGGGCGCGAGCTGTTCGCGCGGTCGGGGCGGCGCATCGTGCTCAACCCGGCCGGGCACCGCCTGCTCGCGGCGCTGCAGCGCGCGTCGGCCGTCGTCGAGGAGGCGCTGCCGTCCGTCGTCGGGCCCGAGGACACAGGCACGCTGAGCGTCAGCTCGCTCGGCGTCCTGACCGATCACTTGCTGTTGCCGTGCCTGCTCGCCTTGGCGGCCGCGCGCCCCGGCGTCGTGCCCGTCCTCAGCGTCGCGCAGTCGCGCGAGGCCAACCAGCGCCTCGTCGCCGGCGAGCTCGATCTCGCGCTCTACTACGACGCGACCGCGCACCCCGACGTGCGGTGCGAGCGCGTCGGGAGCGTGCGCAGCCACGTGTTCGCCGGGCGCGGGCACCGCCTGTTCAAGAAGCGGCGCGCGACGCTCGCACAGGTGCTCTCTCACCCCTTCAGCGTCGCGTCGGTGGGCGTGCGCGGCACGCCGATGGACGGGTGGCCGGTGGAGGTGGAGCGTCGGGTGGGGTTCCAGATCATGAACCTGTCGACGAACCTCGCCGTCGGCCTAGGCGGGCAGTTCCTCGTCGTCTTGCCGGACGTCGTCGCGCGCCCGCACGTGGCGCGCGGGGACCTGTGGCTGCTCGACGCCGCGCGCGTCCCGGACGTCGACGTCTTCGCGGCCGTCGCGCGGCGGCGCCCTCTCGTGGACGAGCTGCTCGCGGCGCTGCGGGCGCGGATCGCGGAGGAGCACGCGCGCACGATCATGAACCCAGGCGCAACGATCCGCTGACGAGGCTGCGATGGAGCTGCGAGCCCCAGGCGCGCATCGTCCGCGGCGGAGGATCACAGATGAACGCTTCGAAGCTCTTTCACGTCCTGGTCGTCGGCTCGGCCGCGCTCGGCGCGCACACGCTGGGGTGCGGCGGCGACGATCCCGACCCCGCGCCGACGGGCGGCGCCGCCGGGACGAACGCAGCAGGCACCAGCGCCGCAGGCGCGGCGGGCACGGCGGGCACGGGCACGGCCTCGGCGGGCACGGCGGGCACGGGCACGGCGGGCACGGGCACGGCCTCCGCGGGCGCGGCAGGCGCCAGCTCCGCGGGCGCGGCAGGCGCCAGCTCCGCGGGCGCGGCAGGCGCCGCTAGCGCGGGTGCGGCGGGCGCGGCGGGCTCCGGCGCGACGTCGCCCGCCTGCGTCGCCGAGTGCGCGAACCACGCGCGGGATGAGCAGGGCCACTGCTCCGGCTTCCCTTGCTGCTGGGAGTCCCAGCCCTGCTGCACGCCGTGCTGCGGGGAGTGACGCCCGAGCAGGCGGCTGGCCTCACGTGGGCGCAGCGGGCGCGGGTGGAGCGCGAGGCCGCGGCGTTCTTCGCGCGGCTGGGCGCGCGGATGCGCGGCGTCGGCGCGCCTGGTGCGCTGATCGAGCTGGCGGAGCGCGCGAGCCTCGACGAGGAGCGCCACGCCGCGTGGGCGACCGAGCTCGCCGAGCGCCTCGGCGTCCGCGGGCCGGCGCCCGAGGACGTGGCGCCTCGCGAGGTCGTGGCGGGCGTCCCCGACGATCGCCGCGTGCTCGCCGAGTGCGCCGCGCTCTCGTGCGTCACCGAGAGCCTGTCGACGGTGGCGCTCTTGGCGATGCGCGAGCGCGCGACCCGCGCCGACGTGCGCGCGGTGCTGCACGAGGTGCTGCGCGACGAGATCGCGCACGCGAGGCTCGGGTGGGCGTACCTCTCGACGGTCGACGACGCGCGCGCGAAGGCGTGGCTCGGCCGCGAGCTGCCCGCGATCGTCGACGGCGCGGTGACGGACGAGCTGCTCTCGGACGAGCCCGAGGACGCGGCGATGGGCGCGCTCGAGGGCCTCGGCTGCCTGTCGCGAGCGACGCGGCGAGCCGTGTTCGTGGCCGCGCTGCGGGACGTGATCGCGCCCGGGTTCGACGCGTGCGGGGTGCCGACGGGCGCCCTCCGCGAGCGGTACGCGCGCTGGCTCTGAGCGCGGCTGGCGCGCGCTTCGGTGACGCTCGTCACCGCGGGCGACTCCGCGCGGCTCCCCCGCTGGATCGCCACATGCAACGGGAATTTCCGACCGGATCTGGTGTCTACACCCATCGACGGCGGCGCGCTCACCGTCAAGATCCCTGAGCACGCGCGGAAGGAGCTCGACGCCCACTCGATGGCGGGCTGTTGTGCCGGGGCTTCGCGCGGCTGCGTCGTGTTGGATGCCCGGAGTCGCCGACGGGCCACGCAATGCGGTGACGGAGACGGTGTGACGGAACCGTGATGGCTTCGGAACCCGACTTCGGACACCGGATGGGAGTCTTGCGGTGGCGCCGGGTGGCGCGTCGCGGTGTGGCGGCATCGAGGAGGAGATGACATGGCGATAGAGATCTTCGTGATCGATGGGCACGCGGTCGCGCGCGTCGCGCATGGTGGTGAACTGTCGGCCAGCGGCCACTCGCGCGTCGATGCGCTGGCCAGGCTGCTGAATCGCTTGGTCGAGGCGGGATACAAGGGAAAAGCATACCTGGTGGTGGGTGACGACCTGACTCGCGCTGCCGGTATCGAGTCGCACGGGGTCGTCTGACCGGCGCTCGAGGCACACGATCGCGCACGGTCCTCGAGGGCGGGGGGGACGACGGCGACGGACGTAGGCGCCTACGTCGCCCACGTCGCCCCGAGGACCGGTGGGCAGCATGGAGAGGTCTGGCGAGACGAGAGGAGTTCGAGATGAAAATGGTGTTCCACTGTCCCGCGTGCGGGCGGAATGAGGTCGTGGAGTTCTACGGCCGCCAGGGCAAGCTCCGGCCCCAAGCGGAGCGTGAGGCCAGGGCGCGGTCGCTCCTGGGTCTCATGGACTCCCTGCTCGGGTCGGGCGAGCCGGGCCAAGATCACACTTGCCGGTGCGGTGCCCGCTCGCGGCTCTTCTACGACCCAGCGCAGCAGGGCGGGTCGCAGGCCGCGTCGGATACCTCCGACTCCGTTCCTGGGCACTGCCGCGTCTGCGGGGAGCACGCGGATCACCTCCACTTCGGGCGGTACTGCAGCCGGTTCTGCTACGACGAGGCCAAAGGTGCTCGGTGAGGCGCGCGAGGGTTCGTCAGCCTCAATGCTGCCTCGTCACCCTCTCCACCTCCGTCAGGCTCGCCAGCTCGCCGCGGTACCCCACGGCCCACACGGCCCACACGCCGGGCGCCGCTCGGCCTCCGTCTCCCCCTACGAGGCGACGACCACGCGCGCGAGCGTCTCGCGCACCGGCCTGCCGCCGCGGATGAGCGGGGCGTGGCCGTCGATGACCAGCTGCTTCCCGAGCGCGCGGATGACCGCGGACGCCGCGTTCGGGACCACGCCGCCGCTGTCGCGCCCGTCGAACATGAACCGCGACAGCTCGAGCACGCCCACCTGCGGCGACGTGCCGGCGCGGAGAACGCGTCGGCGCGGTCATGGAGCGCGATCTGCCACGCCGAGGCGTCGAAGAGCTTGCCCGCCGTCTCCGCCTTTGCGACCGTACGAGGGTGATGATGAGAGGGAACGCTCGCGCCGCGCTCGCGGTGCTCTGTTGCGCCGCGTCCGCGCTCGCGGACTCCGCGGCGGCCGAGGTGCTCTTCCGCGAGGGCAAGAAGCTGCTCGCCGCCGGGGACGTGGCAGGCGCCTGCGCGAAGCTCGCGGAGTCGAACCGCCTCGAGTCGTCGTCCGGCACGCTGCTCAACCTCGCCGACTGCCATCAGAAGCAGGGCAAGACCGCGAGCGCGTGGGGAGAGTTCCTCTCGGCGTCGCGCGTCGCGAAGTCGCAGGGCCAGGCCCAGCGCAGCGAGGAGGCGAAGAAGCGCGCCGCGGCGCTCGAGCCGAAGCTCTCGTTCCTCGTCGTGAAGGTCGCCGAGCGCGTGCCGAACCTCAAGCTCGAGCGCGACGACGAGCTCATCGAGGGCGCGTCGCTCGGCACGAAGCTCCCGGTCGATCCGGGCCGCCACGTGCTCGCGGCGAGCGCGCCCGGGTTCAAGCCGTGGACGAAGACCTTCGAGGTGAAGGCGAACGGCGACGTCCAGGAGATCACGGTGCCGAAGCTCGAGGTCGACGCGTCTGCCGCCCCGGCGCCGACGGCCGCGCCGACCTCGAGCGCCACCGCCGCGGCGCCGACGGCCGCGCCCACCAGCGACGCGACGCCCCCTCCGCCGCCTCGGCGCAAGAGCCCCACGCTCGGCTACGTGATCGGCGGCGCGGGCGTGGTGCTGACGGGCGTCGGCGCGTTCGTCGGCCTCTCGGCCATGTCGAAGTACAAGTCCGCCGACGAGGCCTGCCCGTCGCACAAGGGCTGCGCCCCGTCGGTCGGCGACGACTACGACTCGGCGAAGAGCCAGGCCAACGTCGCCAACGTCGCCGTCGGTCTCGGCGTGGTCGGCGTCGCCGTCGGCGCGTACCTCGTCGTCTCGTCGAGGCGCAGCGAGGCGGCCGTCGTCGTCGCGCCGAGCGTGGGCCCGGGCGTCGCCGGCGCGAGCGTCGGGGGGAGGTTCTGATGCGCGCGACGTCGATGCGCCCCTTGCTCGCGCTGGTCGCCACCGCGGCGCTCGCGGGCTGCCAGATGATCGCGGGCTTCTCGGGCTTCGAGATCGATCCCCAGGCGGGCAGCGGGGGCGCGGCGCAGGGCGGCACCTCGCAGGGTGGCACCTCGCAGGGCGGCACCTCGCAGGCGGGCGCGGCGCAGGGCGGCAAGGCCGGCGCGGGCGGCAGCGCGAGCGGGGCCGAAGGGAGCCCTTGCACCGTCGAGGCGGAGTGTCCGTCGTTGACTTGCATGTTCGGATTCTGTCGCAAGCCGTGCGCCGCCGACGACGCGTGCGCGCAGGGCAGCGTCTGCCTGGGCACCCCCGCGAAGGGTGGGTGTCGCCTGCCCGGCGACGCCGAGAAGTGCGCGTCCTCGTGCGCGAACGGCTCGCTCGCGTGCGGCCTCGACAAGACCTGCCGCACCGCGTGCAGCGCCACCTCGCCCTGTCAGTTCCAGGGTCAAGACTGCATCGCCGGCGCGTGCGTGAGCCGCAGCGAGCCCGGCTGGATGCAGTCCTGGGGGCAGTGCGCGCCCGCGGGCGAGCTGTCGTGCGACGGCGCGAAGCTCGTCACGTGCAACAAGGAGTCGCCGGGCAAGAGCGACAAGGCCACCTGCGCGAGCCCGGAGGCGTGCGCGCAGGCCGTGACGGCGGGAGCGTCCATGTGCCCCGCGACGGGGTGCGCCCAGGGGACGTACACGTGCCTCGGCAAGGCGCTCCAGAAGTGCAACGCCGCCCAGACGGGCTACGAGACGATCGCGACCTGCGCCTCCGACGCGCTGTGCCTCAGCGGCAAGGCGGGCGGCGCGTGCACGAAGCCGTTCTGTGGTCCCGGCAGCGGCACGGCGGGCGGCGCCGGCGGCGCTGGCACCGTGAACGACAAGCCGCTCGCGTACTGCGACGACAAGGGCAGCCTGCAGACGTGCGCCGCCGACTTTCAACAGTACTCGGCCACCGACTGCGCGACGATGGCGCCGGCGAAGCAGTGCAACGCGACCGCCCAGACCTGCGCGACCGTGAAGATCGACGCGAAGGAGGTGACGCGCGCCGAATACGCGGCCTGGCTCGGGACCAACCCGCCCACGGCCGGGCAGCCCGCGGGGTGCGCGGCGAACTCCTCCTTCGCGATCGACGCCGCGTGCGTGGCGACGGCGAAGTCGGCCAAGACGATCTGCGACGAGACCAAGACCTTCGAGGTCGCGGCCGATCCGCCGTGCGACCAGCACCCCGTCGTCTGCGTCGACTGGTGCGACGCGCGCGCCTACTGCGCGGCGCGCGGCAAGCGCCTGTGCGGGCGCGTCGGCAACGGCGAGAACGTCCCGCCCGACCAGTTCGCCGACGCCGGGATCAGCGAGTGGACGAACGCCTGCTCCTCGGGCGGCGTCTTCGAGTGGACCCACGGCAAGACCTGGTCGGCGACCCCGGAGGGGCAGTTCTGCAACGGCTCGGTGGCGGCCAAGCGCGCGTACGCGAACAGCGGCGGCGACGTGCCGACCCACGCGGCCGGCACGCTGCCCAACTGTCACTCGCCGGTCTCGAGCTACACGGACGCGCTCGACCTCGGCGGCAACGTGGCCGAGTGGGAGGCCTCCTGCACGAGGGACGTCGCTGACGTGAACGCGTCGGCCGACGACACCTGCCGCGTGCGCGGCGGCTCGTTCACCTCCGGCAAGACGGGCCTCTCGTGCTTCGACGACGCGCCGAAGCAGCAGCGGAAGTTCGTGTCGCCCGAGGTCGGGTTCCGCTGCTGCGGGGGCTGATCGACCCAAATTGGTACATCCGGCGGCGTTCGGGGTGGACGAACGACCGCCGGGTTGGTAAGGAACCCCCGGATTGGGCGCCGGCGACAGCTGGCCGCCGCAACGGCCGGGGGACACGGCAACGGCCCCGCGGTCGCCTCGGACATCAGGAGCGCGACACAGGGGATGGCGATCAAGAACGCGAAGCCGGCAGGGAAGCCCAAGGCGACTGACAAACCGTCGAAGCAGTCCTTCGCAGCCGCGAAGCCGGCGAGCGACTCGAAGAAGGCGAAGGCCGCCCCCGCGGACGACGACCAGCCGAAGCGCGCCCTCGGGCTCCGCGGCGCGGCGCCGTGGGCCGCGCGTCACGCCGCGAAGCACGCCGCCGAGGCGCGCAAGCGGGCCGCCGAGCCGCCGCCTCCGGGCAGCGCGCGCGCGACCATCCGCACGCCGGTCGCGGCCGACGAGATCAAGGCGCAGATCGCCGAGCTGTTCACGATTTCTGAGAAGCTCCGGGCGATGAAGAAGACGCTGCCGAAGACCTTCTTCGACGTCGGCCTGATGCTGCGCGACGTGCAGGCCCGGAAGCTCTTCACCGCGAAGGGGTTCCAGAGCTTCGAGGCGTTCGTCGAGCGCGAGATCGATCTCGGCAAGACGCTCGCCGTCCGCCTGGTGAAGATGGTGGGCCTCTTCCAGCGCGAGGCCGTGATGGAAATGGGGATGGACCGCGCGCTCGAGATGATGGGGCAGCTCGAGGGCGAACGCACGAGCGAGTCGCGTCTGCCCGCGTCGAAGCCGCAGATCCCGGTCGGCTCGATGCGCGGCCCGATCGTCGGCAGGTAGCGCGACCCACGCTCACGCGCGCAGGCGCCGCACGGCGTCGCCGACCGCCTTGCCCGGCGCCGTGACGCCGGTCACCTTCAGGTGCTTCATCGCGACGCCCGTCGCCTGGCCGTCGTTCGTCGCGGCGCGGACGGCGTCTCGCACGGGGTCGAGGAGCGCGACGAGCTCGTCCACGCCGAGCTCCCTCGGCAAGAACCCGCGCAGCACCTCGATCTCCCGCGCGAGCACGGCCTGCGTCGCCGCGTCGGGCTCGAGCGCGCGGGTCTCCTCGTTGGATTTGACGAGCTTGCGCAGGACGCCGCGCGCGGCCTCGTCGTCGAAGGCGTCGACGCGCGACGCGGCCGTCTCGATCTCGCCGATGGCGACGCGCAGGATCTCCTTGTCGACGACGGCGCTCGCCTTCATCGCGGCGACGAGGTGGGTCTTCAGCTCCGCGAGCAGGGTGGCCATCCGCGCTCCATGCCACACCTCCACGTCAGCCGGGAGGCAGCCAGTGCAGGACGTCTCGGAGCGCGATGACGAGGATGCCCATCAGGCCCTCGCCCGCGATGGCGCCGGAGGCGACGCTGATCGTGAACCTGTCGGCCAGATCGCGCCGCCACCGCGCGAACGCCCACGCGACGACCGCGCCCGCGAACATCGCGAGGCTGTCGTTCGCGTCGATGACGAGCGCGATACCGACGCCCGTCGCGCTCGGGAGCCACGCCTTCGCCGCCTTCGGCAGGAGCTCCTCGGCGACGGCCAGCGCGACGCCGACGCCCGCGCCGACGGCGAGCGCGACGAGCGCGTAGCGCGGGAGGTTGTCGACGCCGTCCTTCAGCAGCTTCGCGACGCCCATCCACGCGAAGGCCGCGGGCGCGGCGAGCTCGTTGCCGATCTTCTCGGGCTTCGCGATGAGGCTGTACACCGGCACGCACACGAGGCCGCCCGCGAGCACGCCGAAGAGCTGCGCGATGAACTGCTTGCGCGGCGAGCCGCCGAGCAGGTAGCCCGTCTTGACCTCCTGCAGCATGTCGGCCGCGTGCGTGATGCTGCCGGCGGTCACCGTCGCGGTCATCAGGTTCGCCGCGGCGTTGCCGGGGACGAGCCCGCCGAACAGGAGCTGCGTGATCTTGCCCATCGCGCCGATCGGCGTGACGTCGGTCTCGCCCGTCGCGCGCGCGGCGACGACGCAGAGCGCGAACGCCGCGACCACGGACGCGACGCCCATGATCACCGGCACGTCGAACCAGACGCGCTGCATCGCCACGCAGAGCGCGCCGATGACGAGCACGCCCGGGCCGAACCACGCGCCGGGCACCTCCACCGCCTCCAGCGGGTCGGCCGCCGCCTTCACGCCGAAGACGCGCCCGAGCCCCGAGAACGCGCGCAGCACGGTGCGCCAGCGGAACGCGAAGCCGGTGAGGCTCGACGCCACCATGAGCGCCGTGCCGGGCCACACGCTCCACTTCGCGCGCATCGCCGCGGCGAGCCCCGCGGCGCTCTTCACCGCGATCACGTGCTCCGCCGCCGCGGCCGCGTCGAACGCGGCCCACGCCGCCTTGTCTCGCGCGATCTCGGGCGGGGCGATCACCATCGCGCCGTGATCGAGCAGCCACGGCAAGAGGCCCGCATAGTTGACGATCGCGCCGAGCGCGAGGCTGGTCGCGACCTTCAGCCCGATGACCGCGCCGGCCGTGTACAGCAGGAACGACGTGTTGATCTGGAACGAGAACGCCGACAGCGGCAGCGCGCGCAGCGTCCCCGGCATCGCGATGACCTCCGGGAGCTTCGCGAGGAACGACAGCTTGCAGTCGAACAGGAACTTCCACGCCGCCGCGAACACGCCCGCGTAGAGCAGCGCGCGCGCCTTCTCGACGCCGCCCTTGCCCGCCGCGTGCAGCGTGCGGATCGTCTCGGCGCACACCGTGCCCGATGGGAACTTCAGCTGCTCGGCGTTGATCAGGCTGCGCTTCATCGGCACCGCCAGCAGCACCCCGAGCAGCGACGTCCCGAGCAGCCAGAGCGCCATCCGCCAGCCGTCGAGCATCGGCGTCGACGCGGGGATGGTGCCGTCCGCGCGCAGCATCGTGAGCGCCGGGAAGGAGCTGACGAGCCCCGCGCCGCACATGTACGCCGCGGCCGACGCCGCCGTCTGCGACGTGTTCGTCTCGAGCATCGTGAGCGGCCGCACGCCGGGCAGGGCGCCCGAGGCCGCGCGGAAGATGGCGAAGCTCAGGATCGCCGAGGTGATGCTCATGCCGAAGATCCAGCCGATCTTCAGGCCTAGGTAGAGGTTCGACGCGGACAGGAGCGCGCCCAGGATCATCCCCGACGCGACGGCGCGGAAGGTGAGCTGCGCCTCGCCGCGGCGGTACACCTTCTCCAGCCACTCCCGGTCGCGCGCGGCGACGGCCGCCGGATCGCGCAGCGGCTCCTGGCTCAGCGGGAACTCGGCGTCGGACTGCTCGGGCGTGTCGGAGGACATCGAGGTGGCGCACGGTACGGACCGCGCGCCACGCGTTCAACCGTGACGGCTTCGCGTGGCTACCTCGGCCCGACCTCGCCGCTCGCGAGCCTCGCGTGGAGCGCGGCGTCGATCGGGCGGTACGCGCCGCCCTCGAGGAAGAACAGGGGATCGTCCGAGCGGCAGGGATCGTAGCCGTCGTCGCGCAGCGTCGCCTTCTTCTGCTTGAAGGTCGCCGTCACGGTGATCTCGCGCTGAAGGCGCAGAAAATAGGGCCGCTGATACCCCGGCAGGCGCTCGACGTGGCGCGCGAACGCGTCGAGCGAGAAGGCCTCGTCGACGCGCAGGCTCGCCATGCCGCAGCGCCCCTCGGCGCCGGGCACCGCGACGCCGTACACCGTCGACTCGAGCACGCCGGGGGCGAGGTCGAGCGCGGCGCCGACCTCGCCGGTCGAGACGTTCTCGCCCTTCCAGCGGAACGTGTCGCCGACGCGGTCGGCGAACGACACCCAGCGGTCGGCGTGCAGCGTCAGGAGATCGCCCGAGTCGAAGTACGCGTCGCCCGGGCGGCTCACCCCGCGGAGCACCTTCTTCTGCGACGCCGCGCCGTCGACGTACCCGTCGAAGCCGACGAGGCGCGAGATGCGCGCGACCAGCAGCCCCGTCTCGCCGACCGCGACGTCGCGGCACGCGCCGTCAGGCCCGCGAAGCGGCGCGCCCGTGCTCGCGTCGGCCGCGATGACGCGCTGGCCGGGGCGCAGGCGGCCGATCATCCCCGGGCGACCCTCGAGGTTCACGAGCAGCGCGTTGCCCTCGGTGGCGCCGTAGAACTCGCGCAGCACCGGCACCCCGAACCGCGCCTGAAACGCCGCCCACACGTCGGCGCGCAGCCCGTTGCCGACGCCGACGCGCAGCCGATGGGCGCGATCGTGCGGGCTCGCCGGCGTCTGGAGCAGGTAGCGGCAGATCTCGCCGATGTAGAGAAAATGAGTCGCGCCCGCGCGCGACGCGTCCGCGAAGAACGCGCGCGCGGAGAACCGCCGCGAGAGCGCCATCGTCGCCCCCGCGGCCAGGCACGCGCCCCAGCCCATCCACTGCGCGTTCGAGTGGTAGAGCGGCAGCGTGACCATGAGCACGTCGCCCGGCGACAGCTCGTGGATGACCCGCGCGTACAGCAGCGACGCGCCCATCACGCGCTGGTTGCGGATGATGGCGGCCTTCGGCAGGCCGGTCGTGCCAGACGTGTAGATGTACGACGAGGGGTCCTCCGCGCGAGGGGCCACCCAGTCGCCGTCGCGCGAACTCGTCGCCGCGAGCTCCTCGTCGACGGTGCCGGGGCGTGGCTCACCGGGCTCCGCCTTCACGAGCAGGCGCGAGGGGAGCACGCGGGCCTCGGGCAGCGCGTCGCGCACGCGGGCCTCGTGCTCGACGCCCGCGACGACGAGCGTGGGCGCGGCGACGGCGAGCGCGTGCGAGAGGGGCGCGCCGGCGAGGGTCGAGTTCACGAGGGCCGCCGTGGCGCCGAGCTTCGCGCACCCGAGCTGCGCGAACAGGAGATCGGGGCGGTTGTCGAACACGAGCGCGACGACGTCGCCCTTCGACACGCCGCGCGACGCGAGCACGCGCGCCCACCGCGACGACGCGGCGTCGACGTCGCGCCACGTCGCGCGCGTGCCCTCGAAGAGCAAGGCGACCGCGTCCGGGCGGACGGCGACGTTGCGGGCGAGCAGGCGCGACGGGCCCCAGCCGCCCCACGGCAGCATCTTCGGCACGTCCGGCAGCGCGCGCGACGCCCGGGACAGCTCGACGAGCGAGGACGACAGCGAGGACAGGAGGCCCATCGATCGAGAGGGTACACCGCGCGCGTGCCCGCTTCAGCGGGCGCGTGGGGCCGGAGGAGACGAGCCCGAGAGCGCGCGGAGCTCGTCGAGGCGAAAGTCGAACCGCAGCCACCACACGCGATGAAACGCCGACAGGCGCAGGTTGTACCGCGGGCTGTCGCTGGCGATGCCGAGCTCGAAGTCGAGCGTCGCGTCGCTGAAGGCGCCCGTCTGACCCCAGAGCCTGCGCGGCGTCACCTTCGCTTGTCGATCGATGCGCGCGAAGGCGCGCCGCGCGTCGTCCCGCGCGTCGTCGACCCTCCCGAGGCGCTGCTCGGCGACCGCGCGGGTGAGGCGCGCCATCGTGTTGTCCGCGTCGAGCGCGAGCGCCTTGTCGGCGAGCGAGAGCGCGTCCTCCGGCTGCCGCTCCAGCCCGAGCGTCGCGATGGCGACGAGCGCGAGGCCCGCGCTGGCCTCGCTCGTCGCGGTGTTGACCGCGTCGCGGTAGGCGTCGGCCGACTCGCCGACGCGGCCCGTCTCCGCGAGCACCCACGCGAGGTTGGCCTTCACGCGGGTCTTCTCGCCCGGTGGCAGCCCCCGCAGCGCGTCCCGGTAGTGGCGCTCGGCGGCCGCGAGCGAGCCCTTGCCCGCGCGCGCGCGGACCACCTCCACGTCGCCGCGCAGCGCCGCGATCCTCGCGTCCAGCGTCGCGTCGCCCGCCGCGAGCTCGTCCGCGAGCGCGCGCGCCGCCTCGACCCCGGCGGCCTCGCCTGACATGAGCGCGAGATCGAGCGCGATCTCGGCGCGGGTGACGACGAGCGCGGGCGGATCGGGCACCTCTGGCCGCGCGCGGACGAGCGCCGAGGCCTCCGCGGGATCGGCCGCGAACGCCGCGAGCCCCACGCCGATCGCGCGCGCGGCAGGATCCGTCGGGTAACGCGCCATCACCTCGCGAGCACGAGGCTGCGCGTCGCGCAGGAGCGCCGGCAGCGCCTCGACGAGGCCCGGCCCCTCCGCGACGCCGGCCGCGCCCAGCCCGAGCACGACGTCGAGCACCGCGGCGCGCTCGGGCGCGAGCGCGGCGTGCTCTCCGTTCGCCGCGCGCAGCCTCTCGAGCATCAGGCGGGCGCGCCGCGCGATCTCGGCCGGATCCTTGCCGCCGGCGAGCACGTCCTCGACGGCCGTCAGCCCGGAGACACCGATCAGGATCTCGTACAGCTCGCTCGTTCGGTGATCGAGCTGGCGGGCGACGTCGAGCGACCGGCCGATCTGCCGCGCGACGGTGCTCAGATCCTTGCCGCCCGCGCGCCGGAGCGTGAGCCGCGCGAGGGCGACGATCGGGCGCGCGTCGCGCGGCAGCTCGTCTCGGGCCTGCGTCAGCACCTGCGCCGCGCGCGCGTCGGCGCCGATCTCGCTGAGCGCCACGCCGAGCGCGAGCCGCGCCTCGGGCGTCGTCGGCGCGCCGGCCGCCTTCACCTCCCGGGCGCGGGCGATCGCGCGATCGAGCTCGGCGAGCCGCTCGACGAGCTTCTTCGGCGTGAGGTCGCCCGGGGGGGCCCCCTCGGCGCGCTGCCGCGCGAGGGTCGCGCCATCCGGGTCGAGCGTGGCGGCGTACGTGCTCCCGAGCGTGATCCACACCGCGGCGGGCTGCTCGGGATCGACGCGCACCGCCGCCTCGCGGAGCGAGCGCGCCCGCTCGAGATCGTCCTTCGTCTGCACGTACCAGGCGTGGGAGAGCAGCGCGCGCGCGACCGCCTGGTCAGGCGCGCCGGCCCGCAGCGTCTCGGCCACGTACGCCCGGTGCAGCTCGCCTCCCTCGGTGAGCGCGCGCACGAAGGGCGCGAGCGCGCCCTGTCTCTCCGGCGCGCCCAGGCTCCGCGCGACGCGCTCGGCCCATCGAGACAGCTCGCTCATCCGCTCGGTGACGCCGAAGAGCGCGGCGAGCCTCGAGAGGGCCTGGGTGCGCGAGGCCGACGGCGGCCCGAACGCGAGGCTCTCCAGCAGGTAGATCTGCTCGGCGAGGGCCATCGCGCCCGCGTCGTCGCGCAGATCGAGCGCCGTGCCCCGCCGGTCGAGCTCGGCGAGCCGCTGCTCGGGCGACGCGAACCGCGAGAGCCGCTGCTCGATGGCGCGCCGCGTGTCCTCCGGGAGCGTGGGCCAGATCGGCCGGATCGGCGGGGCGCCTCGCCCGACGTCGTCGGCGAGCCGCGCGAGATCGAGCGACGCGGCCGCGCGAGGCGCCTTCGCCGCCGACCGGGGCGCGCTCGGTCCGCAGCCCGACGCCAGCGCCACGACGAGCGACCCCGCCCAGAGGCGCGACGCGCGACGCGCGCGGTGGACGGACGGATCGCGCGCCGTGGGCACGGCCGGACAGTAGCGCGCGCGCGATCGGCCCGTCCAGCGCGCCCGGTGTACGCTCGGGCGCATGGTGCGCCCCTCGCTCCTCTGGCTCGCCGCCCTCTCCCTCTGCGCGTGCGGCGGCGACGCCGACCCGCCGATCGCGCCAGGTGCGCCCGTCTACCCGAAGGATGCATCCCTGACGCTCGCGGACGCCCAGTGGAAGGCAACACACAACAGCTACCACGTCGAGACACCTGGCAACACGCTCCCCGACTGGAAGTACACGATGCCCCCGCTCGACGCGCAGCTCGAGCAGGACGGCGTGCGCAGCGTCGAGCTCGACGTGCACTGGGTGGGCGAGGGCGAGCCCATCCGGGTGCACCACCTCGACTACCTCGACGAGACCAGCACCTGCGCGACGCTCGTCGAGTGCCTGACCACGCTGAGGCGCTGGTCGGACGCGCACCCGGGGCACCTCGCGCTCTATGTGCAGATGGAGCTGAAGTCGGGGTTCACAGTGAAGAACTCCGACGTGTCCTTCGCCGCGCTGCACGCGGAGATCGCGTCGGTGTGGCCGCCGTCGCGCGTCGTCACGCCGGCCGGCGTCCGGGGCGACGCGCCCACGCTCCGGGAGGCCGTCGCCGCCCGCGGCTGGCCGACGCTCGGCGAGACGCGCCAGAAGATCTTCTTCGGGCTCGACGAGGACGGCCCGCTGCGCGACGCGTACACGCACGGCGGCGTCGGCCTCGACGACCGCCTCTGCTTCATCGAGTCGGCGCCCGCCGATCCGTACGCCGCCCTCGCCATCGTCAACGATCCCCGCGACGCCACGGCCATCGACGCCGCGCTCTCGGCCGGGATGCTGGTGCGCGTCTTCGGCACGTCGCTCGATGGGCCTCCCGCCGACAACGACGTCGCGGCGGCGAGCGGCGCGCACTTCGTCAGCACCGACTACCCGGCCGACGCGCCCGATCCGACCCGGACGCTGCGCCTGCCGGGCGGCGCGCCCGCCCGCTGCAACCCGAGGACCGCCCCCGCGGACTGCACGGCGGCCGACATCGAGCACAGGTGAGCACGAGTTTTTACCAGGATGAATCTTGACAGGATTTATCCGGGTGATATCAGGGGCGCATGCAACCCCTCACGTACGTCGCCTTCGTCGGGGCCCGCCGGGTGGCGGAGGGCTCGCTCCCCGAGGTGCTGCCCGCCTTGAAGCAGCGGTTCGACGCCGGGCGCGCCGAGCTCGCGCTGGTGTTCGAGCGAGAGACGGGCCGCCAGGTGGAGTTCGATCTGCGAGGCTCGCTCGGGGAGGCGCTGGCGCGGGCCGAGCCCGAGGCGCCGCGCGGCCCCGGCCGTCCTCGGCTGGGCGTCACGGGCCGCGAGGTGACGCTGCTCCCCCGTCACTGGGACTGGCTCGACCAGCAGCCGAGCGGCGCGTCGGCGTCGCTGCGGCGCCTCGTCGAGCAGGCGATGAAGGCCGACCCGGAGGGCGAGCGCGCGCGCCTCTCTCGCGCCGCGCTCGCGCGGGTGCTGACGGCGATCGCCGGCGATCGACCGGGTTTCGAGGAGGCGTGCCGCGCGCTCTACGCGGGTGAGATCGGGCGCTTCACCTCGCTCGTCTCGCGCTGGCCGCGCGACGTGCGCGCGTACGCGGAGGCGCGGCTGGCTGGCTGACGGCCCCGCCGGGGGGAGCGCGGCTCAGTGCTTGCCCATGACGTCGCCGAACGTCACGAACACCATCAACGCCAGCAACATGAACAATCCTACCACGTGCACCTGCGCCTCCACCATGGCGTCCGGGCGCCTCCGCGACACCGCCTCGTAGCCGAGGAACAGCAGGCGCCCCCCGTCGAGCGCGGGGAAGGGCAGGAGGTTGAACCCCGCCAGGTTGGCCGAGATGATCGCGAGGAACCACAGGTAGTCGCCCGCGCCCCGGTGGACGGCGCGCGCGCCCTCCTTCGCGATGGCCACCGGGCCGCCGAGCTCGAGCTTGCGATCCTTCACCATGCGGACGACGCCGCGCACGAGCTCGGAGACGACCATCGGCGGCAGGAGCACGGAGGCCTTCAGCGCCTTCTTCACCTCCATCGGGCGGACGTCCTCGATGTAGCGGGCGCCGATGCGGCCCTGATCTCCCTCTCGCTTCGGCGTGACCTCGATCGTCACCCGCTCGTCTCCGCGCTGGACGAGCACGCGCGTCAGCTGCTCCGGGCGCGCCGCGACGGCCTTGCGAAACTCGTCCCACTCCTTGATGGCGACGCCCTCGACCTCGAGCACCTTGTCGCCGGCGACGAACCCGGCCTTCGCCGCGGGGCTGTCGGGCATCGGCTCGACGCGGGTCGTCGGCAGGCGCTCGCCGGTCGCCATCAGCGACACGAAGAACAGCACCGACGCGACGAGGTAGTTGGCGAGCGGCCCGGCGAAGATGGTGACGATGCGCCCGAGGAGGCTCGCGTTCGCGTAGCTGCCCTTGTCCTTCTTGTCGTGCTCCTCGAGCGGGTTCATCCCCGCGATCTGGACGTACGCCATGAACGGGATCGCCCCGATCTGGAACGTGGTCGGGCTGTCCTTCGGCTGCAGGCGAAACAGCACCGGGGGCATCCCGATGCTGAACTTGGTGACTCGCATGCCGAAATAGCGCGCCGCGAGGTAGTGCCCGGCCTCGTGCACCACCATCAGGAGCCCGAGGCCGAGGACGACCAGGGCGATGGCGATGGGGCTGGAGAGGTTGATCGATCCCATGAGGCAGGCTGTGGGGGCGGAGCATAGCTCGGCTCCGTGGGTTTCACCGCTTCGGGCCGAACAGCTCGGGCAGCTCCGAGACGACGGCCGCGCGCAGCCCGTCGCCGAGGCGCTCCCACGAGACGGTGCGCGCGAGGCGCAAGGCCGCGGTCGTCGCCGACGCCTCGTCCGGCGCCTCGGGCGCGTCGAGCCCGAGCAGGTGCCCGAGCGGCGAGCCCGCGACGCGCTCGACGATCGCCGCGAGGCGGGCCTGCGCAGGCTCCACGTGCCCCGAGAAATCTCCCGTGACGATGACCTCGAGGCGCGCGCCCCCTGGCGCGGGCGAGAGGCCGATCCCGACGGCGTCTGCCTCGTCGAGCAGCGCGTGCTTGCCGTCGGCCCACGCCTCCGCCGCGCGGCGAGGCAGGTAGACCGCCACCGGGGCCGAGGCGAGCAGCGGCGCGAGCGCGTCGAGCGGCGGCGCGTCGAGCGCGGGCCTCGCGCGCTTCAGCTTGCCCCGCGCGAACCCGAGCGCCGCGCGGAGCGGCAGCGGCGGCCCCGCCTCGAAGAGGGCGATCTGCCCCTCGAGATCGGCGAAGGCGCGCGGCTCGGCGCCGATCTTCCCGGAGATCCAGTCGATCCGCGGATCGTCGACCACCCGCGCGGGCGCGCTCGACAGCCGCTCGGTGAACCGCGCGACCGCCGCGCGCTGATCGTGCGGCGCGTCCAAGAGCGTGAGCGACGCCTCACCGTAGCGCGCGTGGACGAGGTGATCGGCCGAGCGCACGTCGAGGCCGAGGTGCGCCGCGAGCTGATCGAGCCGGGCGGGCGTCGCGATCTGGTGCAGCGCGGCCCTCGCGCGGGCGTCACGCAGCAGCTCGGCGGGGCGCGCGGTGATCATCCACGACAGGCCCCCCGCGGGCGCGAGGCCGACGACGGGTCGCAGCGTGAGCGGCCGCGGCGGGATCGGCGCGGGCAGGGGCAAGGGGCCGCTCGCGCAGCCCGCGGCGCTCGCGACGAGCCCGAGCAAGAGCGCGCGGCGATCGATCACGCGACCGTGACGCGCGCGAATTTTCGGTTCTTCGAGCCCACGCGCAGCAGGTACGCGCCGCGCGGCAGGGCGTGCTTCGGATCGGTCACGCGCGCGCCGTCGACCTCGACCCAGCCGTCGGTGAGCTGCCTGCGCCCGTCGCTCGTGGAGCTCGCGAGCCTCGCGGCGACGAGCGCCTTCGGCAGCCAGAGCGTGTCGCCGTCCGCCGCGACGCTCACCTCGGGGATGTCCGCGGGGAGCCCCTCGCCGAGGTACACGCTCGCGAACTCGCGCTCGGCGAGCGCCGCGGCCTCGTCGTCGTGGAAGCGCGCGACCATCTCCCGCGCGAACAGGCGCTTCGGCTCGCGCGGATCGGTCGTCGCCGCGCGCAGCTCGCGGAGCTCGGCCGTCGAGCGGCGGGAGAGCAGCTCGAAGTAGCGCCAGATCACCTCGTCGTCGATCTGCATGCACTTGCGGAACATCACGAGCGGCGCCTCGGTGATGCCGATGTAGTTGTCGGCGCTCTTCGACATCTTCTTGCCGACGACCCTGCCGTCGACGACGCGCGCGTCGGTGCCCTCGAGGAGCGGCACCGTCAGCACCGACTGCGCGGGCTTGCCGTAGCGGGGCATCAGATCGCGGCCGACGTTGAGGTTGAAGAGCTGATCGGTGCCGCCGAGCTCGAGGTCGGCGTCGAGCGCGACCGAGTCGTAGCCCTGGAGCAGCGGGTACAAGAGCTCGTGCTGGTAGATGGGGCGGCGCTCGCTCCAGCGCTTCTCGAAGTCGTCGCGCTCCATGATGCGCGCGACGGTCGTCTTCGCCGCGAGCTCGATGAACTCGAGCGACGAGAGCTTGCCGAGCCACTCGCCGTTCCACCGCACCTCGGTCGCGTCGCGGTCGAGCACCTTGAAGGCCTGGGCCTGGTACGTCTCGGCGGCCGCGAGCACCTCCTCGCGCGAGAGGCGCGGGCGCAGATCGTTCTGGCCCGTCGGATCGCCCACCATCGCCGTCGTGTCGCCGATGAGGAAGACGATCGTGTGCCCGAGCTGCTGAAACTGCCGGAGCTTCTGCAGGAGCACGACGTGACCGAGGTGCAGATCGGGCCGGGTGGGATCGAAGCCGGCCTTCACGCGGAGCGGCCCGCGCAGGCCGCGCGCGAACGCCGCGAGCTTCTGCTCGAGCTCCGCGCGGACGACGACGTCCACCGTGCCTCGGGAGAGCACCTCGATCGGATCCAGCGCTGCGGGCGGCATGCGGCACGCCTCCTACCGCGAAACCCCCTCGCGAGCGACCGCGCCGCCCGGCCGCCGCGCTTGCGCGCCCGGCTGCGCCACCCTAAGCCCCCGGGCCCCGACGCGCCGCGCGCGGGCGACCCCAAGATGGCAGCGATCCCCACCGCACCCGCGGCGCCCGTCGACACCTCGGGCAACCCCTACAAGGTCATCCTCAAGCTCGCCGCGCCGACGGTGGTCGCGATGCTCACGCAGAGCGTCGTCAACGAGATCGACATCGTCTTCTTCGCGCACCTGCCGTGCCCGGAGTCGTCCGACGCGCAGGCGGCGCTCCTGCCGTCGCTGATCGTGCTGTGGCTGTTCGGCGGCTCGCTCTCGGCCATCAGCGTCGGCACGCAGGCGTGGACGGCGCGGCGCATGGGCGAGGGCAAGCCCGAGGAGGCGGGCGCCGTGCTGATGAACGCGTGGTTCTTCGCGCTCACCGCCGGGGTCGTCTTCACCGTCGGCGGCTACCTCGCGATGCCCCACATCGTGCGCGGGCTCATCAAGGTCGAGGCGGTGCAGGTCGCGGCGACGTCGTACCTGCAGTGGCGCCTGCTCGGCATCGTGAGCATGGCGGTGACCTTCGCGTTCAAGGCGTTCTTCGACGCGATCGGCAAGACGCACGTCCACCTCATCAGCGCCGTCGTGATGAACGCGATCAACATCGCCGTCTGCTACCTGTTCATCTTCGGCGCGCACGGCATGCCGCGGATGGGCATCGGCGGCGCCGGGCTCGGCGGCTTCGTCTCGACGTGGATCGGCCTCTTCATCATGGTCGGCTACGCGCTGAAGCGGGAGTTCCGCCATGGGTTCCACCCGTTCGACCTCCGCAAGCTCGACCGCCGCCTGACGTGGGGCATCCTGAAGCTCTCGATCCCGAGCGCGATCGCCACCGTCGCGGTGATGAGCGGCTTCGCGATGTTCTCGTGGATCGTCTCGAAGCTCGACGCGATGAACGCGGCGTCGCTCGTGTCGAGCGAGTGCGGGCGCGCGCAGGCCGTCAACAGCGCCGCGACGACCGACATCGTCGGCGTGCTGAAGCTCACGTTCACCGCGTGCCTCGCCTTCGGCACCTCGGCGGCCACGCTCGTGTCGCAGTCGCTCGGCTCGGGCAAGCCCGAGGACGCGCGCAAGTTCGGCTGGGTCGCCGTGAAGCTCGGCCTCGTGATCTTCGGCGTCGTCGGCGTCTGCGAGGGCCTGCTGTTCACGAAGCCCATCCTCGCGTTCGTCACCCACAGCCCCGAGGTGCAGGCGGCGGCGCTCCTGCCGATGCGGACGATGGGCCTGTGCACGCCGCTCATCGCCGTCGGGATGATCCTGACGCAGGCCCTGTTCGGCGCCGGCCGGGCGATGTTCGTGATGATCGTCGAGCTCGTGCTGCACTTCACCTGCCTCGTGCCCCTCGCGTGGCTGCTCGGCATCACGCTGAACCTCGGCCTGCCCGGCATCTGGGCCGCGGCCGTGGTGTATGTGTTCGGTTTGTGTGGAGTCATGGTGTGGAAGTTCGCGAAGGGCGACTGGCAAGAGGTCAAGCTCGAGGTCGCGCCGCGCGCCGCTGGCTGACGGTGGCGGCCGCCCTGTCGGCGCTCGCGCCGCTGCGGGCGCTGGCGGCGGAGCCGATGCCCACACCCGTCGACGGCGTCGGGCGTCACGCGGCCGACGCGTTCTCGGGCCCGTCGCTGTGGCTGCACGGCGCGGCGGTGGCGTCGACGGTCGCCCTGTCGTGGTCCGGCGGCGACCACGAGGGGCGCCGCGCGCTCGACGCGCCAGGGCTCTACTCGTTCGCCGACGCCATGGTGCTCGCCGGCTGGATCGCTCCGCCCGTCGTCGGCCTGTCGGCGTGGGGCGCGGGGCTCGCGACCGAGCGCCGCCGCCTCGCCGCGACGGGCGCCGCCGCGCTGCAGGCGGTGACGCTGACGTTCGCGGCCACGGCCGCCGCGAAGTTGCTGACGGGGCGCCCGTACCCGCTCGGCGGCTACCCGCGCGCCGATCCGGCCGCGCGCGACCACCCGGGCCTCGCGCGCACGTGGGAGCCGCCGAGCCTCGAGCGCACCGCGTGGCCGTCGGGGCACACGTCGGTCGCCGTCGCGCTCGCCGCGTCGATCTCGGCGGTGCAGGGCGACCGCCCGTGGGTCGCCGTCGCGTCGTACGGCGGCGCCGCGGCGATCGCGGCCGGGATGCTCGTCGGCGTGCACCACTTCCCGAGCGACGTCGCCGCGGGGGCGCTGCTCGGTCAGGCGATCGGGGGCAGCGTCGGGCGGGGGTTCGCGGCGAGCGGCGCGCCGCCGACCGTGACGCTCGTCCCGCTGCGCGTCGGGGACGCGACGGGCGCGGCGATCGTCGGCGCGTGGTGAGCCTTCCTCACGGGGGAGAACCCGGCTAAGCGCACGCGCGCGATGATCCCTCGATACACGCCCAAGGACATGGCCGCGCTGTGGTCCGACACGACCCGTTTCGCGACCTGGCTCGACGTCGAGCTCGCCGCCTGCGAGGCCATGGAGCGCGCCGGGCTCGTCCCCGAGGGCACGGCCGCGAGGCTGCGCGCCAAGCAGCTCGCGCTCGATCCCGCGCGCATCGACGAGATCGAGCGGACGGTGAAGCACGACGTCATCGCCTTCTTGACGCACGTCGAGGAGCTCGCGGGCCCGGACGCGCGCTGGCTGCACCGCGGGATGACCTCGAGCGATCTGCTCGACACGAGCCTCGCGCTCCTGCTCACGCGCGCCGCCGACGCGCTCATCGCGCGCCAGGCGGCCTACGCGGCCTCGCTCGTCACCCGCGCGCAGGAGCACGCGACGACGCCGATGATCGGTCGCTCGCACGGCATCCACGCCGAGCCGATCACGTTCGGCGTCGCGCTCGCGGGGCACGCCGCGGAGGCCGCGCGCGGGATCGAACGCCTCCGGGCCGCGCGCGCCGAGATCGCGGTCGGCAAGATCGCCGGCGCGGTCGGCACGTACGCGCACCTCTCGCCCGAGATCGAGCGCGACGCGCTCTCGGGGCTCGGCCTCTTGCCCGAGACGGTCTCGACCCAGATCGTGCCGCGCGATCGGCACGCCGCCTTCTTCGTGGCGCTCGCGCTCGTCGGCGCGGGGGTCGAGCGCCTCGCGACGAACGTGCGGCACTGGCAGCGCAACGAGGTCGGCGAGGCCGAGGAGGCGTTCACCGCGGGGCAGAAGGGCTCGTCGGCGATGCCTCACAAACGTAACCCCATCCTCAGCGAGAACCTCACGGGCCTCGCGCGGATGCTCCGCGGCTACGCGCTGCCCGCGCTCGAGGACGTCGCGCTGTGGCACGAGCGGGACATCTCGCACTCCAGCGTCGAGCGGATGATCGCGCCCGACGCGACGACGACGCTCGCGTGCATGCAGGACCGCGCGAAGGCCCTCGTCGACGGGCTCGTCGTGTACCCCGAGCGCCTGCGCCAGAACCTCGACCGCACCGGCGGCCTCTTCTTCAGCGAGGCGCTGTTGCTCGCGCTCGTCGAGACGGGCCTGCCGCGCCAGGAGGCGTACGTGCTCGTGCAGCGCAACGCGATGAAGGCGCTCACGCTGGGCCAGGACTTCCGCGCGAACCTGCTCGCGGACCCGGACGTCTCCGGGCGCCTCGGTCGCGAGAGGATCGAGCGCGCGTTCGATCTGTCGCACGCGCTCCGCTACGCGTCCGAGATCGTCGCGCGCGTCAGCGGTAGCGCTTGAGCTGAGCGTCGAGCGACTCGCGCGGCAGCACGTCGCACACCATCAGGCGGTCCTGCTCGATGCGGAACAGCATCCGGTGGTGGATGCCGAGGCGCACCGAGAACAGCGGCGGCGCGATGTCCTGCATCTGCTTCACGTTGTGCCAGCCCTTGCCGCCGCCGAGGCCCGCCGCGACGGCGAGCGCGTCCTCGGAGACGTGCTTCGGCAGGCGCCGCATCGACGCGAGCGCGCCGTCGTCGAACGACGGCACGTGCAGCCCGCGCGGCGCGATCACGCTGCCGGAGACGGGCTCCTCCTCCGAGATCGGCGACGACGGGACCTCGGCCGAGTCGCGCGACGACGTCGGCGGGGCCGCGGCGCGCGCCGCCTCCACCTCGGCCACGCGCTTGCGCAGCTCGGCCCGCTCGCGCACGCCGTCGGCGACCAGCGCGCGCAGCTCGGCGACCTTCGCCTCCGCGCGCCTGCGGGCCTCGAGCTCGGACTGGAGCAGCCGCGCGAGGTCGCGGTCGGTCGCGGTCGAGAGCTCGGCGACGCGGGCCTCGGCTGCCGCCGCGCGGGCCTCTCCTGCCGCGCGGAGCTCCTCCGCCGCCCGCGCCCGGCGCTCGGCCTCGAACAGCCGGCGCTCGGCCAGGGCGCGCGCGTCCTCCAGCTGCTTGCGCGCGCGCTCTTCCTCCTCGACCTCGCCGTCGAGCTTCTCGAAGCCGTCGACGATCTCCCAGCCGGCGGTCTCGAGGGGCAGCCCCGCGCGCGCGCACGCGTCCTCGACCTCCTCGAGCAGCGTGCGCGCCTCCGCGCTCGAGATCATCGGGATCGCGCCGCGCGCGACCAGCACGCCGAGCGACGGCGCGTGGTCGAGCACCGCGTAGGGCAGCGCGATGCACTCGTCCGACTTCTCGTCGAGCAGCGCCTTCCTCGCGACCTCGTCGAGCTCGGCGAGCCCCGTGAGCTTCGCGAACCGCAGGCTGAGGCGCAGATCGAGCGGCAGCGTCGCGGGATCCTGGGCGCGCGCCGCGAGCCGCTCCGCCGCGTCGAGGGCCCGCGCGCGGAGCGCCTCCGCGATGGCGTCGTTCGTGAGCTTCTCCAGCGTCTCGCCGCCGGGGAGCGACGGGCGGCGCGCGAGATCGTCCAGCACCGGGTCGATGAGGTCGAAGCGGTGCGCCCCGAGGAGGACCGAGAGCAGGCGCAGGACGGCCTCCGTCGGTGAGCGCGCGGGATCGACCCGCGCGAGATCGTCCACCGAGAGCGCCTCGACGTCGTCGACGCCGAGGTTCGGCGCGCCGGCGGCGAGCCACTCCACGCGCGTCATCCCCGGCACGGGCGACGGATCCTGCGCGCGCGTGGCGTCCTTCGCCTCGCAGCACTTCTTGTATTTCTTGCCGCTGCCGCAGGGACACGGATCGTTGCGGCCGACCTTCGGCGTCGCGCGTCGCGCGGTGAACCCGCTCACCACCGTGCCCTCCGCGCGCTCGGGCAAGGCGAGGCGCGGGTCTCCGTCGGCGAAGCGGCGCTTCATGTCGCCGACGAGCTTCTTCACCGAGCCCGGCGGCGCCCAGGGCGCGAGGTCGCGCTCGAGCTTGTGGCACTCCGGATCGGTCGTGAGGTTTGCCGCCGCGCAGAGCGCGAGGGTCGCCTCGACGCCGACCTCGGCGAGCAGCTTCTTGCGCAGCACCGGCAGCAGCCGGGGGGGCGCGGGCTCGCCCGTCGCGACGAGCAGCGACGCGAACAGGAGCGCGTAGCCCTCGTGCTCCGGCGGCATCTTGCGGCGCTCGACGAGCTCGACGAGCGTCGCCGCCCTCGGGCCTGTGGCGGCGATGACGAGCGCCGCGAGCAGCTCGGTCGGCGCGCCGTCGAACACCTGCGCCATCTCGCCCGCGGAGGGTGGCTGGCCCGCGCACGCTGCCGCGATCAGGAGCGGCGCTCGCTGGTGCGGCTGCACGGTGTCGAGGGGTGGGCGCGCGCCTCTGCCTCTCACGTCGGCGATCAGTCGGTCGAGCTCTACTCTTGTGAGGGTCGAGGCCATGGCGTCACGCGATGGAGAGGAATCGTAGGAGGATACGCCGCTCTCCCCAGCCGGGGAAATGCACAGTCGCGCTCGGCGTCGCGCCCCCCTCGAGAGCCCGGACCGTCCCCTCGCCGAACCGCGGGTGGCGGACCCTCGCGCCGCGGGCGAGCGCGGCGTCGTCGCCGGCGTCCGGATCGCGCTCCACCCACCGCTCGCCGGGCTCCCGGCGGGGCTCGGGGCGGGCGGGCGCCTCGCGCTGGAACACCGGGCCGCGCCGGGCCGTCGGCGCGCGCCCCTCCCACGCGCGCGCGCCGCCCCCCGCGAACGAGGCGTGGCTCGGGGGCGCCAATCGCGCGCCGCCGCCCGCGCCGCGCGCCTGGGGGGTCGTCACGTGCTCGACGTCCTCGCGCGGCAGATCGCGCAAGAAGGCGCTCGGCACGCCGCCGCGGGTGTCGCCGAAGATGGTGCGGAACGTCGTGTGCGTGAGCACGAGCCGCCGCTTCGCGCGGGTGACGGCGACGTAGCCGAGCCTGCGCTCCTCCTCGAGATCGCTCTCGCCGTCGGCCCGCTCGTACGGAAACAGCCGCTCCTCCATGCCCGTCAGGAGCACCGTGTCGAACTCGAGGCCCTTCGCCGCGTGCACGGTCATCAGCGACACCTTCGGGCCGGCGGCGGCGCCCTCGTCGGCCGACGTCTGCAAGGAGACGCGCTCGAGGTAGCTCGCGAGGGACACCTCCCGGCCGGCGGCCTGCTCCTCGATCTCGAACTCCGTCATCGACCCGACGAGCTCGCCGAGGTTGCCGAGGCGCGCGTCTCCCTCCGCGGAGTCCTCGGCCTCGAGCCACCGCGAGTACCCCGACTCCTCGAGCACGCGGGCGCAGAGCTCGCTCGGTGACAGCGTGGCGGCCGCGCGCCGCAGGCCGTCGAGCAGCAGGAACACCGCCTCCACCTTCTTCCGCGGGGCCGCCCCGAGCGCCTCCGCGCGGCGCCCCACGTCGAGCGCGTCGAAGAGCGCGACGCCGCGGTCGCGCGCGATCTCGCCGAGCCGCGCGACCGTCGTGTCGCCGATGCCGCGCGGCGGGACGTTGATGACCCGCAGCAGATCGACGTCGCTCCGCGGGTTCGACAGCACGCGCAGGTAGCTCAACAGATCCTTGATCTCGGCGCGGTCGAAGAACCGCGTGCCGCCTACGATGCGGTACGGGATGCCCTCGCTCCTCAGCGCCTCCTCGAGCACGCGGCTCTGCGCGTGCACGCGGTAGAACACGGCGACGTCGTCGGGTGACTTGCCGGCGGCGAGCCTCGCCTTGACCTCCCCGCACACGAACGCCGCCTCGTCGCGCTCGTCGCGCGCGAGCACCACGCGCAGCTTCTCGCCGTCGGGGTTGCGGGTGAACAGCTCCTTCGGCTCGCGCTCGCGGCTCGGCGCGATGACGGCGAGCGCGGCCCGGAGGACGCGCGCGCTCGAGCGGTAGTTCTCCTCGAGCTTGACCACCTTCGCGTCGGGGAAATCCCTGCGAAACCCGCGGATGATGCGCACGTCGCCGCCGCGCCACCGGTAGATGCTCTGGTCATCGTCACCGACGGCGCAGAGGTTCCGCGTGCCGGCGGCGAGCGCGCGCACGAGGCGGTACTGCACCTGGTTCGTGTCCTGGAACTCGTCGACGAGCACGTGCGAGAACCTCCCGCGGAGCTCGCGCCCCGCCTCGCCGTCGCTCTCCGCGAGGCGCATGACGTGCAGCAAGAGATCGTCGAAGTCGCACGCGTTGGCGGCGCGCAGGCGCGCCTCGTACGCGGCGAACGCCTTCGCGAGCACGTGGTGCTCGAACCCGCGCTCCTCGACGTCCGCGGGCGTGCGCCCCTCCTGCTTCTCCTTGTGGATCTGGCCGAGCACCTGGCGGGGCGCGAACCGCCGCTCGTCGACCTCGAGGTCCTTCAGCGCGCGCGCGACGACGGCGCGCTGGTCGGCGTCGTCGTAGATGACGAACTCGCGCGCGAGCCCGACGTCCGCGTGGTAGCGCCGCAGCAGCCGCGCGCAGACGGCGTGGAACGTGCCGATCCAGAGGTCGCGCGCGATCTCGGGCCCCGCGAGCGCGTCGAGCCTGTGGCGCATCTCGCCCGCGGCCTTGTTCGTGAACGTGACGGCGAGCACGCGGTACGGCGCGACGTGGTGGTGCGCGACGAGGTTGGCGACGCGGTACGTGATCACGCGCGTCTTGCCCGAGCCCGCGCCCGCGAACACGAGCAGCGGGCCGTCGACGTGGCGGACGGCGTCGGCCTGCGCGGGGTTCAGCTGGTGGGTGTCGACGCCGTCCCCAGGGACCATGGCGCCGCTGTCTAGCACCACGCGCGCGCGACTTCGCGCCCTGTCGCGCGTACGTTGCGCGGATGGCAACGAGCCTCGTGACGCGGCGCTCCCTCCCTCGGGTTGCATTGTTTGGATTGTGTTGTGTGCTGGGGTGCGGCGGCGACGGCGCGGCGTCCGCGTCGGGCGACTCGGGCGCGACCGCGGGCCAGGGAGGTCAGGGGGGCGGAGGCGCGGGCGCGAAGGCAGGAGGTGCGGGCAGCGCGGGCGCGAAGGCAGGAGGCGCGGGAGGCGCGGGCGCGAACGCGGGAGGCGCGGGCGCGAAGGCAGGAGGCGCTGGCGGCGCGGGCAACGCGGGCGCGAAGGCAGGAGGCGCGGGCGACGCGGGCGCGAACGCAGGAGGCGCGGGCAGCGCGGGCGCGAACTCAGGAGGAGCGGGCAACGCGGGCACGTCGGCCGGGAGCGCCGGCGGCCCGGTGGCGGGCGCGGGGGGAGGCGGCGGAATGGCGAGCGCGGGGGCGCCTCCCGCGGATCCGTGCGCGTCGGTGAAGCCCGCGTGTCCCGGCGCGCCGGCGGGGTTCTCGGAGGGCGACGGGCTCGCGTCGCAAGACAGGTGCGCGTTCCCCATCGATCGCGCGTCCACGTGGACCTCCTACGGCCCGCTCGTCGCCGCGCTCGACGCCAAGCTCCCGAACAGGCAGATCGCCGACGTGCTCGCCGACGCGAACCGCGATCCGGTCGCGGTGAAGAGCGTCCCCGGCGCGCCGCCCGGCGTCTCGCTCGCGTTTCGGTGGGACGACGCCGAGAACTCGAAGACCACGTGGGTGCCGCAGGGGATCACCGGCTCGGCGGACGCGACGGGCGGCCTCGTGGCGGGCAGGCGCGTGGTGGTCGTCAGCTTCTATTTCGACACTGACGCGGCGCCCGCCGGCTCGGACGACAAGGGCGTGCGTCTCGCGTTCGTCGACGTCACCGATCCGACGAAGCCCACCTATCGCTTCGCGCTGCTCGTCGCGCCCACCGGCACGGCCGCCGCGCCCAGCTTCGCGCCGGTGAGCATCCACGCGGGCGGCATCGCCTGGTACCAGCGCTGGCTGTACGTCGCCGACACGAGCAACGGGTTCCGGGTGTTCGACACGGAGAAGATCCTGCAGGTCGAGACCGATCAGGACGTCATCGGCTGCGCGGGCGGCGTGTGCCGCGCGGGGCTCTACAAGTACGTGTTGCCGCAGGTCGGCGGCTACAAGGAGGCGTCGGCGTGCGGGCCCCGGTTCTCCTGGGTGTCGCTCGAGCGCGCGGGCGGGACGGCGGCGCTCGTCTCCGGCGAGTATTGCTCGACGACCTCGTGCTCGTCGGCGCTCTCGGGGCGCATCTTCCGGTGGCCGCTCGACCCGGCGACGGGGCTGCCGTCCCCCGGGCGCTCGTGGCCCAGCCACGCGTGGCTGATGGGGCAGGTGCAGGTGCAGGGCGGCGCGCTGCGAGGCGGCGTCGCGTACCTGTCGTCGAGCAAGCCCGCGGGCGGCGGCGGCGCGCTCTACCGGGTGGCGCCCGGGAAGAGCGCGACGAGCGCGTGGATCGACAGCCCGGAGGACCTGATGGTCGACGACGCGAACGGTCTCTTGTTCAGCCTGTCCGAGGCCGTCGGCGAGCGCTTCGTGTTCGGCGCGAAGCTGTCGTCGTACCCGCCGCCTTGAGGTGGGGAGCGCTGAGCTGAGCTACGGCCTCATGAGGCGAGCGCGGCGGCGATCCTCGCAGCGCCCCGCCCGACGCGCGGCCCCGGCCGGAGCACGGCGGGGTCGGACAGCGCGACGACGCGGCGCTCACGGACCGCGCGCACCGCGCGCCACGCCGACGAGAGCCGCGCGTCCCCGTGCTCCTCGGTCGCCGCGTCGAGGACGACGTCGGGGTCGAGCGTGAGCACGCGCTCGAGATCGAGCGTCGGGTACGCCGCCGTCGTCGTGCCCGCGACGACGTTGATCCCACCCGCGATCGTGAGCAGCTCGTCCGCGAAGCTGCCAGGCCCGGCCGCGACGACGGGCGTCACGCCGAACAAGAGGAGCGCGCGAGGGTGCGGGGCTCGACGCGCGCGCTCGCGGACGAGGTCGAGCTCGGCCGACACGCGCTCGCACAGCGGGCCCGCCTCCACACCGAGGCGCGCGCCGAGCCCGCGCAGCATCGCGTCGATCTCCGCGACCGACTCCGTGGGAGGAAAGTACGTCTCGACGCCGAGCGCCGCCAGCCGATCGCGGAGCGCCGGCCCCGCCGGCCCGCGCGCGCCGGTCACGAGCCGCGGACGCAGCGCGAGGATGGCCTCGAGGTTGGGATCGACGTACCCGCCGACCGCCGGCAGGCGCGCGGCCTCGGCCGGGTAGTCACAGTAGCGCGAGCGCCCGACCAGGCGCGCGCCGGCGCCGAGCGCGTAGACGGCCTCGGTCGTGCTCGGCGACAGCGACACGACGCGCGCGACCTCGAGGCCCGACGGCGCGCCCCCGCGCTTGCAGGCCGCGAGCCCCGTGAGCCCCGCGAGGAGCGCGCGCCTAGCGAGCACGTCGCCGGCGCAGCCCGGCGAGCGCGAGGGCGAGGCCGGAGAGCGCCGCGGACCTCCACGGCACGGGCTTCGCGGGCTCTCCCCTCGCGACAGTGCACCCGCCGCTGCTGCCGGACGCGTCCTCGAGGTTCGTGTCGGTGCACACCTTGCGATCGGAGCCCTGGACCGGCGTGCACGCGTAGCCGGAGCTGGTCGGGCAGATGGCCTCGTCGGCCGCGCAGTCCGCCGTGCAGTAGCTGTAGCCCTTCTCGGTCACGCAGACGCCGCCGGGGCACTCCGCGTCGCTCTTGCACGCGGTGCCGAACGCGGGGCCGCTCGACTGCGGCGCGCCGGCCGCCGACGCGGGCTCGCCCCCGGCGCCAGGGGCGCCGCCTCCCCCGGGCGATCCTGCCGCGCCGGGCGATCCTCCGGCGCCGGGCGTCCCTGCGGCGCCGGGTGAGCCAGCGCTGCCAGGCGTCCCCGCAGCGCCCGCCGTCCCCGGCGAGCCGCCCGCCCCGCTCGAGCCGCCCATGCCGCTGGTCGGTTCGCCCTTCGCCCAGGCCGGCGGCTCGTAGCCGCCCTTCTCGGCGGCGACGAGCGCGGTGTCCTTGATCCAGTTCGCCCACTTGTAGACGCTGCCGTAGATGGGGCTCGAGCAGCTGTTGCCGCCGCGCGACACGACGCCGAACACGCGGTTCTGCCCGTCGAGCGCGGGCCCGCCCGAGTCACCCTGGCAGATGCCCGTCTGGCCCACGATCTCCTTGTCGGTCGCGCCGTACTGGAAGCACCCCGACGCGCACGTCAACGTGAGGCTGTCGCGCATGCGGCGCGTGCCGGCCTGGTTCTGGCCCGACTGCGAGTCGCTCGTCGCGCCGTAGCCGACGGCGCGGTAGACCTCGCCCTTCTTCGGCGCCTCGTCGACGCGCGGGATGAGCGGCTGCGTCTCGGTGACCGACTTGCTCAGGATGAGCAGCGCCATGTCGTACCCGCACGCCGCGTCGCTCTCCGGCGGCACGAGCACGTCGGTGATCTTGTACTTGCCGTTGAAGTTGATGTACGCGTTCGTGGTCGCGCTGAAGCTCGTCGCGGGGTGCACGGCGCCGAACGTCGACTGCCCGCACGCGACCGCCCCCTCCGGGAACCCTGGCGGATTCTCCAGCTCCGAGACGCAGTGTCGCGCCGTCAGCACGAGGTTCGGCGCGATGAGCGAGCCGGTGCACATGCCGCCGCTCTGGCCCATGATGATCGAGAGCCCGACGACGTTCAGATCGGTCGTGTCGTTCACGCCTCCCTGGATGGGCGCCGCCACCTGCGACACCGCGGGGCCCCCTCCGGCCTCCGACCCTCCGCACCCGCCGCCCGTGAGGGTCGCCACGCAGCCGAGCCCGACCAGTCCCAACCAAGAGAGTCGCATCGCTTTTTCGTCTCCGCTTCTACCGGTAGAAGTGTGGGCTCCTTAGCAACCCCGCCCCGCGCGAACCAGGGGCGACGCGCAGAATCTCGCAGGATTTCGCTCAGCCTCGACGATTGCGGTGTGCCTGTCGCGCCGCGGGCTCACCCGCGGAGCAGCGGGAACCCCATCGCCTCTCGCTGCGCGACGTACGCCTCCGCCACGCCCTTCGCGAGCGCGCGCACCCGCCCGATGAAGCGCGCGCGCTCGGTGACGCCGATGGCGCCGCGCGCGTCGAGCACGTTGAACTGGTGCGCGGCCTTCGCGACGAAATCGTACGCGGGCAGCACGAGCTTCTTCTGCGGGTCGACGTCGCGCGACAGGAGGCGCTTCGCCTCGGCCTCGCAGTGGTCGAAGGCGGCGAAGTGCGCGGGCACGCTCGCCTCCTCGAAGTTGTAGGTCGACCACTCCCACTCGGCGCGCCGGTAGACGTCGCCGTACGAGACGCCGTCGCCGTACGAGAGCTCGTAGACGCTCTCCTTGTCCTGCAGGTACATCGCGATGCGCTCGAGCCCGTACGTCAGCTCGCCGCAGACGGGCCGGCAGTCGACGCCGCCCACCTGCTGGAAGTACGTGAACTGGCTGATCTCGAGGCCGTCCAGCCACACCTGCCAGCCGAGCCCCCACGCGCCCAGCGTCGGGGACTCCCAGTCGTCCTCGATGAAGCGCACGTCGTGGGCCAGCGGATCGGTGCCGAGCGCCGCGAGCGACTCCAGGTACAGCTCCTGGATCTCGATCGGCGAGGGCTTCAGGATCACCTGAAACTGATGAAACTGCTGCAGCCGGTTGGGGTTGTCTCCGTAGCGGCCGTCGGACGGGCGGCGCGACGGCTCGACGTACGCGATGCGCCAGGGCTCCGGGCCGAGCGCGCGCAGGAACGTCTGCGGGTTGTACGTGCCCGCGCCGACCTCCGTGTTGTAGGGCTGGACGACCAGGCACCCGCGCTTCGCCCAGAAGTCCTGCAGCGTGAGGATGATGTCCTGGAAGTGCATGACGGAGGCCGCGGCTCGTACCCGTTCGCGAGGCCGGAGCCAAGCGCGCGGCGACACGCCGCGTCGGCGCGCGATCGTTGACACCCGAGCGCGCGCACCTCTACCGTCCGCGCGCCATGCTCAAGAACGCGCGCGCTCTCTCCGCCCTCGCGACCCGCCTCCTGTTCGGCGCGGCCCTCCCCCTCATCGTCGTCGCGTCGTCGACGGTGCTCGTCGGGTGCGAGGACGAGAGCCAGCCCGAGACCTGGGTGAAGCGCCTCGACGATCCGGCGAAGCGCGCGGGCGCCATCAAGCGCCTGAACCAGTTCTACGAAGACGGCATGACGAAGGCGAACAACAACCGTGAGGCGCCCGAGATGAAGGCGCTCATGGGCAAGATCGTGAAGCCCATGTCGGACGCCTACGTGAAGGGCGATCTCGACGAGAAGACCCGGAAGGATCTCCTGAAGTCGCTCTCCGGCACGCGCGACGTCAACGCGAAGGGCGCCATCATCAAGGCGCTCTCCGACTTCGCGGCCGGCAAGGCGACGGCGCAGGAGGCGACGGAGGCCGCGCACTTCGTCAAGACGCTGAAGGTGCAGGAGGCCGCGGGCCCGCTGCTCGAGGCGTTCCTCCGCGTGAACCCGTCGAAGAAGGATCTCGGCCCGCCGTACATCGCGGTGCAGGAGGCGATGCTGGCGATCCCCGACCAGGCGTGGAAGGGCAAGCTCATCGACGAGGTCAACAAGCCCGTCGACCCGAAGAACATCGACGAGCTGCGCAACGCCATCTACCACCAGACCGTGGCCGCGCTGATCCTCGGCGAGCTGAAGGCCGCCGAGGCGACGAAGGTGCTCTTCAAGGCGATGGTCACGCCCGACAAGAAGGACATCGCCGCGACGGCGCTGATGGCCCTCGTGAAGATCGGCAAGCCGAGCGTGATCATGCTGCTCGACGTGATGAGCGGCAAGGACGCCGAGATCGCCGAGTACGTGAAGAAGGTGAACCCCAAGGGCTACATCGCGTCGGCGGCGGCGACGATGGGCCTGCTCGGCCGCACCGAGGCGCTCACGCCGATGATCGCGGCCGTCAACGCGGCGACCGAGGAGGGCGACAAGGCGCACCTCGCGCGGGAGCTCGCGAAGCTGCCGGCGAGCCCCGAGTCGATCAAGACCGTGCAGGGCGTGTTCGAGAAGACGTCGAACGGCGCGACGCTCGGCGACGGCCAGAACGCCCGCATCGCGCTCGCCGAGCAGGTCGCCGACTGGATGGACAGCAGCATCGTCCCGTGGCTGCTGAAGCAGGTCGACGCGGTCGCGAAGGGCGCGAAGGAGAAGGAGGAGGCCGACCTCATCCAGGGCGCGCTCCTGCAGTCGGCGATGAAGCTGATGCGCAAGGAGCAGGTCGACGAGGTGAAGAAGGTCGTCGACCGCGAGGGCTCCGACCTCGAGAAGGCCGCGTTCAAGCTCGCGAGCGACGTCCTCACCGCCTGCGGCGACAACCTCGGCTGCTACCTCGGCAAGCTCGAGGACGAGAAGGTCCAGGAGAAGAACCAGCAGTTCACCGGCATCAAGTCGGCGTTCATGCTCGGGATGCTCGGCAAGGACGACACGAAGGGCGAGATCGCGAAGCGCTGGCACAAGATCCGGAACGCCTCGATCAAGTTCGTCTCCGCGAAGGCCATCGACAAGCTCTCGCCGCAGGGCGACGCGAAGATCGCGGACGAGCTGCAGAAGATCGTCGACGCCGACGCCGCGCGCGGCGACGCGGTGGCCGTCCAGGGCAACAGCCCGCTGAAGCAGTTCATCCCGCGGCTCCGCGCGCGCGCGCAGTGAGCACGCCGGGCGCGTGATTCGCATCGAGGTTCGCGCGGGGGCGCACGCCGGGCAGGTCTTCGAGGTGCCCGGCGAGGTGATGCGCATCGGCCGGGCGGACGACGCGGAGATCCGGCTCACCGATCCGTCCGTCGCGCCCGAGCACGCGCGGCTCGTGGTCGGCGCGGACGGCGTGCTGCTCGAGGGGCTGGGCGCCGATCACGGCGCCGCGCGCATCCGCGACGGCGAGCGCACGCAGGTCTCCGACGCGAACGGCTGGCGGCTCGCGCTCCGGGTGGGCGATCTCGTCGAGCTCGGCTGGGGCGAGCAGGCGGCGGTGTTGTATTTCGCGGCGGTCGGCGACGCGGGCGAGGCCCACGTGATGGCGCTGCGACGCGACGGCGAGGCGGGCGTCGTCGACCCCGCGCGCCTCGCGGAGATCGTGAGGCAGGAGCGCGCGATCGGCGCGGCGAGCGGGCTCGACGAGGTGCTCGTGGCGATCGCCGACGCGGCGCTCGAGCTCGTGCCGGGCGCGACCCACGCGACCCTCGTGCTGCGCGACGACGACGCGTTCGTCCCGGTGCTGACGCGCGTGCGCGACGCCTCCGGCCGCGGGACGTCGCCGGCGGGCGCGGTGCCGGTCGCGCGCGCGGTGTTCCGCAAGGTGGTGGCCGAGCGCGCCACGGTGCTCGCGGCCGACGCGCCGCGCGACGTCGCGGGCTCGCAGTCGCTCATCGGCGCGCAGATCAAGAGCATCGTCGGCGTGCCGCTGTTTCGCGGCGACGAGCTCGAGGGCGTGCTGCAGGTCGACAACCGCTCCGCGCCCGCGATGCTCGGCCAGGTCGACGTCGACGTGCTCGCGGTGCTCGGGACGTCGGCGAGCCTCGCGGTCGCGAACGCGCGCCTCATCGAGCGGCTGCGCGTCGCCGAGCGCGAGCTGCGCCGCGAGAACACCTACCTGAAGGGCCGCGAGGCCGCGCAGCGCGGGACGCGCGACATCGTGGGACGCGGCCACGCGATGCGCGAGCTGCTCGCGCAGATCGACAAGGTCGCCGACACGAAGGTGAGCGTGCTCATCGAGGGCGAGACGGGCGTCGGCAAGGAGCTCGTCGCCTCGGCGCTGCACCACCGCTCGCGCCGCCGCGACAAGCTCTTCGTGACGCAGAACTGCGCGGCCTTGCCGGAGCAGCTGCTCGAGAGCGAGCTGTTCGGCCACAAGAAGGGCGCGTTCACCGGCGCGACCGAGGAGAAGAAGGGCCTCTTCGAGATCGCGAACGGCGGGACGCTCTTCCTCGACGAGCTCGGCGAGATGGCCCTGTCGCTGCAAGCGAAGCTGCTGCGCGCGCTGCAGGAGGGCGAGGTGCGGCCCGTGGGCGCGACGCAGGCGAAGCACGTCGACGTGCGCATCGTCGCCGCGACGAACCGCTCGCTCGAGGCCGAGGTGAAGGCGGGGCGGTTCCGCGAGGACCTGTACTACCGGCTGAAGGTGTTCCCGCTGCGCGTGCCGCCGCTCCGCGAGCGCCGCGACGACGTCCCGCTGCTCGCGGGGCACTTCTTGCAGCGCTACGCGCGCGAGATCGGCAAGACGACGAGCGGGCTCGCGCAGGCGACGATGGAGATGCTGGTGGCGTACGACTGGCCGGGCAACGTGCGCGAGCTGCAGAACGAGGTGCAGCGGCTCGTCATCCAGGTCGACGCGGGCGGCATCGTCACGCCCGATCTCCTGTCGCCGCACCTGCGCAAGGCCGAGGGCATGGCGACGCGCGCCGGCGTCACGAAGGGCAACCTGCGCGAGATGATGGACACGGTCGAGCGCTACCTGCTCGTCGAGTCGCTGCGCGAGCACGACAACAACAAGACGGCGGCCGCGAGGACGCTCGGCATCACCCGCGAGGGCCTGCACAAGAAGCTCCGGCTGCTCGGGCTCACGCAGCGGGCGACGGACGGGGACGACGAGTGATCCTCGGGTCGAAGATCGTCGAGCAGTCGGTCGACCGCGCCGACAAGGGCCGCTTCGTGCGGGAGCTCGTGGTCACCGACGGCCCGGTGCCGCTCGCGCTCGTCCGCAAGCGCCGCGCGACCCGCCGCGGAGATCCGGGGGGCACGCGCGCGACCGTGATGCTCATCCACGGCTACGGCCAGAACCGCTACGCCTGGCACCTGCCGAAGCGCAGCATGACGAACCACCTCGCGCGCGCCGGGTTCGACGTGTTCTCGCTCGAGCTGCGCGGGCACGGGCGCAGCGGGCACCTCGGCGCGAAGGCCCCGCACTCCCCGGACGACTACGTCCGCGAGGACGTGCCCTCCGCGCTCGACAAGGTGCGGTCGCTGACGGGCGGCGCGCCGGTGTTCCTCGTCGGCCACTCGCTCGGCGGGCTCGTCTCGTACGCGGTCGCGCCGCGCGTCGGCGACGCCGTGGCGGGCGTGGTGTCGATCGGCAGCCCGTACCACTTCTGCGAGGGCGCCCAGGGGCTGCGGCGCATCGGCGCGCTGCTCCTGTCGCTCGACAAGCGCCTCGCGCTCGTCGAGCGCCTGCCGGCGATGGAGCTGAACCTGGTGGGCGAGGCGGTGCGAGGGTTCCGCGCGTTCGTCGAGAGCCCGCTCTACCCGCTGCCCTTTCGGGGCTACTACCCGCCCGGCATCGAGGCCGACATCATCGCGCAGCACATGTCGCTCGCGATGGATCTCGGCTCCATCCGCGTGATGCGCGCGATGTTCCGCTGGGCGATGGAGCGCGGGCACCGCACCGATCTGCCGGGCGGGATCGACGGCTTCGGCGAGGGCTTCGAGGCGATGACCGACACGCCGCTCCTGGTCGTCGGAGGGACGTACGACGATCTCGCGCCGCCGAGCGGCGTGCGCACGGCGTTCGAGCGCAGCCAGGCGCGCGACAAGGCCTACCGCGAGTGGCCGGCGGGCCACATCGATCTGCTCGTCGGGCGCCAGGCGCCGCAGATGACGTGGCCGATCGTCGAGAGCTGGATCGGCGCGCGCGCGGGCGCCGGGTCGTCACGCGCCGCGTGACCCCGCGCGAGCGGTGGTATCTTCGCGCGGCGTCATGCGCGAAGCCCTGCCGCCCCTGCCCTCGATCGTCGTGTCGGTCGTCGACGACGTCACCGCCGGATCTCGCTGCGACGAGGGGTTCCTCCGGGTGCGCCGCCGCAGGCTCACGCTCACCTTCCCCGGCGGCGCGACCTCGCGGCCGTTCGCGTACGACGAGGCGTGGCGCGCGGCGCTCGACGCGGTGACGATGGCGGCGCACTTCGTCGACGAGGCGGGCGTGCGGCGCGTGTTCCTGCGGTCGTCGGTGCGCCCGCCGGTCGCGCTCCGCCCCGACGAGCCCGTGGCGCGCGGGCCGCGCACGGGCGGCCTCTGGGAGCTGCCAGCCGGGCTCGTCGAGCCCGAGGAGAGGGGCGAGGCCGGTCTGCGTCGCTGCGCCGCGCGGGAGCTCGAGGAGGAGCTGGGCGTCACGGTCGCGGACGACGCGCTCCGGGCGCTCGGGGCGGGCGTCTACCCGAGCCCCGGCGTGATCGGCGAGCGCATCTACTTCTACGAGGTCGAGGTCGATCCGTCGTCGCGGAGGGCGCCCGGCCTCGACGGCTCCCCGCTCGAGGAGGCCGCCGAGATCGTCGCGTACCCGCTCGCCGCTGCGCTCTCGCTCGCCGACGAGGGGTTCTTCGACGACATGAAGACCGAGCTCGGCCTGCGCAGGCTCGCCGCGCGGTACCCGAGCGGGCGATGAGCGGGCGCGCCGTCGTCGTCGTCAAGCGCACGAGCTTCCAGCGCTCGGTCGAGGACGAGCGCGATCCGCGCATCCTCGCCTTGCTCGACGCGGGAGACGCGTCCGTCCGGCGGATGCGCACCGCGCACGACGCGCACCGGCGCGCCGTCGACGCGGTCTCCGAGGGGCTCCTGCGCGCGGGCCTGTCGAGCGACGTCGTCGGCCCGACCGATCGCTTCGACACCGCCGGCGCCGCGCTCGTCGTCACCGTGGGGGGCGACGGCACGCTGCTCACCGCGTCGCACCAGGTCGGCGTCGGCGTGCCCGTGCTCGGGGTGAACAGCGCGCCCGAGCACAGCGTCGGGTTCTTCTGCGGCGCGGACGGCGCGACGGTCGACGCCGTGCTCGCGCGCCTCGCCGCGGGCGAGCTGCCGCGGGTCGTGCTCACGCGCATGGAGGTGCGCCGCGACGGCGCGCTCCTGTCGAAGCACGTGCTCAACGACGCGCTCTTCTGCCACGAGTCGCCCGCCGCGACGTCGCGCTACCTGCTGCGCGTCCACGGGGGCGAGGAGGAGCAGCGCTCGAGCGGGTTCTGGGTGGGCCCGGCGGCCGGCTCCACCGCGGCGCAGCGCTCCGCGGGCGGCGACGTGCTGCCGCTCGACTCGGACGAGCTGCAGCTGGTCGTGCGCGAGCCGTACACGCCGTACGGGCGCCCGCTCGTGATGACGAAGCTCCTGCTCCGCCGCGGCGAGCTGCTCGAGATCCGCAGCAAGATGCACGACGCGCGCCTCTTCCTCGACGGCCCCGCCGAGCGCGCGGACATCCGCTTCGGCGAGGTGCTCACCTTCACCGCGTCCGACGAGCCGCTCACGCTGCTCGGCATGCGCGCCGATCGCACGAAGGGCTGACATGATCGACGACCAGAGAATAGGAGGTTTGTTCGGATTGCTCGTGGGCGACGCGCTGGGCGTCCCGTACGAGTTTCATCGGCCGACTGCGCTGCCGCCGATCGCGAAGATCGAGCTCGAGCCGCCGCGGGGCTTCCCTCGGGCCCACCCGAACGCGCCCGCAGCCGCGTGGTCGGACGACGGCGCGATGGCGCTCTGCGTGCTCGACTCCCTGCTCCACGCCGGGCGCCTCGACCCGGAGGACCTCGCGGCGCGCTTCTGCCGCTGGGCGTTCGAGGGCTACCTCGCCGTCGACGGTCGGGTGTTCGACATTGGCATCCAGACGAGCCAGGCGCTGCGGGCGATCTCGCGCGGCGCGCCCGCGCTCGATCCCATCCCGGCCGAGGAGCGCGGCAACGGCAACGGCGCGCTGATGCGTGTCCTGCCGCTCGCCTTGTGGCACACGGGCGACGACGCGGCGCTCGCAGCGGACGCGCGCCTGCAGACCCGCGTGACCCACCCGCACCTGCGCGCGCAGCTCTGCTCGGTCGTGTACTGCCTGTGGGCGAGGGCGCACCTCGAGGGCGCGGCCGATCCGTGGCGCGCGGCCGTCGAGCGCACGCGCGCCGTCACCGCGGGCGACCGGCCGGCCGAGGAGGAGCTGCCCGCGCTCCGCCTCGACGATCCGCCCGGCGGCAAGGGGAGCGGGTACGCCGTCGACTCGCTGCACTCGGCGCGCCACGCGCTGCTCGCCGGCGGCTACGAGGCCGCCGTGAAGGCCGCCGTCGCGCTCGGCGACGACACCGACACGACCGCCGCGATCACCGGCGGGATCGCCGGCGTGCGCGACGGGGTCGCCGCCATCCCGGCGCGGTGGCTCGTCCCGGTGACCTCGCGCCCCGCCCTCGAGGCGCTCGTCGAGCGCTGGCGCGCGATGTTAGATTGGTTCGATCGTCACGGGCTCAGCGCTGGGCGCCGGGCCCGGGCGTCCGTCCGTCCATCATCATCCGCAGCTCGTCGGGCTCGCTCGAGCGCCCGATGGCGTCCTCCTGCGAGATCATCCGCCGCGAGAACAGCGAGAACAGCGACTGGTTCATCGTCTGCATGCCGAACTTCTCCTGCCCGACCTGCATCTGACTGTAGATTTGTGAGATCTTGTTCTCGCGGATGAGGTTCCGGATCGCGGCGTTCGGGACCATGATCTCGAGCGCGAGGACGCGGCCGGGGGCGTTGTGGCGGGCGAGCAGCTGCTGCGTGACGACGCCGGCGAGCGAGAACGACAGCTGCGCGCGGATCTGCTGCTGCTGGTGCGGCGGGAACACGTCGACGATGCGGTTGATCGTCTGCGCGCAGCTGTTCGTGTGCAGCGTCGCGAACACGAGGTGACCCGTCTCTGCGATCGTGAGCGCCGCCTCGATCGTCTCGAGGTCGCGCATCTCGCCGACGAGCACGACGTCGGGGTCCTGGCGCAGGACGTACTTCAGCGCCGTCTTGAAGCTCTCGGTGTCGGCCCCGATCTCGCGCTGGTTCACCACGCACAGCTTGTGCGGGTGCAGGTACTCGATCGGATCCTCGATCGTCATGATGTGCTGGCGCGTCTCGGTGTTGATCTTGTCGATGATCGACGCGAGCGTCGTGCTCTTGCCGGAGCCGGTCGCGCCGGTGACGAGCACGAGGCCGCGCGGCTTCGCGGCGAGCTCCGAGATGATCACCGGCAGGCCGAGCTCGTCGAAGCTGAGGATCTTGAACGGGATGGCGCGGAGCGCGCCCGAGACGGCGCCGCGCTGCATGAAGATGTTCGCGCGGAACCGCGAGAGGTTCTTCACGCCGAAGGAGAGATCGAGCTCGTTGTGCTTCTCGAAGTGGATCTTCTGCTCCTCGGTGAGGATCGAGTAGCAGAGCGCCTTCGTGTCGACGGGCGACAGCGGCGGGAGCTTCAGCGGGACGACCGAGCCGTCGATGCGCAACAGCGGGGGCGAGCCCGTCGTGATGTGCATGTCGCTCGCGCCCTTCTCGATCATCGCCTTCAGGAGCTGGTGAAGGTTGACCTTCAGGCCCTCGTTGCCTTGCGTCATGGCAGGCGACGATACCGGAGAAAGGCGCCCTGCGCGCGGATCACTCGGCCGACGGCGACGCGGACTTCTCGGGCGGCGCGGGCTTCAGCACGAGCTCGGGCGGCTTGACGGCGACCTTCGAGCCCGGCGGGATGCCGTACGTGAGGAACACCGCGCCGCCGATCGTGCTGCCCTCGCCGACGACCGTCTGCCCGCCGAGCACGGTCGTGTTCGCGTAGATGGTGACGCGGCTCTCGACGGTCGGGTGGCGCTTCTGCCCGCGGATGACGCGACCGTCGCCGCCCTTCGGGTGCGAGAGCGCGCCGAGCGTCACGCCCTGGTAGAGCTTCACGTGCGAGCCGATGGTGGTCGTCTCGCCGACGACGACGCCCGTGGCGTGATCGATGAAGAACGACCGGCCGATCTTCGCGCCGGGGTGCAGGTCGGCGCCCGTCTGCGCGTGCGCCCACTCGGTCATGATGCGGGGCATCAAGGCGACGCCGAGCCCCGCGAGCTCGTGCGCGATGCGGTACACGCTGATCGCGAACAGGCCGGGGTACGCGAGGATGACCTCGTCGAGGTTGGTCGCGGCCGGATCGCCGTCGTACGCGGCCTGCACGTCCTCGACGAGCATCGCGCGCAGCTCGGGCAGCCGCCGGAGGAACCGCGCCGTCAGCTCCCGCGCGTCGCACCGCACCTTGCCCGGCTCGGTGTCCTTGCAGCAGTTGCCGCTCAGCTCGCGCTGGTAGCAGAGAGAGAGCCCGATCTGCTCCTCGAGCTTCTCCTTGACGGCCGAGAGCGTGACGCCCGTGTAGAACGCGACGTTGTCGTCGGTGAGATCCTGCCGGCCGAAGTAGCCGGGGTACATCAGGTCGAGCAGGAGGCGCGTGAGCTCGATGATCTCGGCGCGCGAGGGCAAGAACCGCCGGTTGATGTGGTGGGCCCGCGGATCGTCGCGGTAGCTCTTCAGCAGCGCGTCGACGAGCTCGGGCAGGAGCGGTTCACTGGACACCCGCCGACGCTAGCACACGGCCGAGGGCGTCACCTCGGCGCCGGGGCGGGCCGCGGCTGGTTGGAGAGCCACAGCGGCTCCGCCGAGGTCGACGCGGTCGGCGCGGGCTCGCCCGTGTGCTTCGGCGGGCGCGCCCCCGTCGTCGGATCGCAGGCGACGAGCGACAGGGCGAGCAGGAGGAGCGTCGAGCGCATCGACGCGCAGCATCGCACCGGCGCGCCCGGTCCGGTAGGCTCGGCGGATGGCGCAGCGGACGATCGGGTGGGCGGGCGTGATCCTGGTGGCGGCCTCGGCGTGCGGGGGCGGAGGCGACACCGGCGCCTCCGGGCCTGCGCCTGGCGGGGGCGGCGCGGCGAGCGCCGGAGCAGGCCAGAGCGGCGGCGGAGGCAAGGCGAGCGGCGGCGCCAGCGGGACAGGCGCGGGAGGGGGAGGCCACGCCGGCAGCCTCCAGGCTGGCCAGGCGGGCAAGAGCCAGGCAGGCGCCGGCGGCCAGGCAGGCGCCGGCGGCCAGGCAGGCAAGAGCCAGGCAGGCGCCGGCGGTCAGGCAGGCAACAACCAGGCAGGCAACAGCGGCCAGGCAGGCAACAACCAGGCAGGCAACAGCGGCCAGGCAGGCAAGAGCCAAGCAGGCAACAGTCAGGGCGGCAGCAGCGGCCAGGCAGGCAACAGCCAGGGCGGCAGCAGCGGCCAGGCAGGCAACAGCCAGGGCGGCAGCAGCGGCCAGGCAGGCAACAGCCAGGGTGGCAGCAGCGGCCAGGCAGGCAACAGCCAGGGTGGCAGCAGCGGCCAGGCAGGCAACAACCAGGGTGGCAGCAGCGGCCAGGCAGGCAACAACCAGGGTGGCAACAGCGGCCAGGCAGGCAACAACCAGGCAGGCAGCAGCGGCCAGGCCGGCGCGACGTCGGGCCGATGGCTGATGGGCTACTACCCGGGCTACCAGGAGGGTGATCTGCCGATCGGGGACGTCCGCTTCGACCTGATGAGCCACGTCGCGGCCGGCGCGGCGCTGCCGAAGGCGGACGGCTCGCTCGACGTCGACTTCTACCAGACCCCGCAGACGGGGCCCGTGTTCGCGAAGGCGCTCGCGGACGCGACCCGCGCCGCCGGCAAGAAGGCGGTGCTGATGGTGGGCGGGGCGGGCGCGCACGACGCCTTCGCGGCGGCCGCGAAGACGCAGCGGGCGAAGCTCGTGCAGGCGCTCGTCGATTTTGCCAAGTCACACGGGTTCGACGGCCTCGATCTCGACTGGGAGCCGCTGCCCCCGGCGGAGCTCGACGACTTCGACGCGCTGGCGAAGGCGCTGCGCGCCGCGTGGCCCGAGGCGGTGTTGACGGTGCCGCTCGGAGGGGTGAACACCAACTTCGAGACGGTCGATCCGAGGTGGGCCTCCATCTCCGCGTCGCTCGACCAGGTGAACCTGATGACGTACTCGATGGCGGGCGCGTACGCGGGCTGGAAGAGCTGGCACCACTCGCCGCTCGCCGGCCAGGCGCCGTCGACCCCGATGAGCATCTCGTCGAGCGTCGACGCGTACCTGGCCGCGGGTGTCCCCGCGAAGAAGCTGGGCATCGGCGCGGGCTTCTATGGACTGTGCTACACGAGCCCCGTCACCGGCCCCGGCCAGGCGCTCGGCGGCGCGACCTCGAGCGGCGATGACAACCAGCTCTCGTACCGCGCGCTCGTCTCCGGCGTCTACGCGGGCGGGACGAAGCACTGGGACGCGGTCGCGAGCGCGGCCTACATGAGCTTCTCGTCGCCGACGGGCCCGCTCGGCTGCACGTACCTCTCGTACCTCGAGGAGCAGGCCATCGCCGCGCAGACCGCCTACCTGAAGACGAAGGGACTCGGCGGGATGATCGTGTGGACGATCAATGAAGGCCATCTGAAGACGGGCGCCCCTGCTGACCGCGACCCGCTGCTCGCGGCGCTGGCAGCGGGGCTGCAGTAGGCGCCTCGGGATCGGCGCTCAGTGCAGCGCGCGACCCCACAGCCGCTCGACGACATCCATGTGCTCGGCCATCGTCAGGCGCGCCTCGTCGCTGACGAGGATGAACCGAAACCCCTGGCGCTGGCCCGCCGTCCACGTCGGGCGCGCGAGCGCGCGGATGCCCCGGTCGCCGAGCGGGATGTGGATCCAGTAGAAGGGCCGCCCGCCGTGCGCCGCCAGGCCGGGCGCGCGGTCGAGTGACAGGCCGTCGGGTGACAGGTCGGTCGCCCGACAGTCGAAGGTGAGCCCGTCGGCGTGGACGGTGACGGGAAGATCGACGGGCGCGCGACGCCCGTGGCGGCGAGGTTGGTACGGCATGCGCGAGATCGTGCCGCGCCCCGCGCCGGCGGGCCAAGTCGGCGCTCGCACCGCACTCGCCAGGTCGAGGGCACGGCGCCGGCGGCTCGGCTCATGGGCCCTTCGGGACGTGGATGGCGCCGACGATCAGCTCGCCGTGGACCATCTCGACCTCGAGCGCGAGCCCCGGGTACTCGAGCACCGCGATGCGCCGCGCGCCGTCCTTCGCCGGGACGTCCCCCTTCGGCTTGTCCGACGCCCTGGGCGGGCCGAGCTTCGCCTCCGCGTCGACCTTCGTCATGCCCGGCCTCACGCCCTCGGCGGTCGCGCCGGGGAACTGCGTGAACGTGAGGTCGGCGAGCTCCTTGTCGGGCACCGTGCGCCCGCCGCGGTGGGCGCTCACGCGGGTGACGTCGTTGTCGACGAGCGCGATCTCGAGGCCGCGGTGCGGGTAGAAGCAGACGCGCCGCTTGCCGTCCTGGTGCATCTTCGTGCACGGCCCGAGCTCGCGCTCGACGATCGAGAGCCCCGCGCCGAGCTGCGCCGACGTGACGCCCTTGCCCGGCGTGATGAGCTGGCCCGGCGCGACCGCGGGCCTCGTCGACGCTGGGGCAGGCGCGTGCGAGGGCGTCGCCGTGGCGGCGGCCGACGGGGGCGCGCTCGACTCCCGCGAGCAGCCGACGAGCGAGCAGAGGGCGAGCAGGAGGGCGGCGCGCATCCGCTGGTTGTAGCCCCGTCAGAGCCACCTCTTGCGCCGAAAATAGAAGAGGAGCCCGACCGCGACGAGCCCCATCGCGAGCAGCGCGAGCGGGTAGCCGTGGCGCCACTTCAGCTCCGGCATGTTCTCGAAGTTCATCCCGTAGATGCCCGCGATCAGGGTGAGCGGCAGCATGACGGTCGAGAACATCGTCAGCGTCTTCATCACCTCGTTCAGGCGGTTCGACTGCATCGCCAGGTGCCGCTCGACGATGCCGGTCGCGATCTCGCGCTGCGCCTCCGTCTGGAACAGCACCATCGTCAGGTGATCGCCGACGTCGCGGAAGAACGGCAGCGCCGAGTCGGGGATGACGGGGCCGCCCGGCCGCGCCAGGCGCACGAGCAGATCGCGCTGGTACGCGGCCACGCGCCGCAGCTGAAACACCGCCCGCTTCGCCGCGAACACGCGCGCGAGCACCTCGGGCGAGGGATCGCGCATCACCTCGGCCTCGAGCTCGTCGAGCACCGCCTCGAGGCCGTCGACGACAGGCAGGTACTCGTCGACGACGCGATCGAGCACCGCGTGCGCCGCGGCGGCCGGTCCGCGCGCGAGCGCCCGCAGATCCCGATCGTCGAGCGCGATCCGCGAGCCGCCGACCTGGTGCGAGACGATCCACCGTCGACCGATGACGAGATCGATCTCCTCGAAGTCGAGGTCGTCCTGCCGCTCGCCGCGCCGCGCGCCGTGCACGAGCAGGTACGTGTACTCCGGGAACTCCTCGAGCTTCGGCACCATGTAGCTCGCCTCGAGATCCTCGAGCACGAGCAGGTGCACGCCCAGCTCGCGCGACAGCAGCTGCTTCAGCTCGGCCGAGATGGGCCCCGACAGATCGATCCAGATCTTCGCGTCCTCGTCGGCGGCGAGCGCCCGGACGGCGGCCTCCGCGCTCATGGCCATCTCTGCCTTGCCCGCCACGGCGACGACCGCCCGCACGCTCATCGAGGCACCCTACAGCGAGCAGCAGCGGAACCCGACGAACCCGTCGGCGTTGGAGCGCGAGTACGCGAAGCCCGTCTCCGCGCAGCGCGACTCGGACGCGTTGTTGTCCCACGCGCCGCCGCGGAGCGCGCACTTCGCGTCCTCGCCCTTCGTCGTGGAGTCGCAGGCGTCCTCCCACTCCCAGACGTTTCCTGACAAATCATACACGCCCGAGTAGGCCTCCGTCGCGTGGCAGTCGGGGTGGCTCTGCGCCGCGGTCACCCGCTGGGCGCCGTCCGCGTTGCCGCTGTTGCACAGGCCCGGGACGTAGCTCGCGCCGCCGTACGTGTAGGCGTGGGTGCCGCCCGACGTGCACGCGTTGAACCACTGGCTCTCGTTCGCGTCGGTGCGCTTGGTCCAGTCGACGGCGCCTCCCCCGATGCGCCCGCACAGCCTCCGCGCGTGCGCCGCGCAGTACGCCACCGCGTCGCACCAGTCGACGCAGGTGATCGGGTGGTCGCGCTCGTCCGTCACGTCGGGCCAGCCGGCCGGCACGGTCGAGGGCTGAAAATCGGTGTTCCACGAGCACACCGGAGGCTGCCCGATGACGCTGGGCGAGGTCTTGATCCAGTCGGCGTACTCACCGACCGTGACCTCGTGGGCGTCGATCGAGTACGAGCCCTTCGACGACGGCACGGTCACGGCGGGGTTCGCGGAGGCGCCCGCGGAGCCCGCCTGCCCGGCGCTCGCGCCTGCTTGTCCCGCGCTCGCGCCTGCTTGTCCTGCGCTCGCGCCTGCTTGTCCTGCGCTCGCGCCTGCTTGTCCCGCGCTCGCGCCTGCTTGTCCCGCGCTCGCGCCCGCTTGTCCTGCGCTCGACTGGCCCGCGGTGCCCGCGCTCGGCTGGCCCGCGGTGCCCGCGCTCGCGCCTGCTTGTCCTGCGCCCGCTTGTCCTGCGCTGCCCGCGCTCGCGCCTGCTTGTCCCGCGCCCGCTTGTCCTGCGGTGCCCGCGCTCGCGCCTGCCTGTCCCGCGCCCGCTTGTCCTGCGGTGCCCGCGCTCGCGCCTGCCTGTCCCGCGCTCGCGCCCGCCTGTCCCGCGCTCGCGCCCGCTTGTCCCGCGCTCGCGCCTGCTTGTCCCGCGCTCGCGCCTGCTTGTCCCGCGCTCGATTTTCCCGCGCTGCCCGCGCTCGACTGGCCTGCGCTGCCCGCGCGGCCGGACGCCTCCGGCGTCTCCGGGGCGCAGCCGATCGCCAGGGTCACGAGCAGCAGCGCGGCGCCGGTCTTCATCGCCGGAGACGTTACACCGGCCGCTCATCGATCTCACGCGCGCTCGTGGCGCGAGGCGGGGCGCCCGGCCAGCTCGTGCTCGAAATCACCGAGATCTACGCTAAGGTCGGCGCCACATGCGGACGCTCCACCGTGTCGGCGCCTACGCCGGCACAGCCATCGCCTTCGGCCTCGCGAGCTGGTTCTCGATCAAGTTCGGCTCGGGCGGGCTGTGGCGCGGCCTCGAGCCAGGCTCGATCGCGGTCGCCGCGACGAAGCAGCCGAAGGGCCCGTACGATCTCACGAAGCTCTCGGCGGTCAACGAGACGCTGAAGACCATCCGCGAGAAATACGTCGATCCGTCGCGCGTGCGCCCGCGCGAGATGCTGCTCTCGGCGCTCAACCGCATCCAGCAGGACGTGGCGCAGGTCATCGTGCTGCACGACGAGGGCTCGCCCGAGGTCACCGTGCGCGTCGAGACGGCCGAGCGGAAGTTCCGCGTCGACAACGTGCAGGGCCCCTGGGACGTGTCGGCGAAGCTCCGCGAGGTCTTCGCTTTTCTCCAGGAGAACCTCCGCGGCACCGAGCTCGATCTGCGCGAGATCGAGTACGCGGCCTGCAACGGGATGCTGCACACGCTCGACCCGCACTCGGTGTTCCTGTCGCCCGAGGCCTACAAGGAGATGAACCAATCGACCGCCGGGAAGTTCGGCGGCCTCGGGATCGTCATCTCGCTGCGCGACCAGATGCTCACGGTGATGAGCCCGATGCCCGGCACGCCCGCGGGCCGCGCGGGGCTGAAGCGCTACGACCGCATCGTCAAGATCAACAGCGAGTCGACGCTCAACATGCCGCTCGACGACGCCGTCCGACGCCTGCGCGGCGATCCGCAGTCCAAGGTCACCATCTGGGTGCGGCGCGAGGGCGAGGGCGGCTGGGCAGGCGACAAGAAGTTCGAGCTCACGCGCGAGATCATCAGCGTGCGCAGCGTCGATCCGGCGCGCCTGCTCGACGGCGGCGTCGGCTACGTCCGGCTGAAGCAGTTCCAGTCGAAGAGCGTCCACGAGATCGAGGCCGCGCTCGCGGACTTCAAGACGAAGGAGCCCAACCTGAAGGGCCTCGTGCTCGATCTGCGCGGCTACCCCGGGGGCCTGCTCGACCAGGCCGTGCGGATCGCCGATCTCTTCCTGAAGCGCGGCGTGATCGTGGCGACGGTGGGCGCGGCCGAGGGGCGCGAGGAGAAGTCGGCGAAGGCGCCCGGCACCGAGCCCGACTACCCGATCGTCGTGCTCGTCAGCGGCAACTCGGCGAGCGCGAGCGAGATCGTCGCCGGCGCGCTGAAGAACCTCGATCGCGCGCTCATCGTCGGGCAGACGACGTTCGGCAAGGGCAGCGTGCAGCTCGTGTTCAACGACGTGACGCCCGAGCGCGCCGCGCTGAAGCTGACGATCGCGCAGTACCTGACGCCAGGCGACGAGTCGATCCAGTCGGTGGGCATCGCGCCCGACATCGAGCTCGATCCCGTCACCGTCGACGAGAAGGAGATGGACCTCTACTCGCGCGGGAAGATCGTCCGCGAGCGCGATCTCTCCTCGCACCTGTCGAACGCGCGCGCGCGGGAGGGGCAGAAGCCCGCGGAGACCGTGCGCTACTACCTGCCCGAGGCCGAGCGCGCGGCGCTGCGCGAGCGCGGCGGCGAGCTCGACGACTCGTTCGAGGCCGATTTCTCCATCCGGCTCGCGCGCGAGCTCGCGCTGAAGATGCCGCCCGGCCAGGGGCGCAAGGAGCAGCTGCGCGCGGTCCACGACTTCCTCGCCGGCGTGCAGAAGGACGAGCTCGCGAAGGCCGCCGCCGATCTGTCGAAGATGGGCGTCGACTGGGCCGAGCCGCCCGCGGGCGCCGACGTCGGGCCGACCGCGAAGGACTACGAGGTCAAGGTCGAGACCGACCGCCCCGGCAACGAGGTGCGCGCCGGCGAGGCGATGAAGCTCTCGGTCACCGTGAAGAACAACGGCAAGGATCCGGTGTACCAGCTGCGCGCGCAGACGCAGGCCGACAGCGGCTACTACGACGGCAAGGAGCTCGTGTTCGGCAAGCTGCTGCCCGGCCAGTCGAAGACGGCGACCGTGCCCGTCGGCTTCTGTGACGTCGAGGGGCGCAAGCCCGGCTCGACCGCGCCGACGCCGAAGGACGCGCCGCGCGTGTGCCGCATCCCGAAGGACGCGGTGAGCCGGCAGGACGGCGTGCGCATCAAGTTCGAGTCGGCCGGCGACCACGCGCCCGCGGAGGTCGAGGTGCGCCCGACGATCCGCGCGCTCGATCGCCCGATGTTCGCGTACGCGTACGAGGTCGTCGACAACCGCGGCGCGGCGAACGGCGACGGCCGCGTCCAGAAGGGCGAGGGCGTCACCCTGTACCTGAAGGTGAGGAACGTCGGCAAGGGGCGCTCCCACGAGACGCAGGCGAACCTCCGCAACCTCTCCGGCGACAGCGTGCTGCTCGGCGAGGGGCGGTTCGACATCAGCAACATGCAGCCCGGCGACACGCGGCGCGTGGCGTTCACCTTCGACGTGCAGCCCGCGGTCGAGGGCGCGGAGCTGAAGCTCGAGCTCTCCGTCGCCGACCGCGATCTGCGCGAGATCGCGACCGAGAAGCTGAAGCTGCTGATCGAGCCCGCGGCGCCCGTCACGCCGCTCTCGGGCGGGGCGAAGGCGCGCGACGCGGGCGCGCTGCTCGTCGAGTCGCCGTCCGCGGCGCCCCGGCCGTTCGGCAAGCTCGCTGCCGGCACCGTCGCGAAGGTGCTCGGTCGCTCGGGGGAGTTCCTCAAGATCGAGCTCGGCAAGGCGCGCTTCGGCTTCGTGAAGGAGGCCGACGTGGAGCTCGGCGCGCCCGCGCCGGCGGAGCCCGCGGCCTTCGAGGATCTCCTGCAGCGGTCGCCGCCGCTCGTCGAGGTGGCGCCGGCCGCGCTCGCGACGCGCGACGGGAAGATCAAGATCGTTGGTTTCGCGTCGGACAGCGATCGCATCCTCGACGCGTACATGTTCGTCAACGCGCGCAAGGTGTTCTACCGCTCCAACAAGGGCGGCGCCGATCCGACGCGCCTGCCGATCGATCTCGAGGTGCCGCTGCGCCCGGGCACGAACTACCTCCGCTTCGTCGCGCGCGAGACGCCCGAGACCGTGACGCAGCGGGTGTTCGTCGTGCGGCGCGACGGCGCGCACGGCGAGCTGCTCGCGACGCCGAAGACCGAGGAGGCGCTGTTCGACGATCTGTCGGGCGACTGACGCGCCGTCGTCAGCCGCGCTTGCTCGCGGCCTCGGCGATGATGAACCCGGACGAGAACACCGCGAACAGCCCGTCGACGAGCCGCTCGAGATCGTACTCGCCGTCGCGCTTGACGATCTGGAAGAGCACCTCGCGGATGCCGCCCATCGTGAACATCGCGAACAGCCGCGGATCGCCGGGGCGCACGAGCCCGAGCGCCTGGCCCTCGGTGAGGCTCTCGACGAACAGCTTCGTCACCTCGTCGTAGAACCCGAGCAGCTTGCGGTCGAAGGCCTCGTCGACGCCGAGCGTGTCGGCCATGAAGATCTTCGACATCATCTGGTCCTCGAGGCACGCCGAGAGCACGCGGCGCGTGTTCTCCTTGACCTGGTCGGCGACCGATCGCACGGGATCGCCGGGGTCGACGCGCAGGATGGCCATCCCGAGGCGCGCGGAGAAGCGGTCGACGAGCTCCTCGAACACGCCGCGCTTGTCGGCGAAGTACAGGTAGAACGTGCCGCGCGCGATGCCGGCGGCGGCGACGATGTCCTCGATGGTCGTCGAGTGGTAGCCGCGCCGAGCGAACTCCTTGCGGGCGACGCCGAGGATCTGGGCTCGCCGGTCTTCCTTGCTCGAGGCCATCTGCGCGTGGCGCCCTTATCCTCCAAATTCGCCCCGAGCGGCGGAACCTTTCTCCGGCCGCCGCTGTCTCCCCGGATCGCGAGGCGCTCGACCGATGAAGAGACTGATCCTGAACTCGTTGCTGGTGCTGTCGGTGCTGGGGGTGGGGCTGGCGACGACCGGGCGGCGCGGCGTCGAGCGCGTCGGACCGCAGCGGGCGGACACCGCGGCGCTCGAGCGGCGCTCCGCGAGCGATCCCGGCGACACCGTCGCCGCGTTGCGGCTGATGCGCCACTACGTCGAGCAGGGCGAGCCCGGGAGCGCGCTCGCGGTCGCGGCGCGATCGCCCGCGGTGGACGCCTCCCCCGCCGGGCGCGATCTCGTCGCGCGCGCGCTCTTCACCGGCGGGCACGCGTCGGAGGCGCTGACGATGACGCGGCGAGCGCTGCAGGCGTGCGAGTTCAGCCCGTGCGACGCCGGCCTCGTCGCGCGCGCGACCCGCCGTGAGGAGCTGCTGACGGGCCTCGTGGAGGTCGGCGTCGAGGACGCCGAGAAGGCCCCCGAGCTGGCCGCGCTCACCTACCGCCGCACGCTCCGCACGGTGCGCGTCGCGACGCTCCAGTGAGCGGCGCGCCGCGCGCGAGACGGCGGCGCTCCAGCGCGCCTCGCCTCGTCAATCAGTAAGGATTGTCTGGATCCTGCTTCGGGGCGGGCTTCGGGGCGGGCTTCGGCTCCGGAGCGGGCTTCGGCTCCGGGGCTGCCTTCGGCTCGGGCGCGGGCTTCGGCTCGGGCTTCGGCGGAGGAGGCGCCTTCGGCTCGGGTGCGGGCTTGGGCTCGGGCGCGGGCTTGGGCTCGGGCTTGGGCTCCGGCGCGGGCTTCGCGTCCGCTGCGGGCTTGTCGGGCTTCGGCGCGTCGGCGCTCTTCGCGGCGCTCGCGGACGGAGCGGCGCTCGCGCTCGCGGCGGGAGCAGGCGCAGAGGACACCGCCGGGGGCGGGGCGGAAGAGGCCGCGGGCGCGGTCGAGACGGCCGCCGGCGTGGGCTTGGGCTCGGGTGCGGGGGCAGGCGCCGGCGCCTGGCCGCGGGTGACGAAGTAGATGGCCACCGCCGCCACCGCGATGATCCCCACGTAGATGGGCGCGCGGCTCGCGCCGCCGGAGGGCTCCTGCTGTGGCTCCGGCGGGGGCACGCTGCGCGGGCGCTTCGACGGGCTCGACGCGGGCGCGGCCGCCGGCGACGCGGGCGGGTCGGACGGCGGGCTGGGCGGCGCGGACGAGAGGAGCGTCGTCGCGACGGCCGCCGCCTTCGGCTTCGGCTCGGGCGCCGGCTCTGCCTTGGGCTCGGGTGCGGGCTCCGGCGCGGGCTCGGGCAGGTGATCCTGGCGCACGGTCGGCGCCGGCTCCGCCTTCGTCGGCGGCGCGGCGGTGGTCGCGGGCGGCTCGGCCTTCTTGTCGAACAGCGGGGCCTCGCTCACCTCGCCCATCGAGCCGCCCGCCTCCTTCAGCGCCTCCTCGAGCAGCTCGGCCGCCTGCTTGTAGACCGTGCGCTCCTGCGGTGGGGGCTGCTCGGCCGGCGTCGCCGACGAGGGGAAGAAGCCGGCGTCCGCCTTCTCGATCGTCGGCGTCGCGGCGATCTCGGGGAGCTTGATCGCGCCGAGGCCCATCATCGTCGCCTTGCGCGCGATCGGCGCGGGCTTCGCCGCGGGCGACGCGGCGGCCGCGGCCGCGGGCTTCGGGGTCGCGGCGGGCGCGGGCGCGGCGGGCGCGGCGCCCTCGTCCTCGAAGTTCGACAGCTGATCGGCCGGGCGCGACGAGACGAGCCGGTCGATGATCGCGCGCGACGCGTCGTCGATCTTGATGAACTTCACGCCCATCCCGGCGGGCTTCTCGGGCGTCGCGGACGCGGCGTCGCGCTTCCACACGACGCGCCCGACGCCCTGCAAGACGCCTTGATCCTCGCCGATCTTGATCTCGAACTTGAGGAGCGTGCCGGGGGGGAACGGCGACGGCGTCTTGATGTAGATGCCGCCGCGGCTGACGTCGTGCGAGTGCTGCTCGATGTACTCATCGACCGTGGCGCTCTTGTAGCGGACGGTCATGCTGAGGACCTTCGCGCGCGGATCCTTCCGGGTGTCCTGTGACATGTTGGCTCGAGCGCAGGGTATCCAAAAAATCCGTGAGCCCCCAAAGAATCGGTAGGATGCGCGGGTGACGGCCGAGACGTCGAAGCGCCACTTTCGTCGCCTCGAGCGGCGAGGCACGGACCTGCCGGCGACGGTCGAGCTCGGCGTCAAGACGGCGCGCGTGCGGCTCCACGACCTCGGCCTGGGAGGCGCGGGCGTCGACTGCGACCTCTGCCCCGCCCTCGGCGCGGCGGTGACGCTCGCGGTCGAGGCGCAGTCGCTCTGGGACCCGTTGCTCCTGCGCGGTGAGGTGGCCTGGTCGGCGCCGACGCGGTTCGGTGTAAGGTTTGTCGATATGAACGCGGACGCCGCGGGGGCCGTGCTCGATCTCGTCGCGCCCGACGACTTCGAGTGACCAACGCCCGGTCCGCGGCCATGAACGACGAGAGGCAGGCGCCCCGTGGGGTGCCTGCCTCCGTGACGAGCGCGGGGCTCGGCGTCGCGCTGGCTGCTCAGCGCTTCGAGTACTGGAACCGCTTGCGCGCGCCGGGCTGGCCGGGCTTCTTGCGCTCCTTCTTGCGCGCGTCGCGCGTGAGGAACCCGGCGCGCTTCAGCGCGGGGCGGCGCTCCTGATCGGCGGCGATGAGCGCGCGCGCGATGCCGTGGCGGACCGCGTCGGCCTGGGCCGAGTGGCCGCCGCCGGCGACCGTCGCGCGGACGTCGAACTGGTCGACCAGCTCGAGGAGCTCGAGGCTCTGGCGGGCGATCATCTGGTTCGTCTGGCGGACGAAGTAGCCCTCGGAGGGCACCCCGTTGACGGTCATCTTCCCCGAGCCGGGGCTGATCCAGACGCGGGCGACGGCGGTCTTGCGCTTGCCGGTGGCGTAGGTGCGGGTGTCGGTCGACATGTCTTGCCTCAGAGAGAGAGCGCCTCGGGCTTCTGCGCCGCGTGCGGGTGGTCGGGGGTCGCGTAGACCTTGAGCTTCGTGAGCATCTGGCGGCCGAGCACGCTCTTCGGGAGCATGCCCTTCACGGCCTTCTCGATCGGCAGCTCGGGCTTGCGATCGAGCAGGTGGCGGTAGCTCTCCGTGCGGAACCCGCCGGGCGTGCCGGAGTGGTGGTAGTAGTGCTTCTGGTCGAGCTTGTTGCCGGTGAGCTTGACCTTGTCGGCGTTCACGACGACGACGAAATCGCCGGTGTCGACGTGCGACGTGAAGGTGGGCTTCGTCTTGCCCATCAGGATCGACGCGACCCTGCTGGCGAGGCGACCGAGCGGCTGCCCGCTCGCGTCGACGACGAACCACTTGCGACTATCAACGACATCGGCCGGCTTGGCCTGGAAGGTTCGGGTGCTCATGCGCCTGCTCTGGTGGGAAAGGGGCGCGGGAAGTAGCAGCACCCCCGCCCTGGTGTCAAGGCAAACTCGCGCGGCTCGCGATCACGGGCCGGACGCGGCGACGAGCTCGGCGCTCTCGGGCTCGTCGAGATCGGTGGCGAGCGCGTAGCCGACGCCCTTCTTCTCGGTCGCCGCGACGTTGTAGCCGCGCACGTGCCCGACGAGCACGGGGACGTTGCGCACCATGCGCGAGCGGCTGAGCCGCGGCGACGCGCCCGCGGTCAGGCCGCGCCCGGCCGTGCTGACGCGCGACGGATCGTAGACGTAGACGGTGACGCGGTGCCCGCTGCCCATCGAGTACTGCAGCACGGCGGTGCGCGAGCCCTGGATGGGCAGGATGCGCCCGCCCACCCAGCGCGCGCCGAACGGCTGGAGCTTCGGGGCCTCGACAGGGACGCCGACGAACGGATCGAACTTGCGCACCTCCTCCGGGGTCGTGACCTCGGGGGGCAGCGGCTGGGCGTGCAGCGCGACGAGCTCGTCGAGGATGCCGTCGAGCGGCATCACACCCGCGGAGTTGACGAGCGTCGGGCGGGCCTCGGCGGTGACGGGCTGCTTCGTCGGCTCGCGCAGCGCGACGAACGTGGCGGCGGCGGCCACCGCGGCGAGCGGCACGAAGAGGGCGGCGCGGGAGCGGCGCGACGGGCGCCGCGGGGGAGCGGCCCCCTGCATGATCGGCGCGACCGGCGCGACCGGCTCGCTCGGCGACACGAGGGCGAGCGGCGCTTCGACGCGCGGCGCGGACGGGGGCGCGGCCTCGACCTCGAGGGACGCCCGCTCCTGCTCGAGCCGCAGCTTGAGCCGATCGCGCAGCGACGACGGCGCTCGCGCGGCCTGCGCGCGCAGGCTCATGCGCGCCGCGCGCGTGAGCGCGACCTCCTCGCGGCACGTGGGGCACTCGGCGAGGTGGGTCTCGACCTCGACGACCTGCGACGGGAGCAGCTCGCCGTCGACGAACGTCTCGACCGCCACCGCGAGGCGACGGCAGGTGCTGCGGACCAGCGCGCGCGCGGTCGTCATTGCGCGGCGCTCCTCTTCGCGCGGTACTCGTCGAGGTTGGCGGGCTCGCGGTCGCCCTCGCGGAGGATGCCCATCTCGAGCGCCTGCTGGTAGAGACGGCCCTTCAGGAGCTTCCGGCCGCGGTGCAGGCGGGACATCACGGTGCCGATCGGGCAGCCGACGACCTCCGCGATCTCCTTGTACGAGAGCTCCTCGATGTCGCAGAGCACGACCGGCAGGCGAAACTCCTCGGGGAGCGAGTCGAGCGCGGCGGACAGCTCGTCGCGCAGCAGCGGCGAGACCGCGAGGGCCTCGGCGTCGCGCAGGCCGCGCAGGCTCTCGGCGCTCATCCAGCCGTCGTTCAGGGTCTCCGCGTCGGGCCCTTCGAAGACGCCGCGCTCGAGGCCGCCGCGCTTGTAGTGGTTCAGGAACGTGTTGGTCGTGATGCGGAGCAGCCAGGCCTTCAGGTTGGTGCCGGGCTGGAACTGGTCGCGGCTGCGGAGCGCCTTCACCATCGCGTCCTGGACGAGATCCTCCGCGGTCGCGGGGTTCTTCGTCATGCGGCAGGCGACGGCGTACATCGCGTCGAGATGGGCGATCGCCTGCTCCTCGAAGTTCTCGGGATCGGGCGGCGGCGATCGATCGGACATGGCTGCGGGGGAACCTACGGTCCGGGGGGGCTATTCCCGCCCGCGCTTGTCGGCGAGGCGGCGCTCGAGCTCGTCGACGCGCTGCGAGAGGCGCTTCACCTCGCCCTGCAGCTCGCGGAGCGACGCAGGGAAGAGGGCGCGGACGCGCTCGTCGATGGCGCCCTGCCAGTCGTCGATGGTGCGCTTCGACGAGTCGACGAGCTCCTGGAGGCGGTTCTTCGAGGCGGCCTCGGCGGGCTTCGCGGGCTCCGGCGGCATCGGCGGCACGTCGACCTGCGGCTCCTCGCCCTCGCCCTCGGTGATGAACCGCGCGAGGGGCGTCTCGCGCAGCTGCGCGAGGAATTTGTCGCGCAAGGACGAGGTGATCTGCGTCGCCGACCGCGGGCGGCTCTTGACCTCCTCGGAGATGATCAACGCGAGCGTCGCCTCGGTCTTGTCCTCCTTGCTCGCGTTGTCGATGACCTGCACCTCCTCGCCGCCCCGGACGAGCTCGGCGATCTGGGCCAGCGTCACGTACCGGGAGTCGCGCGTGTCGTACAGCTTGCGGTTCGAGTAGCGTTTGATGATGCGACGCGACTTCTCGTTGCCGGCGGCGATCTCGGTGGCCATGGGCGGCACTTCAGCCACGGCGTCGCATAGCGTCAAGGCCCGATGAGCCTCGTGGCGCTGGAGGTCACGGTCGCGCTGCGCGGGCGTCCAGTGCTGGAGCGGGTCTCGCTGTCGCTGGAGCCCGGGAGCATCGACGCGCTCGTCGGGCCGAACGGCGCTGGAAAGTCGACGCTGATCGCCGCGCTCGCGGGGACGGTCGCGCCCTCCCGCGGCGCCGTCGAGCTCGACGGGCAGGTCCTCGCCACGCTCTCGCGGCAGGCCATCGCGCGCCGCGTCGCGGTCGTGACGCAGGACGCCCCCGCGCCGCCTGGGTACACGGCGCGGCAGATCGTCGCGCTCGGCCGGGCGCCGCACCAGGGCGCGCTGATGCTCGCGTCGCGCGCGGACGAGGCCGCGGTCGACGAGGCGATGGAGCGCGCGGGCGTCCGGGCGCTCGCGTCGCGCGCCGTCGACGAGCTCTCGGGCGGCGAGCGCCGGCGCGTGGCGCTCGCGCGCTCGCTCGCGCAAGCCGCTGACTACCTCTTGATGGACGAGCCGGCGGCGAACCTCGATCTCGACGGGGAGGCGCGCCTGTTCGAGCTCGCGCGCGACGAGGCGGCGCGCGGCAGGGGGGTGCTCGTCGTGCTGCACGATCTCGAGGCGGCGGCGCGGCTCGCCGATCGCGTGACGCTGCTCGCGTCAGGGCGCGTCGTCGGGGCGGGCGCGCCGGAGGAGACGCTCACGGCCGCGGCGCTCTCGCGCGCGTTCGGCGTCGCGGTCGACGTCGCCGCGAGCCCGCTCGACGGCGGGCTGCACGTGCTGCCCGCGAGCCACCGGCGTCACGCGCGGCGGTAGCAGAGCCAGCGCATGTCGATGGGCGCGCGCCCGATCGGCAGCGAGAAGATGTCGCCGCCCTGGGTCCAGTCGATGAACCACCCGGTGGGCGGCCACGCCTCGGGCGCGGCGTGCTCCTTCTCGTAGTCGTGGACCGACTCGTCCGACAGGAGCTCGAGGCCGGCCGACTTCGCCGCGGCGCGCAGCTCCGCGCGCGTGAACACCGTCGACCACACGATCTCGGTGAGCTCGCGCACGAACCTGTCGGGCGTGTACGAGTCGTGCGGGACGAACACGTTGAACAGCAGCTTGCCGCCCGGCGAGAGCGCGCGCGCCGCGCGGCGGAGCAGCTCCTCGAGGTCTGCCACGGACCGGAAGTGCGACACGACCTCGGAGAGGAACACCAGCTGGTACGCGCCCGGCTCGACCGCGAGCTCGTCCTTCAAGAAATCGGCCTCGTCGACGCGCACGTCGAGGCCCTCGGTCGCCGCCGCCTCGGTGATCTGCTGTCGCAGCGCGCCCGTCATCTCGACCGCGTGCACCGGGTGCCCGCGCCGCGCGAGCGGGAGCGAGTTGCGCCCGGTGCCCGCGCCGACGTCGAGGCACCGCACCGCGCCGGGCTCGCCGAGCGACGCCGCCGCCTCGAGCACCTTGCCGTCCGGGTGCGCGCCGAACAGCGGCGGCGTGCGCGTGCGCGTCCACTCCTCGTACTGCTCGGTCATCGTCGAGTAGAGGACGGTCACGTTGTACGAGAGCGTCACCGCGGGGGGCGGATCGGTCTTCCAGTCGATGCGGATGCGCGCGTGCGGCGAGTAGCGAAACGCCTCGCCGAGCTGGTTGTCGAGCACCTCCGAGAGGTGCTTCTTCTGGTCGGAGTTCAGCGCCCGGCCGACGCTGGCGAACTGCGCCGCGAGCATCTCGGCGTACTCCGGGCGCGCCGCGGGCAAGGCCGGGACGACGACGGCGCCGTTCGCGGCCAGGCGGCGGTGGAGGCGCGCGACGCCCGCCTCTCGCAGCGCGGCCGGCTTGGTCTCGACCTTCAAGGATCGACTCATGAGGCGGGGAGAGATACCCGACGAGGCCCGCTGTGCCGTGAAAAATTCGCCCGGGACGTCAATGACACTGCTGCACGAGCGTGCCGTCGGTGTCCTTGCACCAGTCGCCGCAGCCGGTGATCGGGCCCGAGACGCCGCAGGCGGGCGGCGTGCCCTCGTAGCCTGCGTCGAAGCAGCAGCTGAACCAGCAGCCGACGCACTTCGAGCCCTGGCCCGTGCGCTGGACCGCCTTGGTGTCGCAGTCGTAGTCGAACGATCCGCAGCTGTTCGCGCTCGAGAACCAGCCCGACTGGCCAGGGAAGGTGTTCGCGTCGGAGTCGCAGCAGTCGTCACCGCCCGCGCAGTCGGGATCGGCGCGGAGGTGCCCGTCGCAGTCGAGATCGCACGGGACCATCCCCGGGACGCACGCGGCGCCGCCCGCGCCCGCTTGCCCCGCGCCCGCCTGACCTGCGTCGCCGCCCGCGCCGGCCTGCCCTGCGCCGGCCTGCCCTGCGCCGGCCTGCCCTGCGTCGCCTGCCGCGCCGGCCTGCCCCGCGGCGCCGCCTGCGCCGGCCTGCCCTGCGTCGCCCGCTTGACCCGCGCCCGCTTGCCCTGCGTCGCCTGCCGCGCCCGCTTGCCCTGCGCCCGCTTGCCCTGCGCCTGCTTGCCCCGCGCCCGCTTGACCCGCAGCGCCGCTCGTGCCCGCTTGCCCCGCGCCCGCTTGCCCTGCGTCGCCTGCCGCGCCCGCTTGCCCTGCGCCTGCCGTCGCGCCTCCTTCGCCTGCCGCGCCCTCGACGCCGCCGCTACCCGCGCCCGTCGGGCGGCCCGCGTTGCGCTCCCCCGACCCGTACTGCTCGAAGGCGCAGCCCTGCCCGGCGACGGCGAGCCCCAGCGACGCGAGGACGAGGGAGGCGAGGCGGCGCATCGGACGTCGGCAACTCTGGGGATGTCGCGGGCGTGCTGTCAACTGGGGGCGCGCTTCGGAGCGGACCTCACGGCCGCGCGCCTGCTCTTCGTCAGCGCGGCCGCCGCGCGCGTGATGATCGCCTCGGCCTCGTCGCGCCCGCCGAACCCGAGCAGCGCGTGCTCCTGGCCGTCGACGTTCAGGATGGCACGAAAGAATTGTTCGATCTCCGCCAGCCGCCCGACGGGTAGATCCTCGATCCCTCGCACCGCCTGCAGGCGCTTCGCGACGACGGGCGTCGTGATGACGCGGTGGTTCTCCTTGCCGGCCTTCTTCGCGAGCAGGACGCCGAGCACGCGCGCGCGGACGAGGCAGCCAGGGAACATCGGCGCGGGCGCGAGCACGAGGGCGTCGAGCGGATCGCCGTCGCCGCCGCGCGTGCCCGCGACGAAGCCGAAATCGAACGGGAACGAGGCGCCCGAGAACAGCACGCGGTTCAGCCGAAAGACGCCGAGCTTCGGATCGTACTTGTACTTGTTCTGCGACCCCGCGGGCGTCTCGACGACCACGTTGAAGTGGCCCGCCGAGGTGCGCGCGGGCAGCTTGTCGTAGGGAGATCGCGGCATCTCGGCGGCTCAGATCCCCGCGCCGAAGATCGCCTCGAAGACCAGCTGGCAGGCGAACGAGATGGCGGCGCTCGCGGGCAGCGTCAGCACCCACGCGACGAGGATGTTCCCTGCGACGCCCCAGCGCACGGCCGAGATGCGGCGGCTCGCGCCGACCCCCATGATGCAGGCGTTGATCGCGTGGGTCGTCGAGACGGGGACGCCGAACGAGGACGCGGCCAGCAGCGTCCCCGCGCCCGCCGTCTCGGCCGCGAAGCCCTGGAGCGGCGTGATGCGGAGCATCTTCGAGCCCATCGTGCGGATGATGCGCTTGCCGCCCGCGAACGTCCCGAGCGCGATCGCCGCGGCGCACGAGCCGATGATCCACAAGGGGACGTGCCCGTCGCTCGCCGGGTGCATCCACGCCGGCAGCCCGCCGTGGCCCGCGGTGAGGAACGCGACGACCGCGAGCGTCATCACGCCCATCGACTTCTGCGCGTCGTTCGAGCCGTGCGAGAACGCCATCAGGCACGCCGAGACGAGCTGCATCCGGCGCGACGCGCGGGCGACGAACCGCGGCGACGCGCGGCGCAGGATCCACGTGAGCGCCACCATCAGCGCGAACGCGACGATGAAGCCCGCGGTCGGCGACACGACGAGCGGCACGAGCACCTTCACGCCGAGCGCGGACCACTTGAAGCCGGCGACGCCCGCGTGCGCGACGACGCCGCCCGCGAGCCCGCCGATGAGCGCGTGCGACGAGCTCGACGGGATGCCGTACCACCAGGTGATGAGGTTCCACACCGAGGCGCCCGTGACGGCGGCGAGCACGACGACCTGCGTGACCGTCCCCGGATCGGCGAACCCGGACGCGATGGTCTTCGCGACGGCCGTGCCGCTGACGGCGCCGACGAAGTTCAGGATCCCGGCGAGGATGACGGCGGTGCGGATGGGCAGCACGCCCGTCGACACGACGGTGGCGATGGCGTTGGCCGCGTCGTGGAACCCGTTGATGTAGTCGAACACCAGCGCCATCACGAGCACCAGCACGAGCAGCGTGAGCGCGCTAGCCATGCTTGACGGCCACGGTGACGAAGAACTCCGCGCTGTCCTCGCAGAGATCGATCGCCTCCTCGAGATCCTCGAGGATCTCCTTCTGTCGCAGCAGCTCCTTCGCGTCGATCGCGGGGTCGCGGAACAGGAAGGCGACGGCGTCGCGGAACACGGAGTCGCCCTCCTTCTCGATGACCTTCACGCGCTTCGCGATGTCGCCGAGCTCGCCGAAGGCCGTGCGCCGCAGGGCCGCCGTCGCCTTCACGAGCTCGGAGGAGGCGGCGACGAGCAGCGAGAAGAGGCGCGTCATCGGCTCGCTCGGCTCCGTGATGCCGAACAGCGAGATCGAGCGCGCCGTCAGGTTGACCTTGTCGATGACGTCGTCCATGCGCGCGGCGATCGACTGGATGTCCTCGCGGTCGATCGGGGTGACGAACGTCTTCGCGAGCTGGTCTTCGACGATCTTCAGCAGCCGGTCGCCCTCGTGCTCGAGCGCCTGCACGCGCTTCGCGACGTCGCTCGCGGGCACGCCCGCCTCGAACTCGGCGAGCGCCGCGGTCGTCTTCACGAGCGTCTCGGCCTGCTGGTGGATGACCTCGAAGAAGCCCTCCTCCTTGGGCAAGAGCCACCGCACGAGATCCTGGACGGCCATGTGGGTGCGCGTCGCTTACCGGACCTTGGCCCCGGTGTCACCGAGCCACCCGAACTTTCCGCGCAACCCCGCGCGGGGCTCGCCCGTAGGCTGATCACGCCGATGACCCCGACCGACGCCCAGCAACGCCGCCGCCTCCTGCTCGCCGCCGCCGCCGGCACCCTCGTCACCGCGCTCGGCGGCACCGCGGTGCTCGCGGGCGACGATCCCCGCGCGAAGGAGCGGCGCCCCGACGGCAGACCGCGGCTGCCGCCCGGGCAGCGCCTGCTCTCCTCGTTGAAGCCGATGGGCGGCGAGCCGGGAGATCCGAGCGCGGCGGCGTGGAGGCTCAGGGTGCACGGAGAGGTGGAGCGCCCGTTCGAGGTGGATTTTCGTGAGCTGCTCGCGCTGCCCCAGGCCGACCTCGCGGTCGACGTGCACTGCGTGACCGGCTGGTCGTGCTTCGACGTGAAGGCGACGGGCGTGCTCGTGCGCGAGCTCGCGAAGAAGGCCGGGGTGAAGGCGGCGGCGCGGCACGTGATCTTCGAGGCGGCGCACGGCTACACGGCCAACGTGCGGCTCGCGGAGGCGCTGCGGCCCGGCGTGATGATCGCCCACAGGCTGCACGACAGGGCGATCTCGCGCTCGCACGGCGCGCCGGTGCGCGGCCTCGTGCCCGACCTCTACTTCTGGAAGAGCGCGAAGTGGATCACGGGCGTCCGGTTCGTCGCGAAGGACGAGCCCGGCTACTGGGAGACGCGCGGCTACCACAACCACGCCGATCCCTGGACGGAGGAGCGTTATTCGTGAAGCGCCCGGCCCTGCGCCCGTGGGTGCGCGCGGCGCACCGTGACCTCGGCTACCTCGCCGTGGGCCTGACGCTCGTGTACGCGCTGTCCGGCCTCGCGGTGAACCACATCGCCGACTGGGATCCGAGCTTTCGGAGCTACGAGCGCACCGTCCAGACCGGCGGACCGATCGCCGGCGACGACGAGCAGATCGCGAAGGTCGCGCTCGACCGGCTGGGCATCGCGGACAGGCCGCGCTCGATCGACCGCGTCGCCGACGACAGGCTCGAGCTGTCGTTCGACGCGCGCACGGTGCACGTCGATCCGACGACCGGCGCGGTGCACGAGGAAGGGCAGACCGCGCGGCCGCTGCTGCGCCTCGCCAACTGGCTGCACCTGAACCGCGGGAAGAAGGCGTGGACCTACTTCGCGGACGCGTACGCCGCGGGCCTGCTGTTCCTGGCTCTGTCGGGGTTGTTCATGATACCGGGGCGCAAGGGGCTGCTCGGCCGCGGCGCGGTGCTGGTCGCGGTCGGCGTCGCCGTGCCGGTGGCGTACGTCGCGCTCTCGGGAGGCCCGGAGGCGCCGCGCGCGACGCGCTGAGCGGCGACGCGCCGGACGATCGGACGGTCGGCGTGCGCGGGCGGCGCCGGGTGAGGTACATCCGGCGTCATGCCTCGCCGTCGTGACGTCCGCGCGCCCGTCCTGCTCGGCGCCGCGATCGTCTGCGCCGCGGCGGTGTCGTTCTACGTCGCGACCCCGTCACCGCGCGGCACGCCAGGCGCGCCCTCGTCGCGCGCGACGCGCCCCCTGCCCCCTCCTTCGTCGACCTCGACGGTCGTGCCGGTGTTCCAGCCGGCGGCGCCGCCGGGAGTGATCGCCTCCGCGGCGCGCCCCTCGGTCGGCCCGGACGAGCACGCCCCCGCGCCGCCGCTCGTCATCGCGTCGGAGACCCCGCCGCCGTTCGACGTGCCCGACGGAGGTTGCCCCGAGGGCACCCAGCGCGCCGAGAGCGACGCCGGCGCGGGGTGCGCGTACCGCGACGCCGACGGCGGCCTCGTCCTCCACGGGCCGGGGGAGGCGAGGATCAACGAGCGGAGGGTCGAGCGCGGGCAGTGGTTCAACGGGCGGCGCCAGGGCCCCTGGACGTGGCTCGACGAGGAGGGCCGCAAGGTGAAGATCACCTACTACGACCACGACGGGCAGCTCGACGGCCCGGAGCGCGAGTACGACGCGCAGGGCAACGTCATCGCCGAGCGCTGGTTCTCGAGGAGCTCGCTGCACGGCGTCGAGGTGCGGAGATCGGGCGACAAGGAGCGCCGCACGCGCTGGGACATGGGCCGCAAGGTGAGCGAGGAGACCGTCGAGATCGACGCGGGCGCCGCCGGAGAACCTTGACGTAGGTCACGTCTCCGGCTCCTATCGCGTTGGGCTTGTTCTTGCGCGAGAGGGCACGATGATGCGACGTCATTTTCAGAGGGGGCTGGCGGGGGCGATGGCGATCTCGGCGGTGGCGCTGCTCACCGCCGGGCGATCGGAGGGCTTCGCCGGCGGCTACGACGCGAGCAATTCCTGCAGCGGCTGCCACCAGGGCGCGTCGAACGGGGCCACGCGCGCCGACACGATCCCGTCGACGCTCACGCCCGGCACGACCAGCACGTACACGTTCGGCGCGAGCGCGCTCGGATCGGGCCACTCGCGCGCGGGGTTCTACCTCAGCGCCAACCAGGGGGTCACGCTGAGCGATGGCGGCTCCGGCTACACGGCGTACTGCGGCACGGCGCCCACCGCCGCGACGCGGAACGGCGCGACGGCGTCCGTCCTCGTGCATCAGACGCCCCGCGGGGGGAGCGCCCCGATGTGGGCCGTCAACGTCACGGTGCCCACGTGCGCCACGCTGAACGCGACGAACAACGTGACCGTCACCTTCACCTACGCGCTGAACGCGGTCGACGCCAACTGCATGGCGTACAACACGGGCGACACGCCCGTCACCGGCACCTTCACCGCGACCATCCCCTGCTCTGGGCTCGGCGAGTCGTGCGCCGACGACTACAACTGCGAGAACAGCCAGTGCGTCGCCAGCGACGGCACCGACTGCGGCCCCGGCGACACTGGTTGTGTGTGCTGCGGCACGCCGACCTGCCTCGGCGTCTGCCACGCCGGCACCTGCGGCGGCGGCACGTGCGACCCGGCGGCCTCGAACAAGGTCTGCCGCGCCGCTGCCGGCGAGTGCGACGCGGTCGAGACCTGCGGCGGCGCCACGACCTGCCCCGCCGATCTCAAGGACGCCAACGGGACGCCCTGCTCGAGCGACGGCAACGTCTGCACCACCGATCAGTGCAACGGCGTCAGCAACACCTGCCAGCACCCCGCGGCGCCCGCGAACACGGTGTGCCGCGCGGCGGCGGGCGAGTGTGACCAGGCCGAGACGTGCGGCGGCGCGACGAGCTGCCCCGCGGACGGCAAGAAGGGCAACGGGACGCCGTGCACCGACGACGCCAACCCATGCACGCTCGACCAGTGCAACGGCGCCGCGAACGCGTGCCAGCACCCGGCGGGCAACGCTGGCACCACGTGTCGCGCGAGCGCGGGCGCCTGCGACGCGGTCGAGGTGTGCGACGGCGTCACCGCGGCCTGCCCGGGCGACGGGAAGCTCTCCGGCCAGTGCCGCGCGAGCGCAGGCGCGTGCGATCCGGCCGAGAGCTGCGACGGGGTCGGCAACAACTGCCCCGCGGACGCCCGCACGCCAGCGAACACCCCGTGCCGCGGCGCGGCTGGCGTCTGCGACGCCATCGAGGTCTGCGACGGCGCGAGCGCGGCGTGCCCCGCCGACGTGAAGCTCGGCAACGCCACCGTCTGCCGGCCCGCGGCGAGCGCGAGCTGTGACATCCCCGAGACGTGCGACGGCGCCGGCAACGACTGCCCCGCCGACGCGGTCGCGACGCCCGGGACCGTGTGTCGTCCTGCGGTCGGCAACTGCGACGTCGAGGAGATCTGCGGCGTCAACGGCCTGTGCCCGGCCGACGTGGTCGTGCCCGCCGGCACCTCCTGCCGCGCGGCGAGCTGCGCGGGCGGCGTCGCCACGCAGGCGGCCTCCTGCGACGGCGCGGTCGGCGCCTGCCCCGGGGCGGTCACCAGCAGCTGCAACCCTTACGTGTGCGGCCCGACGGCCTGCAAGTCCTCCTGCGCCGCCGACGTCGACTGCCTGGCCTCGTCGTACTGCAACGCCAGCGTCTGCCAGCCGAAGAAGGCCCCGGGCGCAGCGTGCCAGGCGGCCACGGAGTGCCTGAGCGGCAGCTGCGTCGACGGCGTGTGCTGCGACAAGGCGTGCGCCGGGCAGTGTGAAGCTTGTGACAATCCGGGCTCGGTGGGCACCTGCTCGCCCGCCACCGGCGCCCCCCACGGCGCGCGCGCGGCGTGCACGACGGACGGCTCGCTCTGCGGCGGCGCGTGCAACGGCGTGCAGACGCTCGCGTGCACCTACCCGAGCGGGAGCACGAGCTGCCGGGCGGCCGCGTGCGACGCGGGGACGAACCAGGCGACCATCGGCGCCAACTGCGACGGCGCGGGCAAGTGCCCGGCGCTGACGACGCAGAGCTGCGCGCCGTTCGTCTGCCAGGACGCCTTCACTTGCAAGGGCGACTGCTCCGTCAACAGCGACTGCTCGCCCGGGTTCTACTGCTCGTCGAACATCTGCAAGCCGAAGCTCGACCCCGGCACCGCCTGCCAGAACGCGGGCCAGTGCGCGTCGGGCAACTGCGTCGACGGCGTGTGCTGCGGGAGCGCGTGCAACGGGCAGTGTGAAGCTTGTGACCAGCCCGGCAAGGTCGGCACGTGCAGCCCGGTCTCCGGCGCGCCGCGGGGCGCCCGCCCCGCCTGCGTCACCGACGGCTCGCCCTGCGGCGGGGTGTGCGACGGCGCCGTCACCGCGACGTGCAGCTACCCGAGCGCGGCGACGACGTGCCGCGCGCCGAGCTGCGCGAACGACGTCGCGGTCGTCGCGGCGGCCTGCGACGGCGCGGGCAAGTGTCCCGCCGTCGCCACCCAGGACTGCGCGCCTTTCAAGTGCTCGGGCGCCGCCTGCGCGGGCAACTGCACGGTCGACGCCGACTGTCAGGGCGGGTCGAAGTTCTGCTCGGCGGGGGTGTGCAAGGACAAGATCGTCGACGGCGGGGTCTGCTCGAAGGCGAGCGAGTGCGTCTCCGGCAACTGCGTCGACGGCGTCTGCTGCAACTCGAAGTGCGACGGTCAGTGCGAGGCGTGCGACAACGCGGGCGCGGTCGGGTCGTGCACCGCTGTCACCGGCACCCCGCACAACGCCCGCGCGCAGTGCGCGTCGGACGGCTCGGCGTGCGGCGGCGCGTGCGACGGCGTGAAGAAGGACGGCTGCAGCTTCCCCGGCGCCGCTGTCGAGTGCCGCGCCGCCAGCTGCGCCAACGCCACGGCGACGCTGGCGGCGAGCTGCGTCGGCACCGGCAGCTGCCCGCCCGCGCAGCAGCAGTCGTGCGGCGCCTTCCAGTGCGCGGTGACGGGCCTGTGCGCCGGTGACTGCGTGACGGACGTCGACTGTCAGCCCGGCAGCTTCTGCTCGGGCGGGATCTGCAAGTCCAAGGTGGAGGACGGCAAGGACTGCCAGAGCGCCGCGCAGTGCGCGAGCGGCGTGTGCGCGGACGGCGTCTGCTGCGCGACCTCGTGCGGGGGGCAGTGCGAGGCGTGCAACGTCCCCGGCAAGCTGGGGACGTGCGCGCCGGTGACCGGCGCGCCTCACGCGGGCAAGCAGGCTTGCACAGGCTCCGGCCCGTGCGGGGCGACCTGCGACGGGACGAAGGGCGACGCGTGCACCTTCCCCGGGGTCGCGGTCGCGTGCGGTCCGGCGTCCTGCTCGGCCGGCGTGCAGAGCAGCGCGCCGCTGTGCGACGGCGGGGGCAAGTGCGGCGCGCCGACCCAGAAGTCGTGCGGCGACTTCGCCTGCGGCGCCAACGGCCAGTGCAAGACGACCTGCGTCACCGCGGCGGACTGCGCGAGCGGACTCCTGTGCAGCGGCGGCGCCTGCGTGAGCGGCGCGGGCGGCGCCTCCGGCGCTGCAGGCGCGTCGGGCGCGGGCGGCGCGAAGGCGGGCGCGAGCGGCGCGTCGGGCGGGGGCGGCGCGAAGGCCGGGGCGGGCGGCGCGTCGGGCGCAGCAGGGGCGAAGGCGGGCGCGAGCGGCGCGTCGGGCGCAGCAGGGGCGAAGGCGGGCGCGAGCGGCGCGTCGGGCACTGGCGGCGCGAAGGCAGGGGCCGGCGGCTCGACGGGCGCGGGCGGCGCGAAGGCGGGCAGCGCGGGCGCGGCGCCGAGCGCCGGCTCGACGGGCGCGGGTGTGCCCGAGGGCGGCGCGAGCGGCGGGTTCGGGCTCGACGGCTCGGAGGCCGAGGGCGGCTGCGCGATCGGACCCGGCGGCCAGAGCTCCGCGGCGCTCGGCGGGCTCGGGGTGCTGGTCGCCGCGGCGCTCGGTCGTCGTCGCCGCCGTCGCGCCTGATCCGGGGCCGAGACGATCGGGCCGCGTCAGCGCGCGCGCCCGATCACGCGCACGGCGGTCGCGGGCAGCGTCCCTTCGCGGCCGCCCCAGCGCACCCGGACCTCCGCGCCCTGGCGGCCGAGCACGTCGATCCTCGCGCCCTCGGGCAGCTCGACCGCTCCTCGGGGATCGCGTGACGAGAGGCGCGCGACGTCGTCGATCACCACGCCGACCTCGACGGTGGCGCGCGTGTGCCGCAGCACCGCGAGCGCCGACGCCGAGAGCCCGAGCGCGATCGCCGCCACCGCCGCGATCACGTACGCGCTGCGGAGGGCGCGAGGCAGGCGTCGGGCAGGCCACGCGAGGGCCAGGGCCAGGCTGGAGACGACCGCCATGGCCTCCCACGCGGGCTCGGGCATCACGGTCACGGCCGTGCGGGCGAGGCCGGGCCCCTCCACGACGTCGACGGTGCCGCCCGCGCGCGCGCGCCGGCGCGCGGCCTCTTCGCGGACGAGCTCGAGCGCGCGCGCGGCCTCGGTGTCTCCGGGGCGCAGCGAGAGCGTCTCCTCGAACGCCGCCGCCGCTCGCCCGAGATCGCCGGGGCGCGAGTCGGCGCCGTGCGCGCGCCGGACGTACGCGACGCCGCGGTCGAAGGCGAGATCCGGGTGCGTGACGCCGCGGTCGGCGGCGGCCTCCGCCTGCTCGATGGCGTCGCGCACCTTGCCCGCCGCCAGCGCCGCGGCGATCCCCGAGACGGCGTCCGCCTCCGAGGTCACCCTCGCGCCCTCTTCAACAAAACCAACACCAGCTTGGTCGCGCGCGCGTGCGCCTCGTGATCGGGATCCCCCCCCGAGTAGGCGCGGGCCTCGAGCGCGGCGAGCGCGTCGCGCACCTCGGCTGCGAGCGGCTCCGGCAGCCCGGCGGCGGTGAGCGCCGGCTCCGACTCCGCGGCTGTCAGGCCGCGCAGCGCGACCCCGCACGCGGCCTCGGTGGCGGAGAGCAGCGCGTCGATGCAGGCGCGGTCGCGGGACCTGTCGTCCGTCGCGGCCTTCACGCGGGCGAGCGCCGCTCGCGCGTCCGCCGCCGGTGAGCGCGCGCGCTCCCTCCGGCGCCGGCGCAGCGTCACCCACCCGCGCGCGCCGAGATCGCCGATGAGCGCGAGCGACGGGAGACCCAGCAGCAGCGCCCAGAACCACGGGCGGTCCCCGAGCGGCGCCGCCAGCGCGGGCGCGGGCGCGGGCGCGCCCCTCGGAGCGAGCGCAGCGAGCGGATCTCCCGACGACGCGGGCGCTGCGGCGGGAGGATCGCCGTGGGCCTGCACCACGCCGAGCTTGGCCGTCGCGGTGCGGTAGGCGCGGGCGCGCGGATCGTAGAACGGCAGGGTCACGGCGCCGAGGTCCACGGTCCCGCGCGCGTCGATCTGCGCGACGTACGAGAACGATCGGCTGCCGCTGACGATCCCCGCGGCGGCGTCGATCGACTCGCGCGCCTCGGCCTCGGTGAACGCGACGCCCTGCACCTCCGGCAGGCGCACGCGGGTCGGCACGTTGCCGTTGCCCCGCAGGATCACCTGCACGGCGACGCTCCCGCCGACCGGCACCGCCCGCGGCTCGACCTTCGCCGTGAGCGTGTAGTCGCCGACGTCGCCGAGCGCGTAGCCGGGCGGTCGCCCCGCGATCGGCGGCTCCTCGACGTGCACGACGGTCGGCTTCGATGCGCGCACCAGGCCGCCGCGGATGCCGCCTCCGCGGAACCCCGGACCCACCAGCGTGACCGACATCGGCCCGATCACGAGGTCGCCCGCGTGGAGCGGGAAGAGCGCGACGCGCCGGATGAGCTGCACCGTCCACCGCGCGCCGCCGAGCACGAGCTGGTGGGCCTCGCCCTCGCCGCCGGGGATCGGCCGCTGGAAGAAATCGGGGGCGGTGGGTTCGTGCGGATCGAGCGGCTGGAACACCCGCGGCTGCGCGTACAGGTACACGGACGCCGTCACCTGCTCGCCGACGACCGCGCGCGGCTTGTCGAGCACCGTTCGCAGGAACGCCGTCGGCTCGAGCGGCGCGTCGAGCGACAGCGACGGATCGATCGGCGGCGGCTCGGGAGCGGGGCGCTCGTCGAGGTCCGGCGTCGAGAACGGGAACCCGAACGGGTTCGACTGGCGTCGCTTGCCTCGCAGCCGCGGGCCGTTGCCCGCCGGGTGCGCCGTCACCCGCACGCTGCCCGCCTGCTTCTGCTTGCCGTCCCAGCGAAACGAGACGGGCCCGATCTCGAGCGCGCCGGGGCGCGACGGCGTCACCTGCCACGTGGCGGAGAACCCCTCGCGGCGGGTGACGCGGCCGTTCACGATGGACATCTGCGAGCGTGTCGTCACGCTCGGGCCGTCCACCGACGCCGTCGCCGGCGCGGAGAGCCTGGGCGAGCCGACCGAGCCCCCGTCGATCATCACCGTCAGTGTCACCGTCACCGGCTCGCCGACCTCGACGTCGTGGGCGTCTGCCTGGAGCGACACGTCGGGCACGCTCTGCGCCGGCGCGCGCGAGGGCGACGCCGTGAGCGCGGCGACCGCGGCGAGGGCGCAGGTGCGGCGCGAGACGCTCACTTGTCCTGCGACCCCCGGAGCTTGCGGCCCGTCGCGCGGCTCTTCGACTCCTCGCGCTGGAACGTCGGCGCCTGCTCGAACATATCCAACATGCGCTCGTCCTGGCTCGGCGACGGTGATCCCTCCGGCCTCGCGCCCGCGTCGCGCCCGGCGTCGCCGTGGCCGGCGTCAGGGCGATCGTCTCCGTCGCCGCCGTCCTTGCCTCCGTCGTCTCCTGGCTTCGGGGCGCCGTCGTCCGCCGCGTCGTCCGGCGCGTCGCTGCCCTGGTCGGGCGGCGCGTCCGGGGGCGCGTCGGCGTCGGCGTCGGCCCCCGTGTCGGGCGCGTCGCTGTCTGCGTCTGCGTCTGCGTCCGCGTCCGCGTCGGCCCCCGCGTCGCGGCGCTGCTCGTCGTCGCGGTAGCGGAGCGCGAGCGCGCGGTTGTGCGCCACGTCGCGGCCGATCCCGTCGCCGGCGTCGGGCGGCAGGCCGGGGATGGCGACGAGCGCTTTGTCGTAGTCGTCGATCGCGGCCTGCCACGCGTGGTCGAGGAACGCGACGTTGCCGCGCAGGTAGCGCGCGCGCGCCTCGAGCTCGACGGGGAGGTCGCGGGAGAGGATGGCGTCGAGCGCCGCCTTCGCGCAGTCGAGCTGGTCGCCCCGCGCGAGGTCGAGCTGCTTGTCACCCTGCGGGCCGCCGTCGCCGAGGATCACCGCGTCGTCGAGCCTGCGGCCGTACTGCTCGGCGAGCTTGAACAGCGCGAGGCCGAGGTCGAACGACGCGCTCGACGCGTCCGGCGCGCCGAGCACCGCCATCGCGCCGCCGTCGCACGCCGTCGCGGACACGTACGCGCCGAGCCGGTCGCGGGCCTCGCGCGCGCGGCCCGCGTCGAGCTCGGCCACCGCCTTGTCGACGGCGGGGCTGTACCGCTCGAAGGGCTTCTTCGGATCCCAGCCGCACGCCGCGACGAGCGCCGTCGTCGCGAGCCCGAGCGCCGCGGCGCGCGCGCGCTCACGCCTCACGTGGGGCCTCCTCCCTCCGGCGCCGCGGCGCGTCGCCGAGCAGCGTGTCGACGATCAGCAGCAAGAGCACGAGCGCGAGCGGCGCGCGGTACTCGTCGTCGTAGACGGTCTCGACGCGCTCGGAGAGCTCCTCGGTCATCATCGCGCGCAGGTGCCTCGTCATCTCCTCGATGCCCGTCTTGCCGCGCTCGCTGCGCACGATGCGGCCGCCGCCCGCCTGCGCCGTCCGCGCGAGCTGCGCCTCGCCGTCGGCCGTCAGCTGCGTCGTCAGCGGCTGACCTCGCTCGTCGAGGCGGTAGCCGAGGATCTGGCCGTCCGCGCCGACCTCGGGGATGCGCTCCGGCGTCCTGCCGCCGATCTGCACGACGTCCACGGTGGTGCCCTCCTTCGCGATGCTCTCGGCGACGGCGACCGGATCTCCCTCGAGGTCCTCGCCGTCGGTGATGAGCAGGATGACGCGCCGGTGGTCCTTCGAGCGCGGATCGCGCGCGAGGATCTCGCGGGCCCGCTCGAGCGCGCGCGCGATGGCGGTGCCGCCGACGGGCATCTCGTTCGGCTCGGTCTGCCTCAAGAACTGCGCGATCGCCGCGCCGTCGGAGGTGAGCGGGAACCCTATCGGCTCGCCCGCGAACGCGACGGCGCCGAACCGCGCGCCCGCGAGCTCCTTCACGAGCCGCGCCACCTCGGCCTTCGCGCGGCCGACCCGCGACGGGGCGACGTCGCGCGCGTACATGCTCTTCGAGAAATCGACGACGAGCACGACGTCGAGGTTCGTCGCGGGCACGAGGCGCTGCCCGCGCCGCACCTGCGGCCGCGCGAGCGCGACGAACGCGAGCGCGACCGCCGCCACCACGAGCACGCCCTTCACCGCGCGGCGCGACGACGGATCCCAGGTGCGCAGGCGCGACACGAGCGCGAGCTCACCGAACCTCGCGAGCGCGCGCCCGTGCCCGACCGCGCCCGCGACGAACAGCGCCGCCACGACGAGCGCGAAGAGCGCCCCGAACAGCCACCCGGACGCCGCGAACCTCACGGGAACCTCCTCAAGATCCACGAGCGCAACAGCGCGTCGAGCGCGACCAAGAAGACCCCCGGCAGCAGCAGGAACGGGTACAGATCCTCGTACGTCGCGCGCTGCGCCTCGAACTTGGTCTTCTGCAGCCGGTCGAGCACGTCGTGCATGCTCTTCCTGAAGGCCTCGGCGTCGGTCGCGACGTACGACGAGCCGCCCGTCTCGTCGGCGATGCGCCGCAGGAGCGCGGGGTTCACCGGGAAGTGCGCGCGCACGTACTTCGGGTTGCCGAACAGATCGGTGCCGTCCTGCACGTCGACGTCGTCGCCGCTGCCGATCTGGATCGTGTAGACGCGGCAGCCCTGCGCCTTCGCGAGCTTCGCGCCGTACTCGGGCGCGACGCTGCCGGCGTTGTTGTCACCGTCTGTCAGCAGCACGATGGCCTTCGAGCGCGCCGTCGAGCGTCGCAGCCGCGCGACGCCGACCCCCAGCGCGTCGCCGATGGCCGTGCCCGAGCCGTCGATCATGTCGAGCTCGATGCGCGACACGAGCGTGTCGAGCAGCTGGTAGTCGAGCGTCGGAGGCGCGAGCACGTACGCGGTGCGGCCGAACACGACGGCGCCGATGCGGTCGGTCTTCCGGCGCGAGACGAAGTCGCGGATGACGTCCTTCGCGACGTCGAGGCGCGTCGGTCGTCGCTTCGACGCCGGGGCCTTCTGCGGCCCGTCCATCACGGCCTTCATCGAGCCGGACAGATCGAGCACGAGCACGATGTCGATCCCCGACTCGAACGTCTCGTCCGGCCGCACGAGCGACACCGGCCGCGCGAGCGCGAGCGTGAGGAGCGCGAGCGCGACGACGCGCACGACGCCCGGGAGATCTCGCAGCCGCGCGCGCACCCCCCGCGGCGCCCGCGCGAGCGGACGCGTCGAGCCGAGCAGGAGCCGCGGCAGGCGCGCGTCCGCGCCCACCGTCGCCCGGTACGCGAGGTACGGCAGCGGCACGAGCAAGAGGAGCCAGGCCTTCGCCTCCCAGCGCGCCGAGAGGAAATCGTCGAGCCGCGCCGCCGCCGCCCACGCGAGCCCCGCCGCGAGCACGACGACGAACAGCGAGAGGAGGAAGGCTACCCTGCGCTTCATCGGGGCACCTGCCCGGCGCCCGCCTCGCCCGGCGCGAGGCTGGCGGGGATGGTCGCGTGCACGATCGCCTCGGCGAGCGCGAGCAGCTGCAGGCAGCCCTCCGGATCGGGCGGCGCCTTCGCGAACTTGACGAGATCGGCGTCGGAGAGGACGCGCTCGATCTCGGCCATCACCGGCAGCGGCGGCGTCACCGCGCGGAGCGCGCGCTGGATCTCCCGCGTGGTCGCCTCGAGCCCGTCGAACCCGAACCTGTCGCCGAGGTACCTGCGGACGATCTCGCTGAGGGCGTCGACGTGCGCGATGAGCTCGCCGCGCTCGACCAGCTCACGCGCGCGGAGGGCCGAGAGGTCTTCGAGCGCCCGCTCCCACGCGGGGCGCGGCGGCGGAGGCGGAGGCAGCCTGCGCGGTCGTCGTCGCCACGCGCGCAGCGCGAGCCACCCCACGAGCGCGCCGAGCAAGGTGACGCCGCCCGCGATCAGCCCGTCGCGCAGGGCGACCCAGTCCTCGAGCTGCCGGCGAGCTGGCGGGTTGGGACGCGCGCGCGCGTCGGGGATGCTCGCCGTTGGATCGACGACGCGCACCGCGAGCGGCTGCGTGCAGACGGTGACGACCTCGCCGCTCGCGCGCGCGATCGACAAGGGCAGCGGCGGCAGCTCGAGCTCGACCGTACCGGGCTCCTTCGGCAGCGGCACGACGTGCACGATCACGACGGTCTTGCCGGGCGCCGTCGATCGCACCTCCGTCCCCGCGCCGCCGTCGGGGTTCGGCAGGCGAAACCCGGCCTTCGCGAGCCCGTCGGCCTCCGCTCCCCGCTGCGACGAGAGCCCCGGGTGCAGCACCGTCTCGCCCGCGCCGTGCGTGAGCTCGATCTCGAGGCGCAGCGCCCAGCCCGCCGTCGCGACCGGGGGCGCCTTCAGCGTCCACGTGGGCCGCGTCGCGCCCTCGGGGACGTGCTCGACGCACGTCGCGTACACCCGCCCGAGCGACGCGGAGGACGCGGCGGGCGCAGACGAGGAGACCACCGGAGCAGCGGGCGCGGAGGATGACGTGGGCGCGGAGGACGACGCGGGCGCGGAGGACGACGCGGGCGCGGAGGGCGGCGTGGGCGCGGAGGACGACGCGGGCTGCGAGGACGAGGCGCCGGAGGGCGAGGGCGGCGCGGCGATCGCGACGACCGCGGGGAGCGCGCCCGAGGCGGCCGCGGCGAGGGCGGCGTGCCAGCGCCTCACCTCCGGGCCCTCCGGGCGCGGCGCGCGAAAAGATCGCGGATGGGCGCGACGAAGCTGCCGCCCGTGTCGATGGTGACGACGTCGAGCCCGAGCTTGCGGAACAGCGTGACCTTCTCGGCGCGCGCGGCGCGGACGTCCTCCGCGTAGGCCTCGCGCACGCGCCGGCTGGAGGTGTCGACGACGACGAGCTCACCCGTCTCGAGATCCTCGAACTCCGCGAGGCCGACGTCCGGCAGCGCCTCGTCGCGCGCGTCGACGAGCATCACCGGGATGACGTCGTGCTTCGCCGCGGCGAGCCCGAGCGCGCGCTCGAACCCGCTCGTGAAGAAGTCGCTGACGACGAACGCGACGCTGCGGCGCTTCGTCACCTTCACGAGCGCGGAGAGGGCCTCGCGCAGATCGGTGCCCGCGCGCGCCGGCTCGAAGCCGAGCACCTCGCGCACGACGCGCATCGCGTGCTTCTCGCCCTTCTTCGGCGGCACGATCTTCTCGACGCGGTCGGTCGCGAGGATGAGCCCGACGCGGTCGTTGCCGCGGATGGCCGAGAACGCGGAGAGCGCCGTCACCTCGGCGGCGACCTCGATCTTCGTCGCGCGCGTCGTGCCGAACCGCTGGGAGCGCGACGCGTCGACGACGAGCATCACGGTCATCTCGCGCTCCTCGACGAAGACCTTGACGTAGGCCTCGTTCATCCTCGCGGAGACGTTCCAGTCGATCGCGCGGACGTCGTCGCCCGCCTGGTACGGGCGCACCTCGCGGAACGCGAGCCCCTGCCCTCGGATCACCGACGCGTAGCGGCCGGCGAGCTGATCGTTCGCGAGCCGCGTCGTGGTGATCTCGATGCGGCGAAGCTTGCGGAGGAGCTCCTTCGGGACCACGAGACCGCGGCGTTTGTAGAGCACGGTCCGGGGCGCGGCCAGCCAGAACCGCGCGCTGTGCCGTGATTTGCTCGCGGTGCGACGAGAAGCGGGCCCATCGGCGCGGCCAGGGCGACCGGAGACGCGTGACAGGCTCGCCGGTCTCTCGGCGCCGCCTCGAGGCGCCGAGGGGGGCTCCCTGACGTCCCCAAGCTCTCCCACACTTGCACGTCGTCTTCCTCGACGGTGCGTACCGCGAGCGCGACGGCGATTCGTCGGCCGTCGTCACGGCCGTGCCGAGGGCGGCGACGGCCGTCGCCCGGCTGCACGTCGACCCCCTCGCCACGCCGCGGATGGTGATCCCATGCACGCCGCAGGTTGGCGGCGGGGTTCCCCACCCCGGAGACCGGCGCTTGCGAACGCGCCGCGCCGCCCGATACCCTCGAGTGTTCAGGGAGGACTTCACATGCGTCGTCACCACACCCCGCTCGCCACGCTGTCTCTCGCCTTCCTCGTGCTCGGCGCCTGCGGCGGGAGCGGAGACGAGGCGACCTCCCCCGCGTCGGCGTCGGGCGGCGCCGCGGGCGCGGGCGCCGGGGCCAGCGCGGGCAAGGGTGGCGGCGGGCAGGCGGGCGCCGGCGCCGCGGGCAAGGCCGGAGGAGCAGGTCAGGCTGGGCAGGCGGGCGCTGCGGGGCAGGCTGGGCAGGCGGGCGCTGCGGGCAAGGCAGGCGCCGCGGGGCAGGCGGGCGGCGGCGCAGCCGGTGCGTCCGGCGGTGGCGGGTCCGCCGCGACCCCGTGCGCGATCGACGCGGACTGCACGGGCTTCGTGCCGGAGACGTCGCCGCCCGGCTGCGCGCGCGGCGTGTGCGATCCGGGACCGAAGACCTGCAGGTTCGTGGCGCGCGACAAGGACGCCGACGGCCACACCGCGAAGACGTGCCTGTCGAAGCTCGCGGGCGTCATCATCGTGGTCGGCGACGACTGCGATGACAGTGATCCCGACACCAAACCCGCAGGCTGGGACGGACCGAGGGGCGACGGCCACCCCGATCGTTGCGGCGACGGCGTCGACCAGGACTGCAACGGCAAGGCGGACGACGGCGCGCTGGCGGACGGCACGACCTGCACCTGCGCGCCCGGCGACGTGCGCGCGTGCAGCGAAGACTCGAGCGGCAAGCCCATCTCCTGGCCGACCGGCGCGCCGAAGGGTGAGTGTGAGTACGGCTCCCAGACCTGCCAACAGAACGGAAGCTGGGGGCCGTGCACCGACGCGCGCCAGCCGACGGGCGAGGCCTGCGACGGGAAGGACAACGACTGTGACGGCCTGACCGACGAGTCCGACGCCATCAACCGTGTGTACTGGTGGTGGGACGGCGACAACGACTACCACGCCGCGAAGGGGTACCTGCCCGTCCTCGCGTGCTCTCCACCCACCACGCCGCCCGCGGAGTGCGCGAGCTGCAAGGTCACGCCGAGCGCGTGGAAGCAGAGCCTCGTCGACGACGACTGCGACGACACCGACGCGTCTCGGCGCCCCGGGCAGACGGAGGTGTGCGACGGCAAGGACAACGACTGCAACGGCTCGATCGACGACAACGTCTCGGGCGTGGCGACGTGGACGTTCGACGAGGACGGCGACGGTCACGCGCTGCCCGTCCCGAAGACGCTGAAACAGTGCGCACAACCCGGCACGACGGCTCCCGAGTGCTTCGGATTGACGGTGCCCTGCAGCTCCCACTGGACGACGACTCCGATCACCCAGCAGGACTGCGACGACGCGGACGCCGCGCGGTACCCGGGCAACTGGGACGGCCCCGTGACGACGCAGGTCGGGCTCGAGGCGCCGTGGAGCGTCGCGCTCTTCGGGCGCAACCTGCTCAACTACTCCGCCGCGCCGTCGGCGACCGAGCAACCGTCGAAGACGACGACCGCGCACACGCTCGACTGGTCGTGGGGCACGTCGACGCCGTTCCCCGGCTCGTCGAAGGACTACTTCGTGCTGCGCGCGACCGGCACGGTGCTCGTCGCGGACGCGGGGACGTACACGTTCACCGCGACCGCCGGCGACGGCGTCCGCGTGTACGTCGACGGCGCGCTCGTCGTCGATCACTGGTCCAACTCGACGACGCCGGTCGCGACGAGCGCAGACGCCACGCTGGCCGTCGGGCCCCACGACGTGCAGGTGGACTACTACGAGTACACGGGCTCGGGCTCGCTGCTGGTCGAGTGGGCGGGGCCGACGTTCACGAAGCGGCCGCTCGCGACGCACGACGACAGCAGCTATGGGACGCGCGCCGACGCGTGCGACGGCAAGGACAACGACTGCTCACTGACGCCCGACGACGGCCTGTCGACGGCCGCGGGCGCGGTGCGGCGCTGCGTCGCACCCGCGTGCCTCGCCGGGGCGATCGCGGTCTGCGGCGGCCTGAACGCGGCGGGCGCGGCCAACGTCGGCGTCTGCAGGACGGGCGTGAAGACCTGCGGGCTCGACGGCGCGTGGGGCTCGTGCGTCGGCTCCGTCGAGATGTCGAAGCGCGACTGCTCTTCGTCGAGCGACAAGGACTGCGACGGCAAGGCGGACAACACGATGGATGGCGTCTGCACCTGCAAGGCCGGCGACGTCGCCGCGTGCGACACCCACCCGGGTCTCGACGGCGTCGGCGTCTGCAAGGCGGGCAGCCAGACCTGCGTCACCTCGGGCGGCGGCACCGTCTGGGGGGCATGCTCGGGCTCCGTCGATCCGGGCACCGACACGTGCGATCCGTCGAAGGATCTGGACTGCGACGGCGTGGTCGGCAACGGCAGCGCCAGCTGCAAGAAGCAGATCAACATGAACGCGACGAATTCGTTCTCGGCCCAGGCGTCGAGCTGCCTCGCGCCGAACGACTCGAACGGCACCTCGGGGACGGCCAACTCGAAGACCTGGGCGTTCACGTACGCCGCCGCGGCGAGCGGCCCGGGTCTGGTCGAGATGAACCGCTGCACGAACCCCGCGGGCACGCTGCACACGATGGTCATCGGGGGGAACCTCGCGTGTCCGTCCGGGTGGTCGGGGGTCCGGGTCGGCTATGTCGGCACCAACTCCCCCCCGGGCTGGTTGCCCGTCGTGCAGTACAAGCTGCCGGGCGGCCTCGTCGGGTTCTGCAGCGGCGTCGGGTGCTTGCTGCCTGCGCTCGCGGGCCTGAACGGCTGCAACTGGGGCACGCGCAGCGACACCATCTACTTCGCGCCGCCGCCCTGACACGCCGCTCGAGCGCGCCGCCTAGAAGATCGGGCGGAACGCGACCGAGCCGTTGTGGGAGCCGTAGAAGCTCGCGATGACCAGGTGGTAGTAGCCGGTGTCGCTCGTGATCCCGGTGAGGTTGCTCGCGTTCAACCGGATGACCCCGCCGGTGGAGCTGATCCCCTGCGTCACGTCCGTCGACAGCTCGACGCATCCGCCGTTCGCTTCGGTCGCGGGGCTCCCCACCACGCAGAGCTTCCAGGGCGTCTCACAGCCGGTGCCGTTCGTGGTCCACCCGATCTCGTACGTCCGCCCTCCCGAGAGGTCGATCGCCTCGCAGGCGCGGGGTGTCACGATCTGAGGCACGCACCCTCCCGACAGCGCCGGAGCGACCACCTGCGGAGGGCACGTCGTGGAGTCGCCGCCGCCGCTCCCTCCGCTCCCTCCGCTCCCTCCGCCGCTGGTTCCTCCGCTCCCCGGGAAATTACCCCCCGCCGCCCGCTCCCTCGCCGTCGCCGCTCGAAGACGAACACCCGACCACGAGCAGCCCAAAGCACAGTGTCCACCATCTCGATTTCAAGGTCGCATTCCTCCTCCAATCATCGTTAGCGCCCAGTAACTCTTAGCGTTTTTCCAGGTGCGGGATGTGCGGGATGGGAAATCAACCCGCTGCCGCTCGGGCTCTTGGCGCCGCGGCGAGCCTGTGCGCCGCGGAGCACGGCATATTCGCCGGCCGGCGGCGCCACCCTTGGAGTCACGAACCTCGGCGTTCACCCGACGAACTCGGCGACCCGCCGGAGCGTCGCCTAGGCGAAGAGAGCTTCGGCGGCGCCCACCAGCCTGCCGTTCTCGACGACCTCGACCTCGCAGGCTCCAGGAGGAATCGCTCATCGAGCGCGGATCAGCTCGAGCAGGGCCTCCTCGCCCAATCGCGCGGGGCTCTCGGCGCCGTCGAGGAGGGCGTCGGCGAGCTCGCGCTTGTCGCGGTGCAGGGCGACGATGCGGTCCTCGATCGTGTCCTTCGCGACGATGCGGTAGATGGTCACGGGGCGGGCCTGTCCGATGCGGTGCGCGCGATCGGAGGCTTGGTCCTCGACTGCGGGGTTCCACCACGGGTCCATGTGGATCACGTAGTCGGCAGCGGTGAGGTTGAGCCCGAAGCCCCCGGCCTTCAGGCTGATCAGGAAGACGTCCGCGCGCCCCGCCTGGAACGCATCGATCGCCTCGCTGCGCTTCGCGCGCGGTGTGCCGCCGTCGAGGTAGAGATGCGAGATCCCTCGAGCGTCGAGGAGTTCCTTCACGAGCGCGAGGTGATCGACGAACTGGCTGAAGACGAGCGCCTTGTGCTTGTTCGGCAGGATCTCGTCGAGGAGGTCCCCGAGCGCCTCGAGCTTCGCGCTCGTCGCGCTCGCGGCGACGTCCTTCGCGGCAGAGGCCCGTGATCGACCGCGCGACGGACGCGGCTGCTCGCTCGGCAGGACGAGCCGCTCGCTGCACGCTGCGCGCCTGAGGCGGGTGATCGCGGCCAGGAGGTGCATGCGGCGACTCGGTCCGCCCCGCTCTGCCTCGAGCCCGCCCTCTGCCTCGAGCCCGCGGAGCGCCTCTTCGCGGATCGCTTCGTAGAGCGCCACCTCCCGGCGCGCGAGCTCGACCCGCAGCGTGACCTCGGTGCGCGCGGGCAGCTCCTCGAGCACGCTCGTCTTGGTGCGACGCAGGAGGAACGGCCTCACCATGCGGCGGAGGCGCTCGCGCGCGGCGCGATCGTGCCCCTGCTCGATGGGCCGAGCGAAGCGGACATCGAAGCTCGCGCGCGTCCCGAGGAGGCCGGGGCTCGCGAAGCGGAAGAGGCTGAAGAGATCCTCGAGCCGATTCTCGACGGGCGTCCCGGTGACGACGACGCGCTGCTCCGCGACGAGCCGGCAAGCGGCCTGGGCCCGCTGCGAATCGGGGTTCTTGATCGCCTGCGCCTCGTCCATGACGGCGACCACGAACCGGAGGGCCGCGAGCGCGTCGACATCCGTCGAGAGGAGCGTGTAGCTCGTCAGCACCAAGTCGAACGCCCCGAGGCCCGAGAGCGTGCCGGCGCGATCCTCGCCCGCGTACGTGCGCACGCGGAGGGTCGGCGCGAAGCGCGCCGCGTGCTCCGCCCAATTCGAGAGGACCGACGTCGGGGCCACGACGAGGCTCGGCCCCTCGGGCGCGCGCGAGAGGAGGAGCGCGAGGACTTGGACGGTCTTGCCGAGGCCCATCTCGTCGGCGAGGCAAGCGCCCGCGCCCCAGCGACCCAGGCGCGCGAGCCAGCGGAAGCCGTCGAGCTGGAACGCGCGCAGCTCGCCGCGGAACGTGGACGGCACCTCGCTCTCGACGCCGGTGGCGGTGAGACGATCGCGCTGCGCGCGCCAGGGCTGGTCGGCGTCGAGGCGCGCCCCGTCGAGCGCCTCCTCGACCTCGGGGACGAGGAGCGGGTGGAACCGCAGGCGCTTGGCACCTCGCTCACCGAGCGCTCGGAGCTCGTCGAGACGTCGGCGGATGTCGCGGCTCAGCGCGAGGTAGCGGCCATCAGCGAGCCGGAGGAAGCGTCCCGGCGACGCGTCGAGGTAGCCGAGCACGGTGGAGAGGGCGAGCGCCCGCCCGCCCGGGACATCGAGCGTTCCGTCGGCCTCGAAGCCCTCGGCGGTCGCGCGCAGCGAGATCGCGAGCGCGCGCGGAGCGACCTCGTCCGTGACGTCGATCGCGCCGCCGTCGGGCCACTCGACGCGCGCCTTGGCCGCGCGCAGCTCGACGAGCGCCGAGAGGGCGGCGTCGTGATCGCGCAGCGCATGGCCGGCCTCGGAGCGCTCTGCCGATGCGATCGCGGGACAGGAGTCGATCACGGTCGAGAGCTGTCGCGCCTCCTCCGCGAGATCGCGCTCGGCGCGGACACGCCTCGCGTCGATCTCCGCGAACGTGGCTGTTCCGCCACCGCCCGGCGGGAGGGTAGGCCCGCCGATCCCGAGCGGGCGGACGATCGCCTGGAGCGTGACGCCCTCGCCGAGCGGGCGGGCGAGGAACGTCGGCGCAGGGTCGGCGGCGACGAGGTCGCCGGACTCGCGACACGCTGGCGTCGAGGCGTTTCCCGGGCCGAGCTCGGCGTCCGACGGAACGATCCGAGACAGCGCCGCCAAGACCTCCCGGACGCGAAGCTCCGACGTCGCGGGTAGCTCGAGCCCCTTCTTTCCGAGCACCTTCGCGATCTCGCGGTGCTCGTCCCCGAGCTCGACGATCTCGAGCGTCGTCGGTCCTGCGCTCGCGAGCATGGTCGTCTCGCGGTCGTGCCTCGGCATCGGATCGAGCCGGATCCGGAAGCCTCCCGCCGCCGCCACGCGCTCCACCTTCAGCTTGGCCTGGCGCTCGCGGACCTCGAGCGGCACGAGCTCACCTCGGACTTCCGTGAACACGTTGGTCGCGCCCAGGAGGGCACGGAGCGCGGCCGCGGCGTCGAGCGTGTAGGACACGTTGCGGTAACGGCCGTAGTACCGCGTCTCCACATGCTGCTCGATCGCAGCGCACGCCGCCCTGTCCGACCTGGTGAGGAAGTCCATCGCGGCTGACTCGGTCGCGAGGCGCTCGAGCGCCACCGGGCGTCCCTTGGACCAGCTGCTCTTGGTGCGTGACTGCTCGCGCGGGGTGACGGAGAAGCCCCAGGTGTTCTCCGCGACGACCCACGCGAGCCGCGTCGCGCTCGTGGGCTCGGCGGCCTCGGGCGCGCGCCGCGACCGCGCAGGCGTCGCGATCTCGAGCAGGGCATCGAGGGACTCCGACCAGCTCTCCTTGCGGGTCACGGCGCGCGTGACGCTGCACCCCACGAGGCCTGCGCGCAGCGAGGACAGGCGCCCGTCCGGGTCCTCGCCGCCCGCCGCGAGCACCGCATCCGCGGCCTGCGTCGCGATCCACGCATAGCCCGCGGCGTCCGCCGCCACGCTGCGCTTGGCGAGCTCGGCTCGAGCCTCTGCGTCGACCGCGCTCCCGATCCACTGCGCGGCGGCGATGCTCAGCAAGAGCGCGACGGGGTCCATGTCTTCGACACGGAGCCCGTCGCCGATGTAGCGGACGAACTCGGCGTCACGCTCGCCTGTGAGCACCGACGCGGCCTCGGCCAGGATGGCGTGCGCGCCGGGGTAGCTGCTCACGTCCTTGCGCTGGGCGCTCGTCGCGAGCTGCTTGGCGCGCGTCAGGTTCTTGGGCCCGCCGGCCGCGAGGAGCGAGAGGACGAAGAAGAGGCCACCTCGATCGGGGAAGAACGGGCTACGCTTGCCGACCTTCTTCAGGTAGCTCGTGAGCGCATGCTCGTACGCGGCGTTCGCCTCGCTCCACTTGCCCTGGACCGCGAGCAGCCGGCCGGCGCAGACCTCCGCTTGAACCGACGTGCGCCCGCGAAGGACTCGCGCCGCGTCCTCGAGCCTGCCGCGCAGGAGGAGCTGCTCGACGAGGAGATGGTGACTACCATCGCTCACCTGGTCGGCGTCATCCCGCCAGCTCGCCTCGAGGAGCTCGAGCGCGTCGCTCCGGTCCGAGAGCGCGCGGACCGAGGCGTCGAGCACCTCGCTCAGCGCTCGAACGCGCAGATCGGCTGGCAGTGCGGCAACCCAGGCGCGATCGAAGGGATGGCAGATCTCCGTGAACATCCCATCGACCGCACGCTCGCGCGCGGCCTCCCAGTTCCCCTTGTAGAGCTCGATGCGCGCCTCACGCACGAAGGTCCACCACCCCGCGCGCTCCGCCGGCACCGCCGGCCACACCGCGCGCACGGCCTCGGCCATCGACGCGAGCCGACCCTGGCCCGCGAGCTCGAGCGTCACGCCGTGCGCGAGGTCCGGCTGCACCCGCCACTGCGGATCTCCGACGAGCCAGCCTCGCGCCGCGAGCGACTCGAGGAGCGGCAGGATCTCCGCGCCGCGAGGCGCACGTCCCTGCACGCGCTCCTCGACGCGACCGAGCGCGCTGGCGAGGTCCGTCCGAGGGACCCCTTCGAAGAACACCGAGACGAGCTCCACGATGGCCCGCTCGCGACCTTCGAGCTCGGCGAGCCTGTCATGTCGCTGCTCGCGCGTAGCTCTCGTGCTCGACGGGCGAGTTCTGCTCACGAGGGGACTGTACTCGCCCTGCGAACCCCGCGAGGTCGGGCGCGAGCCCCGCCGACGCTTCGTGGCGGTGGATCGAGAAGACCTGCGCGAGCGTCGTGAGCCGCTTGCGCCGCAGCCCAGCGCGAGGGCCACCACCACCGAGAGGACCACGCTTCGCCTGTAGGCGCGCGCTCCTCGACGAACCACGGGACCGCGGCGTCGTTGGAGCACGGTCCGGGGCGCGGCCAGCCAAACCCGCGCGCCGCGCCGTGACTTGCTTGCGGTCCGGCGAGAAGCGGGACCGAGCTGCTCGCACGCGCCTTTGCCATCGATGGTCACCGATCCGAAGACCGTGCGCGCGCACCAGTGCTGCGCCGCAAGGCGCGGGGATGACGCGTGGGTGGGGCGGCGAGGCGACATCGACGGCGAGGGCGGCGGTGGTCGGTGGGGAGGAGGTGCGGCGCGAGCATCGCGCGATCGAGCTCGAGGACGGAGCCCTGCGCGAGCTCGACGTTCCCGAAGCCCTTGGACGCGACGCGACGCTTCGCTGCGTCGAGCATGCCCTTCGAGAGATCGACGCCGATCACCTTGCCCGTGGATCCGACGGGCGGGCTCAGCACGTCGAGGCTCTGCCCGGTGCCGCAGCCCGCGTCGAGCACGTACTGACCGGGCGCGAGCGCGAGGCGCTCCGCGGCCGCCTGGCGGAACGGGAGGTAGAGGCGCTCGAGCGAACCGTCGTAGAACTTCGAGAAGACGTCGTACCAGCTCATGCAGCGAGGCCTACTGCATGCGCGCCGGCTGCGTGAGGACGAATCGCGCCATCGCCTTGACCGGCCTCGAGCTCGCACGGCGCACCTCGCGGAGCGCGAGCCCTGCCCGCGGACCACCGACGCGCAGCGGCCGGCGAGCTGATCGTTCGCGAGCCCCGTCGTGGTGATCTCGATGCGGCGAAGCTTGCGGCGAATCTCCCTCGGGACCACGGGACCGCGGCGTCGTTGGAGCACGGTCCGGGGCGCGGCCAGCCAAACCCGCGCGCCGCGCCGTGATTTGCTTGCGGTCCGGCGAGAAGCGGGTACATCGGCGCGACCATGGCAACCGAGACGCGCGACAGGCTCGCCGATCTCTCACGGCGCCTCGAGGCGCTAAGGGGGTATCTTTGACGTCCCCAAGCTCTCCCGCCACCTCGAGGAGCTGAACGCCGAGGCGTCCAACCCCGACCTCTGGAGCGACGCTGCGAAGGCGCAGGTGCTGCTGCGCAAGCGCGCCGAGGTCGAGGAGAAGCTCCAGTCGGCCGACAAGCTGACGAAGGACGTCACCGACGCCGTCGAGCTGTACGCGCTCGCCGAGGCCGAGGGCGACGCCGCGATGGGCGCCGAGGTCGAGGGCACGCTGCCGGAGCTCGAGTCGCGCCTGCGCAAGGCCGAGCTGCGCCGCATGCTGAGCGGCCCGGTCGACCACGCGAACGCCATCCTCACGCTGCACCCGGGCTCAGGCGGCCAGGACGCGAAGGGCTGGGCGTTCGAGATGGTGCGCATGTACACGCGCTGGGCGACCGCGCACGGCTACAAGGTCGAGATCGTCGACATCCAGCCGAGCGAGGACCACGGCGGCGAGTGCCTCGACGACGCCGCGCTCCGCATCGAGGGCCCGAACGCGTACGGGTTCCTGCGGGCCGAGATCGGCGTGCACCGCTTCGTCCGCATCTCGCCGTACGACTCCGAGGGGCGCCGCCAGACGGCGTTCGTCGCGGTCGACGTGACGCCCGACATCGAGGACGAGATCGACATCGAGGTGAAGCCCGAGGAGGTCGAGATCACGACGATGCGCGCCGGCGGCAAGGGCGGGCAGAACGTCAACAAGGTCGAGACGGCGGTGCGCCTGAAGCACCTGCCGACGAACATCGTCATCGTCTGCCGCGCCGAGCGCAGCCAGCACCAGAACCGCGCGCTCGCGATGAAGCTCCTGAAGGCGAAGCTCTACGCCATCGAGCAGCAGCGCCGCGAGGACGCCGTCGCGCAGTACAACGCCGGCAAGACCGACATCGCGTGGGGCAACCAGATCCGCTCGTACGTGATGATGCCGTACCGCCTCGTGAAGGATCTGCGCACGGGCGAGCAGACGGGCGACGTCCACGCGGTGCTCGATGGGGACCTCGATCCCTTCCTCGAGGCGTACCTGCTCGCGTCCGCGGGCGGCACGCTGAAGAAGGGCGGGGTCGTGCAGGCCGACGACGACTGACGGGCAGGCGCTTCATCGGGACTGCGAGTCGGCGAGATCGCGGTGGAGCGGGTAGAGCGAGCCCTCCTCGGCCGAGAGCCGCGAGGAGAGCGCGTCGTAGACGTCGGCCCACTCGGCGCGGGCGCGGGCGAGATCCTTCGCGTCGCCGTGCTGCTCGAAGAAGCCCGTCAGCACCGCCCCGATGTCGGACATGCCCTCGGAGAACTCGGCGACGATCGCGATCATGTCCGCGTCGCGCGACTGCTCGGCGAGCTGCCGCAGCTCCGGGTAGAGGCGCGCGTCCTCGAGCTGCACGTGCGTGACGATGACCTCGCGCAGCCGCCTCAGCAGCGACGCGGCCGCGCGAGCGTCCTCCGCGTCGAGCGCGGCGGTCACCTGCCTCGCGGTCAGCTTGATCGTGAGGTGGTGGCCCTTCAGCGTCGCCATCAGGGTCTGCGACGAGCGCGCGTCGATCGCGCCTCGCGGCCTGCTGCCCGTCGTCTCGTCGGGGCGTCGCTCGCGCGCTCCGGTGCCTGCCGCCTCGCTGACGTGCGCCCTCGTCGGCTCCTCGCGCGGGCTCGCCTCCGGGCGCGCGGGCGACGGGGGAGGGGTGACGGGCGACCCTGCGCCCCCGCGCTGGCGCGCGAGCTCGGCCGTGCGCGTGATGCGCGCGACCGACCTCGCCGCCTCCTGCGTGCCCACCTGCGCGAGCGCGAGCGCGAGCTCGGAGACGCTCTGGAACCGCGCGACCGCGCGCTTCTCGAGGCAGCGCGCCACCGTCTCCTGCAACCAGGGCGGCGTGCTCGGCGCGACGGCGGCGAGATCGGGCGGTCGCTCCGTGACGATCTTCATGATGAGGGAGGTGAGCCCGTCGCCCTCGAACGGCCGCCGCCCCGAGAGGAGCTCGTACAGGATCACGCCGAGCGCCCACACGTCGGCGCGCGCGTCGACGTCCGACGGGTTCGCGATCTGCTCGGGTGACATGTAGCTCGGCGAGCCGACGATGCCGTCCGTCGAGGTGAGCTGCGCGCTCTGCCCCGCCTCGCGCACCTTGCTGATGCCGAAGTCGAGGAGCTTGACGCACGGCGTGCCGTCAGGGCCGGTGACGACGAAGAGGTTCGAGGGCTTCAGATCGCGGTGGACGATCCCGAGCGAGTGCGCCTCCGCCAGCGCCTCGCACGCCTGCAGCACGAGCTCGACCGCCTCCGTCGCCGGGAGCGCGCCGCGCGTCGTGACCGTCACGTCGAGCGACTCGCCCTCGAGCAGCTCCATCACGATGTACGGAGCGCCGTCGTCGAGCGTGTCGACGTCGAAGACGCGCGCCACGCGCTCGCTCCGCAGGCTCGCCGCGGCGCGCCCCTCGCGGAGGAACCGCGCGACGAGGTCCGGGCGCTTGCCGAACTCGGGCAGCAGGATCTTCAGCGCCACGAGATCCCCGAGGTGGAGGCGCTGCGCGGCGACGACCACGCCCATGCCGCCCCGCCCGAGCGTCCGCTCGAGCTGGTATTTTCTGCCGATGACCGCCCCCGGAGCGTACTCGTCGCCCATGGCCGCAGGGTACCGGCGGGCCAAGCGCGGCGGGATGGCATCGGTCATTGCGCGGCGGCGGGCGGTGTTCGCACGTCGAGCGCGGGCCGGGCGGGGATCATGCGCAGCGCGCCCGAATTCTTCACGAACCTCACACAGAGCGCGGCGATGAACCGCCGCCATCCCGAGGCCCGCCGCACGCGAGGCCACGCTCGTAGCAGACCATGGCCGGGGCCCGTACCGCACCTCGGCGCGGCGCTCCCCGCGCGCGAGGGGCCTCCGACCGCCGCGTCAGTGGCCGCAGACGCCCAGGCCGTCCGACGGCCAGGCGCACAGGGTGCCGTCGGGGGAGGCCAGCCCGGCGTATTTCGCGCAGACGTCCTGCCAGGTCCCGGCGCACGCCCCCGCGAGCGCCCGCACGATGCAGAGATCACAAGGGTCACCAGGCAACGTCGTGTTGGGGTCCGGCTGGTGACAGTAGGAATCCCCACAGACCTCTCGACAGTTGGCGGTCTGACAGATGCAAGGCAGCGTCTGCTCCTTCGGCACCCCCACGAGGAGGTGCTGCGCGACGCAGTGATCACAGCCGCTCTGCGTGGGATAGACGGTGTAACACTGTCCGATCACCTGGGAGATCGCCGGGGACGCCCCGGCCGCCCCAGCGGCTGGCGAGGCGCCCCCGCCCTGGGCGCTCCCGCCCTGGGCGCTCCCGCCCTGGGCGACCTGGCCGCCGGCACCTCCGGCGCCAACGGGTTTGTACTCCGGGGCTCCGCAGGCGAGCAGCGCCAGGGTGATGATGGCCGAGCCCGCAGGCCGGATGTGCCAGAGATGCTTCATCGTATTCCTCAGCGACCTGCGAAGTGGACGGAGACGAACCCTTGACCCGTGATGAAGAAGTCCTGAAAGCCGACGGTGCCTGACACCTCTCCGGGGATCTCGATCGACGCGTAGTAGACCTCACCCGCGAGCCGCCCTCCGACCCATACGGAGGGGCTGCCGCCCGACAGGTGGGCCTCGAACTCCGTCCCCAGGCGGCCGATCGCGGCGAACGCCGTCCCGCCGGAGGCGACCCGGTTGTCGGCTGACATCGGCTCCCCGAGGCGAGCCGGGAGGTCGAAGTGTGGGGTGGCCACGCCCGCCAGGCCGGCGCCCGTGAGCGCCCAGGTGCCGGAGACGCCCCGGACCACCACGACCTTGGCCATCGCGCCGGCGGCCTTGATCGAGAGCGTGACCGGCTGCGGCGGGGTCTCGACGACGACTGTCGTCCTCGTGGGCTGGGTGCCGTCGCTGGCTGGCGCCCCGTAGGGCCGCTCCTGTGTCAGGTACACGATCCGTGGGAGCGTCACGGAGTAGGCGTCGGCGAGCAGCACGATCGTGTCGCGCTGCGCGACCGGCCGCTCGGCAGGCGGCGAGCTGATGTAGCGGCCGATGTCGAAGCTCGCCTCCAGCCGCGTACGTGTGAAGGCCAGCGGGGAGTCCCCGGAGACGGCCCCCGTGTTGACATCTCGCGCCTGGACCCGCCCCGCGACGAACCGCACGACCTCCGCCTCGAACCCCACGCCAGCGAAGTGCAGGCCCGCTTCGATGAGATCAGCGGAGGTCCCCCTCACGCCGAGGCTGGACGCGAGGCTGCCGCTGGTGTCGATCGTCCCGCCGCTCCTGTAGAACCTGTCCGTCTCGTAGGAGGAGCGCAGGCCGAACCGCTCCCAGCCCTTGGCGTCCGGGAGGGTGATGCCCGCACGCACCCCGGCCACCACGACCGGGTCGACTCGAAACGCCAGCACTTGCTTGGCCCCGTAGACCTCGTTGTCTCCGCTGGACCCAGGCGCGCCGGTCGCGCCCTGAAAGGCGAGAAACCGCGCGCTGGCGTCCACGTGAACGATGAACCTGGGCGCTCCCGTCCGGTCCACGGTGTTCGCGGCCGGAGGTGGGGCGTCAGCGTCGTCAGCGTCGGGAGGCAGCACGAGCGGCTCCCGCGGCGCCTTCCTGCCGCGCGCGCCGGACCGTCCCCCCGCCTCGGCGCGCTCGTCCGTCTCGGTGGCGACGGGCTCTCCGCCCGGGGACGGTTTCCTGCGGTCCGCGCGCGCGGACAGGGTCGTCGAGAGGCAGACGGCGAGGGACGCGAGGCACACGGCCCGGCGCACCGTCGCGCGCGTCGCTCCGCGGCCCCGCGTCACCCTCACCTGTTGCAGACCCGGGCGATGCACACGCTCACGCAGGTCTCGTAGTTTCGCATCCTCCAACCGCACTGGTTCTCCTTGCAATCGGAGACGCACTCCTGGCGCTCCCGCGCCTTCTGCTCCGCTGCTGCCTTGGCGGCGGAGCGGGCCTCCTCCGCCTCCCTCCGTTGCGTCGCCTTCGCCTCCTCGGCCTCCTCCTTCTTGCGAAGCTTCTCGATCGTATCGCGCGTCGACGCCAGGGCGGCCCTCGCCTCGTCGACGTGCTTGCCGGCGGGGTGCTTCTCCAGGTACCCCTTCACACCGTCACAGTCGGCGGCGGCCTTGGGAGCCTTGCAGGTCTCGACCCCGGCGCCCGTCCAGTCTCGCTCGTCCCGCAGCCGCGCCTGCGCCACCTGCCCTCTCTCGAGCGCGGGCTTGCCCTCTCTCGCGTGAGCACCCTCGGGAAATTTCTTCAAGTAGGCGGCCAGGGCCTCACAGCCGGACAGGTCGACGGGCTCGGTGCACGCGGCCAGGTTGACGGCGGCCCACGCGGCCGCGTCAGCGTCTTCACGCGCCTTCCGCTGCGCCGCCGCGGCCTCCTCGCGCCGCTCGTCCTCTGCGTCACGTCGGTCGGCCTCGGCCTTGGCCTCCTTGTCCGCCCGCGCCTTCCTGGCCTTCGCGAGGGCCTGAAGGCGCCGCCCGCTCACGGCCTGGACGAGGACGTCGACCTGCCGGGAGGACGCCCCCTCCTCTGCGTCGTAGTCAACCGTCGCCGTGCTCAACACCTGGCGCTCCGCCTTCGCGGTCAGCGCGGCGTGGACGGCGTAGTTCACTTTCTGAACCCCGTTCACGTAGACCACGAGGACGCTGGGCTTCGGCGTCACGGTGAGCTCCAGGGTCGCGACGACGTCCGCCTCGGCCTCCTCCGTCGCGACGCTGTATCCGAGGCCGGAGAGCCTCGCCACGATGGCGGACTGGAGCTTTCGCGCCAGGGGCGCAGCTCTTTCCTCCTCCGGCATGCCGACGAAGATTGTCAAGCGAGCGGTCTCCTCGCTGGCGGCGGGCACCTTCGGCGCTGGGTCGCCGCTGCTGCCACCGCAGGCGGCCGTGAAGGCAGCCAGGAGGAGGGCCGAGCCGGCTACCAGACGGACGCGTGCACGCATGCACGCATGCACGCATGCGGTCGCCGAAGCGTCAAGGTGAACCTGGAGACTGGCACCTCTTCCGGCGCGCGTGCGAACAGGAAAACCAAACGCCCCCACGAACACCGGCGGGGTCGACGAGACGGCGATCCGAGCAGTGCACAGGCACCGCCCGCGCCCGACGCCGACCGCGCCAGGACGAGGCGCGCCGCCACCGGCGAACGGTCGAACGTTCCTCGTCGTCATGCATCGGGTCACGCCGGTGACGCGCGCCTCCACAGCTCGCGACCCGTCGGCCGCGAGCCCGGCTCGGGTGCCCACCAGCTGCTCGTGCTGGAGGCGCTCCACCAACGACGCCTCCCGCGCTCAGAACTTCCGGGGCCACCGGGCGTCAGCCGCGGCACTCCGCCCCACCTCGCGCAGCGCTGGCGAGCGCGATCCGGGCCCCGACGCTCGCACCGCGCGCGCGCACTCGTCGACCGTCAGCCGCCGCGGCCCGAACACCGACGGATCGGCCGCGTCGCTGTCCATCAGCCGCGTCGGGGCGTCGACGCCGTGGTCGTCCGCGTGCCCCGGCACGTCGAGCAGCACGTGCCCGAGCTCGTGCGCCAGCGCGAACGAGACCGCGTCGGCGCGCACCCCAGCCCTGTCCTCGAGGATGGCGCGCGTCGCGGTGCCGTCGTCGCTCGGGATGAAGCTCTCGCCGATGCGCCCCGCGGTCGCGAAGCTCGGCACGATGACGACCTCTATCGTCGAGGGATCGCCGTCGTCGAGCGCGCGAAGGAGCGCTCGCTCGGACATCGTCCCGGGGACGGCGTCCGCGTCCGTGAAGTGCGGCAGCCCGCGCGCGAAGTCGGGCGTGGGCGCGCAGATCGAGAGCGCGTCGTCGGTGCTCTCGACGCGCGAGATCACCGCGGCCCGGCCGGCGCGGCGGACGCGCAGATCGACGGTGGGCTCACCCGACTGGCCGCTCCTGCGGTTGTCGAACAGCTCGACGGTGAGACCCGCCGCCGCGAGCGCGGAGGAGAGCTTGCGCGCGGCCGCGCGCGGATCGTCGCCCGCCGCGAACGCCGACGTGACGCGCGCGCCGTCGACCACGACCGCGAGCGATCCCGCCCTCGCCGCGCGCGCGCCGATCTCGCAGCCGAGCGCGACGACGTCGGCCGGCGGAGGATCGACCGCGGAGATCTCTGCAACAAAGCTGATACCGCACGAGGCCCACACCGTGGTGGCGCGGGCGACCTGGCGGCGGACCTGCTTCACCGCGGAGTCGACCGTCGCGCCGAGCGCCGGCGCCCCGCCCGGGGACTGCCGCACGATGAGCGCGCGCAGCCGCGCGACGTGGAGACCGAGCGGCCCGATCGGGCTCACCCGCGGCCCGAGCACCCGCGCCGAGGCGCGCGTGTCGCCGAGCGTCGCCTCGATCTCTCCGCCGAGCGACACCTCGATCGAGCGCCCGCGTGACGCCGGATGCGCGAGATCGGCCGCGTCGGCGACCAGGCGGATCGGCGCGCTCTCGTAGCAGCCCGCGACGCCGCCCCGGCACGGCGTCATCGTCGGCAGCAGGGTGCCGAGCTCGGCGCGTCGCTCGCCGGTCGAGCGCAGCCTCACGACGGGCGCGGGGCCCTCGACGCGCGCGCGCACGCGGTAAGAATTCTCGTCGGCGGGCCGGGACGCCTCCTCGGCTGGCGGCGTGCGGACGACGTCGACGCGCGTGACGGGCGCGCCGTCGTCGGTGATCCACTCGAGCTGAGGCCCCGCGCTCCGGGCGCTGGTCGCGAGCGTGAGGGCTGCGAGGACGACGCGCCTCACGCCTCGCCCGCCAGCGCGCGCGCCGACACCTCGGTGAGGAGCGGGCGCGAAGTGCGACCGTCCGCCGCGAGGCGCACGAGCGCGCCCCACGCGAACGGCGCTAGCGCGCGAGCCTCCAGAAGCCGCCCCGCCAGCTCGACCGCGCGCGCGGTGTCGCCGAGATCGTACAGCGCGGCCGTGGCGGGGCCCCTCGCCGCCTCTCGCCTCCCCTCGGCCGCCTCGACGAGCCGCGCGCGCGCCCCGTCGTGGGCGTAGCGGAGCGCGAGCGCGCGGGCCGCGCGCACGCCGTCGAGATCGGTCAGCGGGCCTGCGCCCATCGTCGAGACGAGCAGCGCCTCGACCCCTGGCGCGCGCGCGTCGCCGAGGCGGTGCAAGAAGGTGAGGTCCTTCTTCGCGGTGGGCCTGTCGGAGAGCCGCGCGAGCAGATCGAACGTGGGGCGCACGCCGGGCGGGGGGCCCCCACGCAGCGCCCACGCCAGCAGCGACCACGACGCGCGCGTCGCGCTCGGGCCCGCGCGCGACCGAGACTCCGCCTCGAGGAGGGGCGCGCCGTCCCCCGCCCTGTGCGCGAGCTCCGCGAGCGCGAGCCAGCGCCCGAGGTGCCGCTCGGCGTCCCGCAGGATGGAGAGGTGCGCCGCGGCGGCGGCCGAGAGCGGAGGTCCGGCGAGGAGCGGCACCACGACCTCGTCGACCAGCGCGACCCGCGACGACTCGCGCAGCCTCGGCCCGAGCTCCGCGAGCCGCGCTCCAGGCGACGAGCCCCGCGCGACGAGCGCGAGCTCCGCGGCGTACGCGAGGTGGGGATGGCGACCCGATGCCAGACGGAGCAAGGGCGGCTCGAGCCCACGCGCGCGCGAGCGCGCCACCGCGGCGCAGAGGCCGAGCGGCGCGGCCTCCGGCGACGCGAGCCCCGACTCGGCGAGCGCCACGCCGTCCTCGTGACCGGCGTCGAGCAGCGCGCCGATCCCGGCGACCAGCAGCGGCCGCGCCCACGCCCCTCGCCGCGCGAGGCGCGCGCACGCGCCCGAGATCGCGGCCGAGGCCTCCGGGAGGAGCGGCCCGAGCACGCGCACCGCGCCGGCGAGCCTCAGCTCGGTCGACGCCTTCTTGGTCGCAGCCGAGGACACGTCGCGCGCGAGCCTCGCGGCGGTCGGGAGCGATCCTGTCGAGCGCCGCGCGTGCATCCGATCGGCCACGCTACCAGCATTCTCTCGCGCCTCTCCGCGATCGGATCGCGAAGGGTGGGGGCGTGTGGTCAGCTCTCCGCACAGGGCGCACCCGCGGCCGCGCGCGTCTTCGGCGGCGAGAGGTCGTCGACGGCGCCCGTCGCGCGCTCCGTGAGCTTCAATTGGTCGGGATGCGCTCTCGAGAGACGGCGCCCACGACAGGTCGGTCGGCTCGACCGCCCGACGAGCCGAGGTCGCGATGTTCAGTCCGCGCAACACCGGAACCCCATGGCGGGGTAGTGCTCCTGCGCGGCGGTCTCCGCGGCCGTCGCGCAGATCGTACCGTCCGGGGCGATCCAGTCGCTCGCTCCCCCAGCGATGCGGCAATTGTGCGGCGGCTCTTCCTTGCATGCATCCAGCCACTCGTGCACGCCGCCGGAGAGGCGGTCGAGGGACGAGAACGGTGGCGCCTGACCATGACAGTCCCCCTGACCAACGGGCTCCGTCAGCGCACCGGGGTCGGCGGACGTGCAGGCGCCGTCCTTGAAGTCGTTCCCGTACCCGTACTTCGTCTTCCCGCCTTGCGAACAGGCGAAGTCCCACTGGTTCTCGAGCGCGTACCCCAGCCCGGCCGACGGTCCGCCGCCGATCCTCCCGCACAGACGCTTGCCAGCCCACTCGCAGTACGCGATCGCGTCGCACCAGTTGACGCACGTGACGGCCGCGTTCGGGTGCTTGT
>JADLFU010000132.1 GCA_020849655.1 Polyangiaceae bacterium | reverse complement strand
GATGAAGATCGCGCTGGCCTTGCCGCGCGAGGTGGAGCCGTCCTCGTTGGTGACCTCGGCGTTGCAGTCCACCACCACGCGGGCGCCGGCGATCTGCACCTGCGAGACGCAGCCGCGGCCGGAGCTGCGGCGCGCCACGAAGTCGAAGAGCTGCTGCAGCTCGACGCCCGAGAGCTGCATCTTCGAGATCGAGTTGTCGAACGGGAACACGTTGTACATCGTCTCCAGCGTGATCGGCCCGGGCGGGATGGCGGCGCGGATGCCCGTCGTGTTCGTCATCGCGAAGTCCGTCTGCACGCCCTGCCGGAGCCACGCCGCCGTCGCGACCATGTTGCCGAGCGGGGAGTCGCCGCCGCTCGGCGCGGTGCGCGTGACGGCCGCCGGCGCGTACCCGACGAGCAGATCGAGATCCGCGAGCGCGCCGAGGCCGATCTTGTACGGCTCGAGCAGCTCGACGATCTGCGGATCCTCGGGGACGTCCTCGGTGACCGGGAGGAGCTTGTAGTCGCTCTGCAGCACCTCGAAGCCGTCGACCGGATCGTACCCCTCGGGCAGCTCACCGGCCGTGTTGGAGAGCACCAGATCGAGGCGCCCGACGTACCTCGCGAACGCGCCCGAGTGCGCGAGGATCACGCGCCGCGGGTGGCAGTAGCGCTTCACGCGCGCGGGCGTCGCGCCCGCCGCCTGTGGGTCGCCGGAGAGCACCGAGATGAAGTGCCGGCCCGTGTCCGGCTCGAGCCCCTGGCAGTCGTCGATGGCCTTCGGCGGCTGCAGCACGATGTGGTTGTGGCCGCCGAGCACGACGTCGATGCCGCTCGTCGAGGCGATCATGTGCTGGTCGGTCTCGAGCCCGAGGTGCGTGACGAGCACCACGACGTCGACGTACGGGCGGATGAGGTCGACGTAGAACTGCGCGACCTCGACGGTCTCGAGCGGCGTGATGCCGAGGCTGTTGGGCTGCTCGAACAGCGACGAGACGGTCGAGAGGTTGCCGAGCCCGACGACGCCGACCCGCAGGCCGCCGAGGTTGAAGGCCGTCCACGGCGTGAACACGCGCCCAAGGCCGGGATCCTTCGGGTCGCGGATGTCGCCGAGCTTGTAATTCGCCGCGAGGATGGGGAACGTCGCCCACCGCTCGAGCTGCGTCACGAGGTTGATGGGGCCGCGGTCGAACTCGTGGTTCGCCGGGATCATCGCGTCGGTGCCCATCATCGAGAGCGCCTTCACCTCGGCCTCTCCGGCGAAGAAGTTGAACACCGGCGCGCCCTGGAAGCAGTCGCCGCCGTCGAGGTGCAGCACGCGCTCGCTGCGGGCGCGCTCGCGGCCGACGATGTGGCTGATCTTCGCGGCGCCGCCGATGCGCTGCACGGTGTCCGCGGGGCCCAGGCCGAGCTGCGCGTCGATCGTGCCGATCTGGAAATCGTACGGGAAGAGGCGCGAGTGGATGTCCGACGTGTGGATGAGCGTCAGGCTCACCTGCCCGCTCAGCTGCACGCTCTTCTGGGCGGGGGGACAGCCGGACGAGAGCGCCGCGACCCCGAGGAGCGCGGACGCGGCGAGGGCGCGACGGAGCGACAAGATGGCGCACGCTAGTACAACTCGTCCCGCGATTGACAGCGCGCGTGACGCCGCCGCGTGCGAAGGTGCCGCGCATGTCCGAAGGGCTGCTCCTCCCGCCGGCGCCGCGCGCGCGCCTTCCGCTCCCGGCGCGCCTCGCGAGGCTCGAGGACGCCACCCCGCAGCTCCTCGCGGCGGTCGCCGGCGAGACGGATCTCATCACGCTGCAGGCGACGCTCGCGTGTCTGCTCTGGGAGACGATGCTGCAGGCGAGCTGGTGCGGGTTCTACCGGCGCGTCGCGGAGCGCGAGCTCGCCGTGGGGCCGTACCAGGGCCCGCTCGGGTGCCTGCGCATCTCGCTCGACCGAGGCGTGTGCGGCCTCGCGGCGCGCGAGGCGCGGGTGGTCTACGTGGCCGACGTCCGCGAGGTCGCCGACCACATCGCCTGCGACGGCGCGGCCCGCTCCGAGCTGGTCGTGCCCGTGACGCTGGACGGGCGCGTGGAGGCGGTGCTCGATCTCGACTCTCACGAGCAGGACGCGTTCTCCGAGGAGGAGGGCGCGCGCCTCTCGGCGCTGCTCGCGCGGGCCTTCGCGGACGCACGGCGTTGAGCCCCTGACGCGGCGAGACCTCCGTGCGCGCGGGGCGCCGGAGGTCTCGAGCGCGCGGGCGCGCGGCTACTTGCGCTCGGCGATGGGCGTGTACTTGCGCTCCGTCGCGCCGGTGTAGACCTGGCGCGGGCGGCCGATCTTCGTCGCGGGATCCTTGTGCATCTCCTTCCAGTGCGCGATCCAGCCGGGCAAGCGGCCCATCGCGAACAGCACGGTGAACATGTTCACCGGGATGCCGATGGCCTTGTAGATGATGCCCGAGTAGAAATCGACGTTCGGGTAGAGCTTGCGCGAGACGAAGTAGTCGTCCTTCAGCGCGACCTCCTCGAGCTCCGCCGCGATGTCGAGCAGGCGCGACTGCTTCTTCAGCTGCCCGAGCACCTCGCCGCACGCCTTCTTGATGATCTTCGCGCGGGGATCGAAGTTCTTGTAGACGCGGTGACCGAAGCCCATCAGGCGGGTCGTGTCGTTGCGGTCCTTGCAGCGCTCGAGGTACTTCCTGCCGTCGAGGCCCTCGCTCTCGATCTGGTCGAGCATCTCGATCACGGCCTGGTTCGCGCCGCCGTGCAGCGGGCCCCAGAGCGCGTTCACGCCGGCCGAGATCGACGCGAAGAGGTTCGCCTGCGACGAGCCGACGAGGCGGACGGTGCTCGTCGAGCAGTTCTGCTCGTGATCGGCGTGGAGGATCAGCAGCAGATCGAGCGCCTTCGAGACGACCGGCGAGACCTCGTAGCCCTCGCACGGCGTCGCGAACATCATGTGCAGGAAGTTCGACGTGTAGTCGTGCGCGTTGACCGGGTAGAGGAAAGGCTGCCCGATCGAGTGCTTGTACGAGCACGCCGCCATCGTCGGGAACTTCGCGATGAGGCGCACCGTCGAGATGTCGACCTGGGCCGGATCGTCGATGTCGAGCGAGTCCTGGTAGAACGTCGAGAGCGCGCCGCAGACCGCTGAGAGCACCGCCATCGGGTGCGCGTCCTTCGGGAAGCCCTTGTAGAAGCGCTTCACGTCCTCGTGGAGCATCGTGTGCAGCTTCACACGCGACGTGAACGTGTCGAGCTGGGCCTTCGTCGGCAGCTCGCCCTCCAAGAGCAGGTGGCTGACCTCGAGGAACGACGACTTCTCGGCCAGCTCCTCGATCGAGTAGCCGCGGTAGCGCAGGATGCCCTTGTCGCCGTCGATGAAGGTCACCGCGCTCTGGCACGAGCCGGTGTTCATGAAGCCGGGATCGAGCGTGATGAGGCCGGTCTTCGCCCTCAGCGCGCCGATCTCCACGCCCAGCTCGTCCTCCGAGCCTCGCGTCACCTTCATCTCGAGGCTCTTGTCGCCGTACACCAACTTCGCCGTCTCGCTCATGCGGTTCTCCTTGGGGCGCCTCCAGGCCGGTGAACAGGGCCTGGCGCGCGGCGGAGCCTACACCACGACCACGAGGTGGGAAGCGCGATCACGCGCCGCGGCGAACTTCGGTCACTTCGCGGCGAGCACGAGCGCGTCGGGGCTCTTCAGGGCGCTCTCTACGGCGCCCGCGATGGCGGCCTCCTGGAGGTTCTCGAGCCGCCGCGCGTCGCTCGGATCGCCGTCGCCGAGCGCCTGCGCGGAGCCGGTCATGCTGGCGCGGAGCGCGCTCTCCTTCTTCAAGACGAACTCGACCTTCGCGCTCATCACGACGCCCGACGCGCCCGAGGACTGCGCGACGCTCTTCACGAGGCCGTCGACGACGAGCACCGGGAGCTTGCGCGCGCGGGCGACGGCCTTCACGTCCGAGTCGTCGCCGATCACCTCGACGCCGGGGAGCGTGTTGGCGCGCTCGCGGGTCGCGCCCGAGAGCACCCGCGCGAGCGCGTCGCCGCGCACGCCGCTCTTGTTCTCCATCTTGCCGAGCTTCAGCAGCACCTTCGCGGCCGCCGGCCGGGCGCGCTTCTTCTTCAGCTGCTGCGCCGCCTTGGCCGCCGCGCCCTTCACGGAGGCCACGGCGTCACCGGACGCCGCGCGCTCGAGCGCCGGGAGCGCGGCCGCATCACCGAGCGCGCCGAGCGCCGCCGCGGCGGCCGTGCGCACCATCGGGTGCGAGTCGTCCGCGAGCGCCCGCTCGAGCGCCGCGCGCGCGTCGTGTGACCCGGACTTGCCGAGCGACAAGGCGGCGCTCGTCCGCAGCCGGAAGTCATCCCCGTGCCGCAGATCCTCGACAAGCTCGCGCGGCTCGCGGGCCAGCGCGCTCGCCGAGCCGAGCCCGAGCGCGCAGGCGAGGACGGCGACGACGAGCTTCCGCACGCCGCGGATCATCCGCGCTGCCGCGCGGCGAACAAGCGCATTCTGGCCAGTCACCGCACTTTGGAGGGAGATCCGCCTACATCGCGCGCGACCCCGCGCGAAAGTTCCGCCGCGACCGCACGTGATTGGACCCCGCGCGACGCACGGGTTAGAGGCGGCGCCGCATGCTGGCCGCCCGCGTCGTCGCGCTCTCGCTGCTCTGCTCGCCCGCGCTCGCGGGGTGCGCGGAGGACTCGCCCGAGCCGATCTTCCTGGGCGTGGCGGGCTCCGGCGCGTTCCAGGTACCGCCGACGTTCGTGCCAGGCGGTGGAGCCGGGGCGGGCGGCGCTGGTGCGGCGGGTGCGGCCGGGGCGGGCGGCGCGCCGGCGTGCTCGCTGTCGCTGCCGGTCGCGTCGGTCGACGCCGCGACCGCGCTCGATCGTGCGCTCGAGGGCTACGCGCTCGCCGTGGGCGCCGAGGTGCGCGCGCTCGACGGCGCGGCGTGTCCCGAGAGCGCGAGCGCGACCGCCTCACCGGGCGTCGGCACGATCCGGGCGCTCGCCACCGTCGACGGGGTCGCGTTCGTCGCGGGCGCGAGCGGCGTCCGCGCGGGCGCCGCGACGTGCCCGGGCGGCGGGCTGGTGTCGCTCGCGCGCGAGGGCGCCCGGGCGGTCGGGCTCACGGCGGACGGCGCCTCCCTCGCGCGGCTCTCACGCGTCACGGCGAAGCCGGGCTCGGGGGTTCCCAAGGAGGTGTGCGAGCGCGAGGACGTCCCCCTGCTCGGCGCTGCGCGCGCCGTCACGCTGGGCGCGAGCGCCGTGCCCGGGACGGTGTGGGCTGCGTTCGCGCCGACGTCGGGCTCCGTGTTCGTGGCGCGGGTCGACGTGGCGACGGGCGCCACCCTCCCGGACGTGAAGCTCACATCGCTCTGCGGGGCGGACGCGGTGGTCGATCTCGGCGCGCGGATCGCGGTGCTCGACGCGACCTGCCGCCGCGTCGCGGTGTTCGAGTCGTCCGGGGCGCGCGTGATCGATCGATCGCTCGGCGCCCTGCCACGCGCGATGGCCGCATCCGCCGACGACGCCGCCGCGGTGATCATCGCCAGCGCGATCTCGACGCCTCCGACCGCGCGCGTGGATTTTCAGCGCCTCTCGCTCGCCGACTGAGCGCTCACGCCGTCCTCCGCGGCGCGCGCGCGCCACCGGAAGGCGTCGACGAGCGCGGGCTGCGCGGACCGGTCGAGCGGGTCCGCGGCGCCGATCACCCACGCGTCGACGGCCGCGCCGTCGGCCTGCACGCGGAGGCGCACGAAGTGCTTGTAGCCGCGGTGACCGAGCGCGGTCAGCGCCTGCGTGTTCTCGAGCCCGGTCGCCGCGAGCGCAGCCAGGTACGCCCCGAACGCGAGCGAGCCGACGAACGCCGCGAGCAGGAGCACGACCGCGGCCATCGCGCCCGGCCCCAGCGTCAGCCCCGCCAGCTCCAGCAGCCACGCCGCCGCGCGCGCGGTCGCCGTGGGGACGAGGCCCACGACGACGCCGGTCGCGAGCGCGAGCGCAGCGATCCGCGCGAACCTGCCCCGGCGCCACCCGCCGATCAGCGCGCACACGACGCCCGCGATCCCTGCCGCCACCGCCGACGCGCCCTCGACGCTGCCCCGCGTGCCCCAGAACGTGAGGCCGATCCCCAGCGTCGGCGCGAAGAACAGCGTCATCACGAGGTGCGGGATCAGCCCCGCGCGCCCCAGGGCGACGTGCAGCGGCACCCGCCAGAGCAGCGCGCGCGTCTGCGCCTCGTCGGGCCACTCCATCGACGGGCGCACCGCGACGCCGTCGCGCGAGAGCCGCGCGCCGTGCAAGAACGCGCCGCCGCCGCCCGCGATGACGTGCGTCGTCGGGCCCACCTCGAGGCGCTCGTAGTGGTGCAGATCGCCCGACACGACGAGGTGCGGGCGCGCCGACAGATCGAGGGCGAGCGCCTCGACCATCGCGACGCCGGTGGAGCTGGGCTCGAGGAACGCGTAGACTGGGTCGGGCAACAAGACGACGAGCCGGTCGTCCGGGCGCGCGTCGAGGACGCGCTGGAAGAACCTCCGCTGACGAAAATCGACGCTCCGCAGCTGCCGATCCACGCCGAGCAGCGTGAGCCCAGGCGCGAGCGGCAGCGCGAGGTAGCTCGCCCCCTGCACCGGCGTGTAGCCCTCGAGCACGAGCGCCTTGCGCTGGGAGATCGTCGCGCCCTGCACGAAGCGCTCGGCCCACGACGCCACGCGCCGGACGCGCCGCCCGGTCGGCGCGCCGGGGACGACGCTCGCCACCTCCTCGTCGGGGCGCAGCTCCGCCGCGCGGCGCCGCACGAGCCGGGCAAATCCATCGAGGCCGTCGTACCAGTCGTGGTTCCCCGGCACGCCGAGCACGACCCGCGGCGCGCCGTCCGCCGCGCCGACGAGGGAGCGGTTCAGCGGGACGACGAAGCGATCATGGATCTCGTCCGTCGTCGCGACCGGGTACGCCATGTCGCCCCCGAGCAAGAGCACGTCCCCCCGAGGCAGCGTGATCGAGCGCGACGGGTCGGCGGGATCGTGGGCGACGTACTCGCGGCAGAGCATCGCGCCGACCGCCTCCGCGACGGCGGGATCGTCGCCGGTGTCCGCGAGGAAATCGATCCACAGATCACGGCCCAGCCCGTCGGCGACGGTGCCCGCGCCCGGCTCGCCCCCGAGCCGCTCGAGCACGCGTCGCGCGAGCTCCTCCGGCTCGTCCGGCGTCATCCAGTCGCGCGCGTCGATGTCGTTCGTCGCGATCGCGCTCGCGAGGAAGTGCTGCAAATGCCCCCAGAACGACAGCACCCCATACCAGCGCACGCCCCGGCGGGGACCTCGCGGCGGGAGCCACGGGAAGTCGTGCGGCGCGCGGGGCGCCGCGCCGAGCTCGCGAGGAGGCAAGCGCGTCGACGTCGGCTCCACGCGCCGACCATCGCACGCCGCGGCGCCCACGCCCGCATTTCGAGCGTCAGGGGAGCGGCGGGTGCTGGCCCGGGAGATCCGCGAGCGCCGCCGCGACGTGCTTCCACGTGGAGTCGAGCATCTGCGGCATCACGCGCACGTCGGCGATGACCGGCATGAAGTTGGTGTCGGAGGGCCACCGAGGGACGATGTGCACGTGCAGGTGCTCGGCGATCCCGGCGCCGGCCGCCTCCCCGACGTTGATCCCGACGTTCACGCCGCCCGCGTTGACGGCGTCCTTCAGCCTGACCGCGACGTCGGACACCAGCCGGAAGAGGGCGTCGTGGGCGGCGGGCTCGAGGCCCCACGGCTCCGACACGTGCGCGCGCGGCACCACCATCACGTGCCCCGCGGCGAAGGGGTAGCGGTTCAGCACGACGTACGCGTGGGCGTTCGCGAACACGACCAGATCCTCACGAAACTGATCCGGCTGCTCGGCCCCGTAGACGCAGAAGATGCAGCGGGACTTGTCCTTCGGGCCGAGGATGTACTCCATCCTCCACGGCGCCCACATCGGCGGCTTGGGCGCGCTCATCGGGCGGCGACGTGCGCCTCGAAGTTCGCGACGAGCGGCCCGAGCGCCGCCTCTACCGCGCGGATCGGCTCGGCGAGCGCCGCGGCGGGAGCGCCGGCGGCGCGGGCCTCCTTCACGCACGCGAGCGCCGCGACGTACCTGCCCCGCTCGACGAACGCGCGCGCGAGCTCCGGCCACACTCGATCGCCCTTCGCGCCAAGGTTGATGGCGCGACGGAGGGCCGCGACCGCCTCGCCCGGCCGCGCCTGGCTGAGCAGCGACTCGCCCAGCCTGCGGAACACCTCGGCGGCCATCGCGCCGTCCTGCGCGTACTGCACGGCGAGGCGGAAGATCTCGTCACCCGACTCGGGATCGCCGAGCTTGCCGCACGACGACGCGAGCAGCGCGAGGCCGCGCGCGATCGTCGCCCGCGCCTCGGGCGCGAGCATCTGTCCGTCGGGTGTGCGCAGGTAGATGGCGAGGGGCGCCGGCCAGGCGCCCAGCACCTGCCGCACCCTCGCGTGATCGCCGCGCTCCGCCGCCGCCTCTGCCTCCGCGACGCGGGAGAGATCGATGACGCCGCGGTTCGCGCCGCTGGCCGCGCGGTCGAGCTCCTCGCGCACGTGGGCGCGGAGCCTGCTGCGGAACGACTCGAGCACGTGCTGCTCCTCCTCGCCGTCGCGCGTGGCCGTCAGCAGCGACGCCTGACCCTCGACGTCGAGCGAGCGGAGCTCGTACCCGTAGATCGGCGCGAGCAGGAGGAAGCGCACGCCGATGTGCAGCTGCAGCGCCTCCGCGTCCGACTCGCGCGTCGGCGCGGGCGCGGCCTCGTCCTCCGCGAGCAGCGCCATCACGAGGCGGCGCCGGAACTCCCCGAGCGTGAGGCGCTGCGGCTCGACGTCGCCGTCGCCGCCGTCGCCGCCCACCACGAAGTCGACCAGCGAGGCCTCGAGGTTGCGGCGGTCGACCGAGAGCGCCGTGATGCGCGCGCCCGTGATCAGCGAGAACGCGACGAAGCGCTCGCCGACGATGTCGCAGAGCGCCGCGAAGCTGCCGATGTCCTCGCCGATGCGCTCGAACCAGCCGTCGGTGCGCACCGCGTCGAGCGAGAAGTGGAGGGTCCTGGCCGCCAAAGCGACGGCAGCGTAGGGGAGCCCCGCCGTCGCGTCACGTTTTGTCCCCCAGCGCGCGCGCCGTCGCCGTGATGTGCTTTGATCCGCGCATGGGCCTCTTCGACCGGATGAGCAACCTCGTCTCCGCCAACCTGAGCTCGCTGCTCGACCGCGCGGAAGACCCGCACAAGACGCTCGAGCTGGCGGTGGCGGAGATGGGCGAGCACATCCTCCGGGGCAAGCGCGAGCTGGTCGACAGCCTGGCGTCGGAGAAGCAGGCCGAGCGGCGCGTGGCCGAGCTCGACGCCGAGGCCGAGGTCTGGACGAAGCGCGCCGAGCTCGCGATGAAGGCCGACGACGAGGCCCTCGCCCGCGAGGCGCTCTCGAAGCGCCGCGCGCTCGTCGCGGAGCGCGACAAGGCCGAGGCGCTGCTCTCCGAGGCGCGCGCCGTGTCAGCCGAGCTGCGCTCCGATCTCCAGAAGATGGAAGCGAGGCGCCGCGAGGTCGACGCGCAGAAGGGCGTGCTCGCCGCGAGGGTCGCGCAGGCGGCGGCGGGCGGCGGCGCGGCGGGTCTGGGCGCCGTGGGCGGCAAGAGCGCCGTCGCGGAGTTCGAGCGGCTCGAGCGCGAGATCGAGCGAGACGCGGGCGCCGCCGAGGCCACCCGCGAGGTGGACGCCTCGCTGACCGGCGAGCGCGATCCCGCCGCCACCGAGCGCGCGTTCCGTGAGCTCGAGGCCAGGAGGCTCGACCGCGACGTCGACGACGAGCTCGCGGCCCTCCGCCAGCGCGTGCGCTTGAAGCCCTGAGCTGAGCGTCAGGAGAGCTCGGCCGACGCAGCCTCCGCGACGACCGTCACGCGCAGCTCCGGCGGCGCCTGCACCGTCTTCTTGACCTTGCAGCCCTCGACGGTGCGCTGGATCGCCGCGCGGTACTTCTCGGGGAACCCGGGCGGCAGCGTGAGCTCGACCTCGATCGACACGATCTTGCCGTCCGCGTCGCGCGCGTCGCGCTGGACGATCGAGAGCCCGTCGGTCGAGAGCCCGCGCGCCTGACAGAAGCCGAGGGCGTACGCCCCCGCGCACGTCGCGAGCGAGGCGAGGAACAGATCGAACGGCTCGGGCGCGCTCCCGTCGCCGCCGTGGGCGACGGACTGATCGGTCCGCACGGTGAACCCACCGAACGTCGCGTCCACATGCTTGCCCCCCGGGAACGTCACCTGGATATCCATGACGCCGGCAGAAGCGAGGAGCGTGCCATCGTCGAATTTGCTTGATCTTTCCGCCTGATTGCAGAACGGCGCGCGCGGATTGCGCAGCTCACTTGCCGGCGGCGCAGACGAGACGCGAGAAATACACGGCGGACTTCAGCCCGCCGCCTGCGTCCGGCAGGCGCCCGTTGAACAGCACCCCGACGTCGCCCGCTGCCCCGAACGTCATCGCCGCGGCGAAGTCGTCGCCCGGAGACGACGTCAGCTGGGCCTCGGCGCCGTCGGCCACGAGCGCGCCGGTGAGAGGCTGCGAGTACAGCTCGTAGCCGTCCGCGCTCTGCCGCGAGTACAGCAGCACCAGGCGGTCGCCGAGCGGCAGCGCGATCGGCCCGCGGCTCTGCGTCCCAGGGGGAGAGAGCTCGGTCGCTGGCACCTCGAGCGCGCCCGACGGGCCGAGGACCGCGCCGAACACGCGGTGCGGATCCTTCTGCACCCACAGCGCGACGTAGCGCTCGCCGTTCTTCACGACGTACGGGGCCTCGAAGCGGCCGTGATCGGCGAGCAGCAGCGTGGGGCCCTCCTGCACGAACCCCGCGCCGAGGCGCCGCAGCTCGATCGCGGAGTCCTGCGAGTCGCCGATGCGGTCGATCAGCGCGAGGCCGGACGACGAGCCCGCGAGCCAGGGAGACTCCGCGCCCCCGGCCGACGGAAGCACGACCTCGTCGCCGAGCAGCGCCCCGTCGAGCGAGAGCTGGCGCCCGTACAGCTCGAACGATCCCGAGCGACGATCTTGCCAGACGAGGTGGAACGTCGAGCCGTTCCACACGAGCGTAGGGGACAGGCTGAAGTCGGGCGCCGAGGTGACGCGCACGTCGGGGCCCGTCTTGTGCCCGTCCGGCGCGAGCGTGTTGAAGTAGATCTCGTAGTTGCCGTCACGGCGGTCGGACCACGCGACGCCGTAGCGGTCGCCGGTCCACACGACCGGCCCGCCGAACGCGTCGCCGGCGGTCTCGTTGATGGCGACGGGCGGCCCGTCCGCGCCCCCGGTCGCCGAGAGCTCCCGCACGACGAGCTTCGTGTCACCGAGCGCGAGCTGCGCCGAGTAGGCGCTGATGTACCCGGTGCTCGTGTCGCCAAACGCGAGGCCGCCGGCCGACGCGAGCGCGAGCGACGGATCGGAGACGAGCCGCGGCGCCTCGCCCGGCGCGGGCACGAAGCGCGCCTCGTCGTCGACCACGCCGTTGCAGTCGTTGTCGACGCCGTCGCATAGCTCCACGTTGCCCGGGAACGCCCTGGCCGACGCGTCGTCGCAGTCGTCTCCGCACGACCCCGGCTCCCCCGGCTTCTTGCCGGCGATGGGCCCCGGAACCCCGTCGCGGTCGAGATCGAGCGCGAGCCTGGTCGCGCGGCAGGCGCCCGTCGCAGGGTCGCACGCGTCCGCGGTGCACGGATCGTGGTCGTCGCACACGACCGGCCGCGGCGGCAGGCACACCCCGAGGTCGCACCGCACGCCGTGGCAGGCATCGGCGTCGCAGTCGCGATCGGTCACGCACTCGCTCCGACCGCGCACGCCGTCGCGGGACAGCAGCTCCGGCGGATCGCCCCCCTCGTGGAGCCCCGAGCGCGCGCCGCACGCGACGAGGGCGAGCGCGAGCGCGACCGCCGCGCCCCTCCGCGTCAGATGCATCCGCCGATCCCGGGCACGTCGACCGCGCCGCACACGAGGCCGTCGGGGCAGGGGTTCGGCGAGGAGAGATCGCACAGCTGCACGCACTGGGTGCCCTGCCCCGTGATGACGCAGACGTGGCCCCCCTGGCAGCCGTCGGTGCAGGGATCGCCCTGGCCCCCCTCGCCCGCGGAGTGACAGAGGGCCCCGTAGGTCTCGGGCGTGCAGGGCGAGGTCGGCGTGTCGACGAAAGGATAACAACCCTCACCTTCGCCGCACGGGTTGACGGCCGCGTACGGATCGCACTCGAACTGCTCGATCGGCGGCGGGACGTCGGCGCAGCCGGGATCGACGTACTCGGGGAGCGCGTCCTTGCCTGCGTCGGGCTTCGCGCCGTCCGGTGCGGCGTCGGCGGGAGACGGCTGCTTGGCGTCGGCTCTCGCGTCGGCGCGAGCGTCAGCGCCGCCGTCGACGCCAGGGACCGGCGTGTCCTCCACGACCGCGCCGCCGCACCCCCACGCCGCGAGCAGGCCGGAGGCGGCGAGGCAGATCGCGGTGGCCCAGGCGCTCCGCGTCCACCGCTCCTGCGCGGCCGCGCGCCCGCTCTCCGCTCGATCGCCGTCGCGCGCGGTGGTCACGAGCGAGGATGGTACGCGAAGCGCCGCCGGTTCGCCTATGGTCACGCGATGATCATCAAGGGCGCCGAGGCGCTGGGCCCTGGGCAGCTGTCGGCGGAGCTCGCGCGCGGGGCGAAGATCGTGGTCTTCGAGTACTGCGTCTCGCTCGTGGTGGTGACGTTCAAGCGGTCGAGCGCGCCGCACCTCGTGCGCCCCGGCCAGAGCACCCTCGGGCTGTCGCTGCCCTACACGCTGCTGTCGCTCGCGTTCGGCTGGTGGGGGATCCCCTGGGGGTTCATCTACACGCCGATGGCGCTCTTCACGAACCTCTCGGGCGGTCGCGACGTCACGGCGCAGGTGCTCGCGTGACCGCGCGGTCGTCGCTCGCCCTCTTGCTGCTCGTCGCCGCCTGCGACAAGGCGCCCGCCGAGCCGCCGCCGGCCACGAGCGCGTCGCGCCCGCTGAAGCCCGCGCGCTGTCTCCACAGGTCGCCCGACGTCGCGCCGCCCCCCGCGCCGCGCGGCCCCGATCCTCGCTGCCCGAAGGATCCCTCGTCGCCGCCAGAGACCCCGATGGGCAAGGTGCGCTTCCCCGACGCGCCGGGCGCGCCCGCCGTCGACGTCGAGCTGATGGCGACCGACGCCCACCGCGAGCGCGGCCTGATGTACCGACGCGAGCTGCCGGAGGCCCGCGGGATGCTCTTCGTGTTCGACGAGGACCGCGCGCACGGCTTCTGGATGCACAACACCTGCCTGCCGCTCGACATGCTGTTCGTGGCCGAGGACGGCTACATCGTGGGGATGCTCGAGGAGGTGCCGACGATGAACGACGACATGCGCAGCGTGCCGTGTCGCTCGCGCTACGTGCTCGAGCTGAACGCCGGCTTCGCTCGCCGCCACGGCGTCCGCGCGGGCCAGACCCTCCAGATCGAGCGGCCAGCTTCGCCTTGACTCGACCGCGCGCCGTCGTACACAACCCGCCCCCGACGATGCGACGCCTGCTCCTCCTCGTGCCGCTCACGCTCGCCCAGCTCTCGTGCAAGAGCGAGGTCGTCCCCGAGCCCGATCGCACCCCAGAGGCGCGCCCCACCCACGCGGCGGCCGCGACCACGACGGCGAGCGCGACGCTCCCGGCGGCCACGGGGCGCGCCCGCAAGGTGACCGCGAAGCCGACCGCGAAGGTCACGCCGTCGCCCGACGATCCGCTGAAGGGCGAGTTCTCGCTCGCCGACGCGACGAAGGGGCTCGCGGGCAAGGGCGCGCTCACGGCCACCATCGAGACCGATCTCGGCGCGCTCACGTGCTCGCTCCTCGACGCGAAGTCCCCGGTGACAGTGGCGAACTTCGTCGGCCTCGCGCGCGGCGTCAGGCCGTGGAAGTCCCCCGACGGCGCGTGGGTGAAGCGGCCCGCGTACGACGGCACCATCTTTCATCGCGTCATCAAGGGCTTCATGATCCAGGGCGGGGACGCGGCCGGCACCGGCGCGGGCGAGCCCGGCTACAACGTCCCCGACGAGATCTGGGACGACGCCAACCACGACCGAGCGGGCCTGCTCTGCATGGCGAACCGCGGCCCCAACACGAACGGCGCGCAGTTCTTCATCACCGACGGCCCCGCGCCGCACCTCGACGGCAAGTACACGATCTTCGGCGAGTGCGGGCCGATCGAGCTCGTGCACAGGCTCGCGGCGGTCGAGGTGAAGGGCGAGCGGCCTGCCAGCCCGCCGAAGATCAAGCGGGTCACCGTGAAGCGCGCCGACAAGTGACCCGCGCGCGCCCCACCCGCGGCGCGCTCTACACGGTCCGCCGCGAACGCGGCTACGCGCAGGGCCGAGAGTCCCAGGATTTTCAGCGTAGGACGCGTGGTTCGGTTCCTGCTAGAGGGCGCGGCGATGGCCCTCCCGTTCGACTCCGGCGCCGCCCCGACCGACTCGCGCGCCGTGCGAATCCTCGCGAAGACCCTGTACCGCGAGCTGCGCGCGGCCGGGCTCGGCGACAAGGAGGTCGTCTCGGTGGCGAGCGAGCTGCTCTCTCAGCTGTCGCACGACGTCCGAGGCCGGAGCGCCCCGCCGCCGGCGGAGTGAGCCCCCGAGCGCTCGTCTTCGCGCGGGCTCCTGAGGTAGAGTGTGCGGATGCGCGCATCGCTCCGCCTCACGTTGCTGGCCCTCGGCCTGTTCGCTTGCGCTGACGACCGCGAGGTGTTGCCGCCGGGCAACGGAGGTCGGATCGCTGGCCCCGACGCCATCCTCCCGCGGGCGGGAGCGGCGGGAGCGGCGACGGCGGGCGCAGCAGGCGCGGCGACGGCGGGCGCAGCAGGCGCGGCGACGGCGGGCGCGGCGGGTGTGTCTGGCGCTGCGGGCGGCGGCGCGGCAGGCGCGAGCGGGGGCGCCGCGGGCAGCTCCACCGGCGGAGCAGCCGGGGCAGGCGGCGGCGCGGCCGGCGTGGCGGGCGCCTCGGGGAGCGCCGCGGCGGGGGCGGGAGGCGCGGCGGGAACCGCAGGAGCAGCGGGCGCCGGCGCGGGAGGAGCAGCGGGCGCCGGCGGCGCGAGCGGATCGGCGGGGGCGCCGCCGGGCTCGATCGTGCTCGAGACGTTCAACGTGGCGCTCGCCGGGATCGGCGTCGAGCACCTCACCGATCGCAGGCAGCCGAGCTACGACGCGATCGCCGCGTCGCCGGCGGACGTCATCTGCCTGCAGGAGGCCTGGCAGCAGGTCGACAAGGACGGCTATATCGCCGCCGCGAAGGCCACGCTGCCCTACTCGTATTTCGCGGCGACGGACAACACGACCCCGTACACCGACGACCGCGATCTCACCGGCGCCTCCCCCACCCCGCCGACGACCGCGCCGTGCGCCGCGTCGACGACGAAGCTCGACGCCGCGATCACCTGCGCGTCGACGAGCTGCTCGACCACGGGAGACTCGAGCGGCTACGTCACCAGCCTCGACTGCGTGAAGACCAAGTGCGTCGGCGCGGCGGCCGGGCTGCTGGTCGGGAGCGCGGACGACAAGCGCTGCTACGGGTGCTTCGCCCCGCAGCTCGCGTCGGAGAAGATCAGCGACATCAGGAACATCTGCACGACGCAGGTGCGCGACGGCGTCGCGTACCAGGGCCAGTCGAGCCCGCTGCTCCTGTCGCGCTACCCGCTGAAGGACAAGCAGACCTACGTGCTGCCGGCGGCGTGGTTCCGCCGCGTGATCCTGAAGGCGACGCTCACCCACCCGACGAAGGGCGACGTCGACGTCTACTGCAACCACGTCAACCCGATCTACGCGGCGAGCTTCCTGTACCCGTACACCTCGCAGCACGGCGCGGGCGGCGCGAGCGCGAACGCCTGGGAGAACGAGCACGCGCTGCACGTGAAGCGCACGGTCGAGTGGGTCAACGCGACGTCCGGCGCCGAGCCAGCGATCATCCTCGGTGACTTCAACGCGAGCCCCGAGTTCAAGGACGGCTCGGGCGCCGTGATCACGAAGGGCGACGGCGCCGCCAACCTGAAGATCCTGACAGACGCCTTCGCGATCGCGACCGCGTCGGGCTACACGCCCGCTTGCACCTTCTGCGCGGAGAACCCGCTCATCCCCGCGGCCGACAAGGCGCCGTACACCCCCGAGTGGATCGACTTCGTCTTCCTGAAGGGCATCCCCGTCGCGAACGTCAGCGCGACCTCGCGCGTCTACACGGCGTTCTCGGTCGCCGCGAAGGATCCCGTCGGTCAGACGGTGCAGGTGCCGCTCTCCGATCACTACGGCCTCCGCACGACCCTCGCGCTGCCTTGAGCGCCTCCGGCGGCCGCACCGTCCTCGGGATCGATCTCGGCGGGACGAAGATCGAGGGCGCGGTGTTCAGCGTGGCGGACGACGTGCCCGTCGAGCTCGCGCGCAAGCGGGTCGCGACCCGCAGAGACGACGGCTACGACGCCATCCTCGGGAGGGTCGCCGCGCTCGCGCTCGAGCTCTCGACGACGGCGGGGCTCGGCGCGCTGCCGCCCGTCGGCGTCGGCATGCCCGGGGGCGTCACGCGGCGCACGGGCGCGGTGAAGAATTCCAACACCACCTGCTTGAACGGGCGGCCCTTCCGCGACGATCTGTCGCACGCGCTCGGGGTGCCGGTGCGCTTCGCGAACGACGCGAACTGCTTCGCGCTCGCGGAGGCGAGGTTCGGCGCGGCCCGCGAGCACGCGCGCGGCGTCGTCTTCGGCGTCATCCTGGGCACCGGCGTCGGCGGCGGCATCGTGATGCGCGGCGAGGTGTGGGACGGGCCGCAGGGGATCGGCGGCGAGTGGGGGCACCACGTGCTCGAGCGAGGAGGCAGGCCCTGCTACTGCGGCAGGCAGGGCTGCGTCGAGCGCTACCTCGCCGGGCCCGACGTCGAGCGCGCGTACGCGCAGCGCTCGGGAGAGCGCCGGCCGCTGCGCGACATCGTCGCGCGCCGGGGCGAGGACGAGCACGCGCGCGCCGGCACCGACGAGATGATCGACGCCTTCGGCCGCGCGCTCGGCAACGTGATCAGCATCCTCGATCCTGACATCGTCGTGCTCGGCGGCGGCGTTTCGAACGTCGATCTCCTGTACGACGAGGGCCGCGGGAGCGTGGCGGCGAACGTCTTCAACGACGAGCTGACGACGCCCATCGTACGCGCGCACCTCGGCGACTCGGCCGGGGTCATCGGCGCGGGGCTGCTGGTCGCGTGAGGCGCGCGCGGGCGATGGGCTGCGCCGCCTTGCTGGCGGTCGCGTGCGGGAGCGACGAGTCGGCGCGGTCCACGCCCGCTCCAGGGCTCGCGTCCGCGGCGCCCCCCTCGGCCACGGGCGCGACGCCGCCGGTCGTCGCGCCGTCGATCGCCGATCCGAGGGCGCGGACACGGCTCTCGGAGACCGGCCTCTTCTCGGACGTGGCGAGGAGGATGGTCTCGGGCGACGCGCTCCCGTACGCGCCGCGCTTCGCGCTCTGGTCCGACGGCGCACAGAAGCGCCGGTGGCTCCGCCTGCCCGCCGGGGCGACGATCGACGCGACCGATCCCGACAGGCTCGTCTTCCCGATCGGCGCGCAGCTGTGGAAGGAATTCTCGCGCGACGGCCGGGCGCTCGAGACGCGGCTCATCGAGCGCTTCGGGCCCGGCAGCGAGGACGTCTGGATGGGCTCGTTCGTCTGGCTCGCCGACGGCAGCGACGCCGTGCTCGCCCCGGACGGCGCGCCCGACGTGGGCGGCACCACGCACGACGTGCCTGCGCAGAAGCAGTGCTGGTCGTGTCACGCGGGCGAGCCGGGGCGCGTGCTCGGGTTCTCGCGGCTGCAGATCGACCACGCGCTCATCGCGCCGCTGGCGAGCCCCCCGCTGCCCGCGCCGGCGTCGCTCGCGGGTGATCCGCGGGCGGTCGCAGCGCTCGGCGCGCTGCACGCGAGCTGCGGGCACTGCCACAACGATCGCGGCGTCGCGTGGCCCGACACCAACATGGTGCTCCGGCTCGGCAGCGACGAGGCGAGCGTCGCGGAGACGCGCGCGTGGTCGACGCTCGTCGGCGTGCCGACGCTGTCGTTCAAGGGAGAGGGCAAGCCCGCGCTCCGCGTCGCGCCGGGCGATCCTGACGCGAGCGCGGTGGTCGTGCGGATGGAGCACCGGGGCGACGCCTTCCAGATGCCGCCGCTCGGCACCGAGGTGGTCGACGAGCGCGGCGTCGCCGCCGTGCGCGCCTGGGTCGAGTCGCTCGCGCCATGACTCCCTTCACCGCTCGTCACGGGATTGGTAAGGTTTGACCTCGGTCAAGAGAGGAGGAGCGGATGAACACGACTCGATGGATGTACCTGTGGGCGATCCCGATGGTGTGTGCGGCGGCGGTGGCGGGGTGCTCCGACGACGATGAGGACCTCGCCGCGGGGGCGGCCGGGACGAGCAGCGGCGGGTCGACGTCCGGCGGAAGCGCTGGCGCCTCGGCGGGCGCCGCGGGCAAGGCGACGGCGGGCACCGGCGGGAGCGTCGCGGGCGCAGGCGGCAAGGCCGCGGGCGCGGGCGGCACGGCCGCAGGAGCGGGCGGCGCGGCGGCGGGCGCGGGTGGCTCCTCGGCGGGCGCGGGTGGCTCCTCGGCGGGCGCGGGCGGCTCCTCGGCGGGCGCGGGCGGATCTTCCGCGGGCGCCGCAGGCGCTGCGGGCGGCGGGGGCGCGAGCCCGCAGGTGGCGCGCGGAGAGTACCTCGTGAAGGCCGTGCTCGCGTGCGGCGACTGCCACACGCCGCGCGACAAGACGGGCGCCCCGGACATGAGCAAGTGGCTGTCAGGAGTCCCGTGCTTCATCGACGCCGACCCGACGAAGGCGGGCTTCGGGTGCCTCTCGACCCGCAACCTCACGAACCACGCGACCGGCCTCTCGACCCGCACGGACCAGCAGGTCAAGGACATGATGCTGAACGGCGTGCGGCCCGACGGCAAGGCGCTGTCGGCCGTGATGCCCTACTACCAGTTCCACAACATGAAGCCCGAGGACGCCGACGCCATCGTGGCCTACCTGCGCACGGTGCCCGGCGTCGACAACACGCTGCCCGCGCACGAGCCGCCCTGGGACAACATCCCGGCGCCGGCGCCCTCGATCGCTCCGTCGACGCTGCCGACGCCTCCGAGCACCTACGCCGACGTGCCGGCGGCGACGCGCGGGCGCTACCTCGCGGCCGAGGCGGGCGCGTGCCTCGAGTGCCACACGAAGCACAACGCGCCGGGCGCCGGGCCCGAGATCGACGTGTCGAAGGCGTTCCAGGGCGGCGTCTCGTACCAGCTCGGGCTGCCGTCGCCGCCGTTCCCCGCCACGATCTACTCGGCCAACCTCACGCCGCACGCGACGGGCCTCGCGGGGTGGACGGTCGCCGACGTCGTCAAGGCGCTGAAGGAGGGCAAGGACAAGACCGGCGGCAACATCTGCCCGCCGATGCCCGCGGGCAAGGCCGGGTTCGCCGGGCTCACCGAGGGCGACGCGACCGACATCGCGCACTACATCCTCTCGCTCGCGCCCGCGGACAACGCGGTGCCGAACGGCTGCGTCGCGCCCTGAACGCTTGACAAGCGGGGCGCGGTCGGTCATAAGCCGCGCCCTTCCGCTTCCCCCGGGCGAAACGGCCTGACTCAATGGTGAGCCAGGCGGCCCGCGTAAGGGAGCGGCTCACTCGAGGTTCCTCACATGCCGAAGATGAAGAGCAACCGCGCCGCGAAGAAGCGGTTCCGGTTGACGGGTTCGGGCAAGGTTCGTCGCTCCAAGGGCGGCGGCAACCACGGGATGCAGGAGAAGTCGCGCAAGCGCCTCCGCCGGCTCCGCAAGAACGACACGGTCGCCGCGTCGTTCGAGAAGCGCATCAAGCTGATGCTCCCCTACGGTTTACAGGAGACACAGATGCCCCGCGCAAAACGTGGTTTCAAGGCCCGCCGCCGTCGCAACCGTATCCTCAAGCACGCCGAGGGCTTCTACAGCGCTCGCAGCCGCATCTTCGGTGACGCGGTCGAGGCCGTGCGCAACGCCTGGCAGTACGCGTACATCGGTCGTCGCCTGCGCCGCCGCGACTTCCGCCGCCTGTGGATCACCCGCATCAACGCCGCCGCCCGCACCGCCGGCACGACGTACTCGCGGCTCATCCCCGGCCTGAAGAAGGCCAACGTCATCCTCGATCGCAAGATCCTGTCGGAGCTGGCGGTCAGCGATCCGCCGGCGTTCGCCGAGGTCGTGCGCGTCGCCAAGGGCTTACCGCCCGCTGCACCCACGTCGCCCCGTGGCCGAGAGGTCGCGGGGCGATCGCGTTTTCTGCGGTCGCGTCGCTGCCCGCGCTTGCGCCACCGAGCAAATTGAACGAGCCTCCCACGCCCGGTCCCATGGCTCAGAAGCCCCCCCCCATCGCCCACGGCACGCTGGTCAACGACCGGTACGAGATCCGCCAGAGCCTCGGCAAGGGCGGGATGGGCGAGGTGTTCCTCGCCTACGACCGCAGCACGCAGCAGCCGGTCGCGCTGAAGGTCGTGCGCGAGGAGTCCCGCATGCCGGGCGACGACGAGGCGCTCCGGCAGGAGCTGCTGCACGCCCGCAGCGTCAGCCACCCGAACGTCTGCCGCGTCCACGATCTCGCGCCGTCGCCGTGGGGCCCCATCCTCGTGATGGAGCACATCGCGGGTCAGACGCTCCACTCGCACATCCGCCGCCGCAAGGCGCACGGCGGCTACACGGCCGACGAGTTCCGCAAGATCGCGAGCGAGATCTGCGCCGGCCTCGCCGCCATCCACGCCCAGGGCCTCGTGCACGGCGACCTGAAGCCCGGCAACGTGATGGTCACCGACGACCGCGCGATCGTCCTCGACTTCGGCTTCGCGCAGGAGCGCGCACGGCTCTCGGCGCGTCGCCCCGGCGCGCCCCCCGACGGCGGCACCCCGAACTACATGAGCCCGGAGCGCCTGCGCTCGGGCGGCGCGTCGTCCGAGGACGACGTGTACGCGTGCGGCCTGACGCTGTGGGAGATGTGGACCTGCCGCGTCCCCGAGCCCGGGTCGAAGCCCCGCGCGCGGCCGATGCGTCAGCAGATCATGTTCGACGTGCCGAGCGGGCTGTCGATGGACGAGATCAAGCAGGTGCACCGCTGCCTCGCCGACGATCAGCAGCTGCGCCCGGCGGCGCGGCACATGCGCTTCTTCAACCCAACGCAGATGACGTCGAGCCCGATCCAGGTGCCGCGCGAGCGCCTCGATCCGGGGCCGCCGCTCGGACGCGCGCAGAGCGGGCAGTTCGTGCCGGGCGCGCAGTCGCTGCTCGTCACCTACGCGACCAACGCGACCGAGGCCGTCGGCACGCTGCTCTCGCTCGACAAGCCCATCCTGACGGCCGGTCGCAAGGCCGACCGCGATCTCGTCGTGCCGGAGGCGACGGTGTCCGGCGGGCACGCGGTCCTGCGGTGGCAGCAGGGCACGTGGTCCGTCGAGGATCAGGGCAGCACGAACGGCACCTACGTCGATCACACCTACGAGCGGAAGCAGCAGGCGACCCTGCTGCACGGCGGCGAGGTGCAGCTCGGCGAGATCCGAGTGAAGCTTGTTAGTTTCGGTCCTGACTCGCCGCCGCACCGCCGCGCGAAGGCGTACCTCGTGCGGCGCGACGGCCTGACGGGGCTGCTCGCGGTCGAGCACATGCAGCGCTACCTCGACGAGGAGAGCCAGTTCGCGGAGTGGAGCGAGGCGACGCTCACCCTCGCCCGCTACGAGCTGCGCGGGCCGAACCGCCTCGTGAGCGACCGGCCGACCATCCTCGAGATGCTCGCGCTCCGGCGCGCGGCCCAGCGGGTGACCGAGCTGACGGAGATGCTACTCCTGTCGATCACGCCGCTCGTCGCGGGGCGCACGGGCCCGCTGAAGTTCGCGGTGGCGATGGTGGGGCCGAGCGTCGACGAGGCCCGGCACGTGGTCGAGCAGATCGTCGCGCAGTCGCAGGGGATGATGCCCGAGTCGCTCCAGCTGGGCGCGACGCTCGTCAAGGCCGAGCCGGGCCGCAGCGGCAGGACGTTGCTCGAGGGATAGACACCGGATGCCGACGTCCCTCCCGCCGCCCTCCCAGCCCGCGCTCGGTCGCAGGCTCGGCACCGGCAAGAGCTCGCGGACGCTCCGGGTGCAGATGACGGTGGCGGTGGTCGCGGGGCTCGTGATGATCGCGGTCCCGCTGTACGTGTGGCGCCGCCCGCGCGCGACGGACGCGGACAGGCGGCCGGACGCCACGGGCCAGTCGGGGCTCTCACCGATGCTGTCGGCGACGGCGCCCGCCGCGACGGCCCCCGTGCCGCTGCCGCCCGAGACGCGCGGCCTCTCGCTCGGCGAGCCGCGCATCTCGCGGTGCCAGAAGAGCGGCGGCAAGACGCCGCCCGAGCAGTGCGATCGCCAGCCGTTCTTCGAGGAGGCGCTGACGAAGTCCATCCGCGACAACGTCTCGTGCGCGCCGATGCTGCCCTCCGGCGGGACGATCAACTTCGTGCTCGACGTCGACTTCAAGACGAAGAAGACGAAGGTGTGGGCCGGCAAGAGCGGCAGCGTGAAGAAGCGCGCCGCGCGCGAGGTCGTCAGCTGCGTGACGCGCGGCCTGCCGACGCCCGACTGGGCGCAGGTGCCGCACCAGCACACGAAGTACTCGATCGTGGTGCTGGCGACCTACCCGCCGTCGGGCGGCGCCGGCGGGCCGTGAGCTAGCGAGCCACGAGCGGCGGCGACGTTGACCGCGCGCTACACTGTCGAGGCGGCGCCGACAGGTGGGCCCGCGCAGGGCCTCGCTCATGCGTCAAGGCTTCGCTTGTTTCCTGGCATGGGTCGTCGCTGGCTGCGCGATGCCGTTCGATTTCCTGGGTGTCGAGGAGGGCGTGTTCGACAAGTCCGCCCAGCGAGGAGACCCCAACCCGATCGCTGACGACAGGATCGCATCGGCTGGCGGTGGCAGCGCGCGGCGGCGCCGGGTACTTGGCTCAACCTGGCAAGGGCCCCACCCTGCTGGCGGGCGGCGTCGTCAGCTACGACCTCACCACCTGGCTCACACCCTACGCGGGTGTGTCACTCATCAATCATCACATCGTCTCACAGTCCGAGCAGACCGCGCCCCGGCCTGCAGAGCAGGGAGAGCAGAGGCCGTCGCGGGCCACATCCATCACTGGCGACGGCGTCGCGCAGGGAGCGATCGGGATCGCCCTCGGCGTCCGGCCTCACCTGTTCCTCGAGCTGAGCCCCTACGCGCCGATGTGGGACGAGCCGAGGGACGGCTACCGATCGACCGCGACCACGCTCGTCACGGTCGCGCTCGCTCGACAGTGAACGACACGGGCGGCCGACCGCTGGCCGCCCCCGCCGACGACAGGCTACTTGCCGAACCCGCGGACGACCTGCACCAGGCCCTCGACGATCTCGGGCTTCGAGTCGAGATCGGGCGCGGCCGGCATGATGGGGCTCTTGCCGACGGCGGCGCCGCCCATGAGGATGGTCTTCCTGATCTGCTCGTCGGTCACCGACGACTGCCACGCCTTGTCACCATAGTTGCGCGGCTTCGGGTTCAGCGCCGCGGCCGCCGCGCCGTCGCCGTGACCGGAGGCGCCGTGGCACGAGGCGCAGCGAGTCTGGTACTCTGCCTTCGCGGCGGTGAGATCGACCTTCGTGGCCGCCGCAGGCGCGGACCCGGTGCTGCCCGAGGCCGAGTCCTTGCTGCAGCCGATGACCGCGACGGCCGCGACGAGCCACGCCGCGCCCAAGAGGTGCTTCTTCATGATGTTCGACTCCTTTCGATACTGGTTGAGGTGAGGGCTGATGTCAGCCCACGAGGTCCGAGCCCGAGAGGCGGCGCTCGGCGCGGTGCAGCGCGAGCGTGCCGAGCGCGAGCGGCCAGAGGACGCCCACCGCGACAGCGCCCCGCGGCCCGAGGGTGTTCGCGAGCCAGAACCCCACGGGGCCGAGCACCGAGAGCTCTGGATCGATGGCGCCGAGGATGGCGATGCGCGCCGCCTCGACGGGGTTGGCGGCGGCGAGCCCAAACACCGTCATCGGCGGGAGCTTCCACTTCAACAGCACACCGATGAGCGCAAAGTCGTGCAGCGCGCTCGCCGTCAGCCAGGCGAGCAGCGCGAGCACCGTCGCGCGCTCGGCCGTGCGCGCGACGGTCGAGATGTAGAAGCCGACGCCGAGGAAGGCCCACGCGAGCGACACTGTCACCGCGAGGCTGCGCAACAGCACGCTGACGAGCGCCGCGTCTCCCCTGCCCGCCGCGAGCCCCGCGGTCCACGCCAGGAGCAGGAGCGCGACGAGCGGACCGATGACGACCACCAGCCTGGAGAGGACGGCGCCGTAGAACCAGTCGGAGCGGCGCACCGGCTGGGTCAGCATCAGCTCGAAGAACCCGCTGTGCCGCGCCCGCACGACCGTCTGGCTGGTCGCGACCAGCGCCACGAGCGGCACCGCGAGGACGACCGCGTTGGAGACGTTGAGGATGACCCGCGACAGCCCGGTGAAGCCGAGCACAGTGCTCTCCCGCAACCCAAGCCATATGAACAACCCGAACACGACCGCGTACACGCCCCCGGTGAAGAGGGCCCAGCGGGAGCGCAGCGCGTCCGCGAGCTCCAGGCGCAGCATGACGCGCGCGGGGCTGATGATTTGCGTGGTGCTCATGGATTCCTCTCCTTGGCGAGCGCGCGGGTGCGCGCCTCGTCCCAGCCGAGCGGTCCGCCCCGCTTCGCCTGGAGCCCGAAGTCCATCGGCGTCTTCGCGCCGTCGGCGTAGCGGGACGAGCGCGCGTCGACCCAGCCGCCCGCGTCGGCGTCGCGGACCCAGGCGCGGTCACCGTTGGCCTTGTTCTTCTCGAGCCACAGGATCATGCAGCCGATGTCGTCGAAGTACCTGCGGTCGCCGTCGTGGAGCGCCTGGGCTGCGTGCGCCTTGTCGCTGACGAGCATCGCGCAGTGGGCGCACGGCTCCTTGCCCCAGACCGGGTCGGCAGGGGCGTCCGAGCGCGCGCAAGAGAGCGCGAGGAGCGCGACGCCGAGGACCGCCGCGAGCGCGCGCCGGGTCACGCCACCACCTCGAGCTTCGGACGGAGCGGTGACACGTTGCCGGGGACGGAGGAGAGATCGTCCATCGGGACGACCGAGAGATCCGCGAGGCCGTCGCCGTGGTCGCGCAGCAGCCGCGTGACCAGCTCGATCTTCTCGGCCTGCGCCACCTGCAGCGCGAACCGAGCGAGGCCCGACCGCGAGAACCCGAGCGCGAGGAGCGTCGGCTCGAGGGCGGCGCCCGCCTCCGTCAGCGCGACCTCGACGCGGAACGATCGGAGCTCTCGCAGCAGCTCCGACAGCGACGCGTCGCGGACGATCCGCCCGTCCGCCAGCTCGACGACGCGCCCCACGATCTGCCGGACCTCCTCGAGGCGATGCGAGCAGAGGATGACGACGCTCGACGCCGGCCGCTCCGCCAGCTGCTCGAAGAACGCGGCGCGCGCGTCGCCGTCGAGGTTCGCGGTGGGCTCGTCGCACACGAGGATCGGCGTCTCGGCCGCGAGCGCGAGCGCGCCGAGCAGCTTCTGCTTCATCCCGCCCGACAGATCGCGGAACCTCGTGCGCGCGCAGGCGCCGAGATCGAGGCCGAGGCGGCGCGCCCGCGCCTCGATCGCCGAGGGCTCGACCCCGCGGAGCGCGGCCGAGGCCCGGACGACCTCGCCGACCGGCGCCTCGATCGGCGGCGCGATCTGGGGGATGTACGCGACGCTGCGGAGCGCGATCTCGGGCTCGCGACCGACGTCGCTGCCGCAGACGGTGATCTTCCCGTCGACGCGCAAGAGGCCGAGGATGGCGCGGAGCAGCGTCGTCTTGCCCGAGCCGTTCGTCCCGACGAACGCGACGCGCTCTCCCTTGTCGATGGAGAGAGAGACGCCGTCGAGCGCCACCACCCGCCCGAAGCGCTTCTCGACCTGCGCGACCGTGATCATGGAGCCTCCTGGTGGAGCCGCCCGAAGGCCGGCGCCGGATCGACCCAGAGCCGCCGCGCGGCGAAGACCGGCACCGCGTGCGCGACGGCGTCGATGACGCCCATCGCGGCCGTCCCCTGGAAGTACTTCAGCGCCGGGCGGGCGTCCGTCAAGTCACGGGAGAGCGTCTTCATCTCGTAGGCCACGTCGCCCACCCCGTCGCGATCGAGATCGTAGCCCTCGTAGTCGGAGTAGTGGTTCCCGCGGACGCCGACCTTGTGCGCGTCACCGCCGCCGTCGACCTCGACCAGGACGGCGTTCTCTCGAAAGTCATTTCGTCGCACGTGCAGCCCGTCCTCGTAGCCATGCAAGCGGAGGCCCACCTCGTTCAGCGCGACGACGTTGTCGTCGAAGTGGACGGGCTGGTTCGTCACGCGGGGGGTGTTGTCGAAGTAGGCGCCGGCGGTGTTGGCGACCAGCCAGTTGCCCTTGACCTCGACGGCGTCGCTGTCCTTGAACCCGAGGCCGATGCCGGCGGCCCCGCGCGCCCCCGCGAGCACGTTGTGCTCGATCTTCACGCGCATGCTGTACATGACGAACACGCCGACGACGTTGCTCTCCATGCGGCTGTCGCGCACGACCGCGTCGTGGGCGTACATGAAGTGGGAGCCGTAGCGGCTGTGGCGGACCGTGTTGCCCACGAGGAGCGCGCGCTTCGTGTACCAGACCACGAGATCTCGAGAGCGCTCGAGGAGCGAGTCGCGCACGACCGAGTCGTCGGACTCCCAGAGCTTCACCCCGTCGCCGCGCAGCTCGGTGTCGTCCGCGTAGCCGACCACGTGGGCGCCCTCGATCCCGCATGACTTGCAGGCCGCGAGCGAGATGCCGAACAGCGTCTCCTCCACCCGCAGGCGCCGCAGGTGCACGCGCTCGCCCGTCGCGTGGACGCCCGCGTCCTCCGTGGTGTGGCGGTGGCCCGAGCGCCGCACGACGAGATCCTCGACGCGGACGTCCTTCGCGTCGATGCGGAGCACCGTGCCCGTGCCCGTGCCCTCGAGCGCCGCGCCGGGCTGCCCCACGATCGCCACCGGGCGCCGCACGACGAGGTCTCCGCGCAGCGTCCCCGACACGGAGATCGTCGCCGGACCGGCCGGATCCGAGACGAGCGCCTGCAGCTCCTCGAACGAGCGCGCGACGACGGCGCCCGCCGGCACCTGCCCGGCCCGCGGGCCAGGCGCGACCGTGGCGCGCGTGTCTCCCTGCGCGGGCGCCGCGCCGAGGGCGAGCGCGAAGAGAGAGAGCGCCGCCATGCGCGCGCCCGACGAGCGGGTCATCCCTCACGCTCCGGCAAGACCATCGCGCGAGGACACACGGCGCCGCACGTGCCGGCCGCGGTGCAGTGCGTGCACACCCGCGACCGGAGGAACGACGCCACGAGCGCGCACGCCACGCCCGCCATCGCCAGCCAGAACCCCATCGCCGGCCGCGCGAACGTCTCGAACTGACCGATCTGGCCGTTGCCGTACATCTCCGGCGTGAACGCGGCGAGGCGGATGGGCGCGCGCGGATCGAGGTTGTGACCGTAGGAGTAGAGCCAGTAGAAGCTGTCCGCGAGGAACCCGATGGGGAACGCGATCGCCGGGATGGCGACGAGCTTGTTGAGCTTCTTCCCTGCGCCGGCGAGGAGCGCCAGCGTGACCACCGCCACGGCCGCCACGCCCCAGCCTGCCAGCTGTCGCTCGAGCGCCGCGGCCTCGGCGAGGTGCTTCATGCCGATGTAGTGGTTCAGCAGATCGATCTCGTGGACGTCGCCGCCCATGCCCGTGAGCGCGATCTCGAGGCGGAGGCCCTTCGGGTACTGTGGGGCGTACAGCCAGAACTTCCACCAGCTCTGGAAGAACGAGGCGCCGAACAGCGCCACGGAGGCGACCGCGAGCAGCACGGTGGGCCAGCGCGCCCAGTTCCACGGCGCGGCCTCGGCCTTGACCGGCGCCGCGGCGAGCGGCAACCGAACTCGACGCGGCCTCGCCCGCTCCGGCGCCTCCCCCCCCTCGGTGAGCTCCTCTCCTGTGACCTCGGGTGCGCTGGACATGGGCGGCTCCTAAGTGCTTCTTCGGCTTGACGAGGAAGTAGCCCGCCATCTCGAGGTGGAGGGCCGAGCAGAACTCCGTGCAGTAGAACGGGAAGGTGCCCGGCACGTCGGCCTTGAACGAGATGTTCTCGTGCTTGCCGGGCTCGAGGCTCACGTTGATGTTGTGCATGTCGAGCGTGAAGCCGTGGGTCTGGTCCTCCGCCGTCTCCAGGTTGGTGATGTGGAGCGTCACCTCGTCGCCCTCCTCGACCTCGATCTGATCGGGCGTGAAGTGGCTGCGGATGGCGGTCATGTACACGTCGACCTTGTGGCCGTTGCGGACGATGCGCTCCTTGCCGCCCTCCACCTTCGCAGGGTCGATCTCGCCGTGCGCGTTCGTGCCGGGTTTGTAAGTCTTGAGCGGCTTCACCTTGTCGGCCTTGATCATCTGCGAGTAGTGGGGCTCCGAGTTCGGCATCGGCATGTCGATCAACATACGCATCTTCTCGCCCGACAGGTCGATGAGCTGGAAGTTCTGCGGGTACAGCGGGCCCACGGGGAGGAACCGATCCATCGACATCTTGTTCATCGCGACGACGTACTTGCCGTCGGGGCTGACAGTGTCGCCCTCGGCCGAGAGGATGTGGCCGATGTTGTAGTGCACCTTCAGCTTCTCGACGGGCTTCTTGTAGTCCTTGTACGACCACTTGGCGACCGTGCTCTCGATGAACACTGACGTGTACGCGTTGCCCTTGTCGTCGAACACCGTGTGGAGCGGCCCGAGGCCGATCTCGACCTGCCCGGCGATCGTCTCCTTGAAGGCCATGATGCCGAGGCCGTACGGATCCCTGCCCTCGAACTTCTTCTGCTCGACGAGCGCCTTGATCTTCGCGGCGTCGTAGATGGTGGCGTGGGTGTCGAGCTTGCCGCCGACGACGATGTGCTTGCCGTCCGGCGTCACGTCGCAGCCGTGCGGGCTCTTCGGCTCGCCGACCAGGGTGAGCACCCCCTCGGGGCCGCTCGTCTCCATCATCAGCACCCTCATGCCTGCGATGGTCTTGGTCTTGCCGGCGTTGACGAGCTCCTCGGCCTTCTTCCAGTTGATGACGTGGAGGTAGTCCATGTCGTTCTGGCTGGCGCCCGACTCGATGGGAGGCTTGCCGTCCAGCGTTCCGCCCACCGCGAGCTCGGTGTTGAACGAGTTGATGTACATCCAACCGTCCGAGTCCAGCTTCCCGGCGTCCGCGAGGTCCTGGGTGTACGGCGGCAGCTCCATCGCCCAGCTCTTCGCCGGGTCGATGCGGCCCTTCTCGTGGTCGAACTTCCAGAACACGGCGACGCCGCGGTACTTGTCCTTGTACTCTGCGAGCGGGGCGTAGCCGCGGCCGAGCGGCGCCGGGTACTGGCTCGTCTCGATCACGTACTCGGTGTTGGGCGTCACGAAGGCGCCGCCGTGATCGCTGGCGGCGAGCGGGTTGGCCACGATCTGCTTGGTCTGAAAGTCGGAGAGATCGACCACCGCGACGCGGGCGTTGGCCTTGTCGTTGACGAAGAGGTACTTGCCGTCGTACTCGCCCTTCGCCTCCGAGAGGTTGGGGTGGTGCATGTCCGCCCAGCGGATCTTGCGCGTCCCCTGGTTGCCGCCGTCGAGGATCTTGTCGCTGTCACCGCCGAACCCCCAGCCCTGCCACGACTCGGGCGTGAACACGCCGATGACCTTCAGCATGCGCATCGACGGCACGCCGATGACGTTGACGTTGCCTGACTGGCCGCCCGACGCGAAGATGTAGTACTCGTCCAGCTTGCCAGTCGGCACATAGGTCTTCAGCGCCGCCTCGACGTCGGCCTCCGACAGGCCGCGGGCCTTCATCAGATCCTGGATGCCCTGGGACGCGCCGAGCGTCTGGGACTTGGCCTTCTGCTCCTTCGCCTCGTGCTTGTTCTCGCACCCGACGAAGACGCTCGCGGCGATGCCAACTGCGAACAGAGTGGAAATGACGATGGTGTGAGCGCGCATGAGTTGTCCTTGGGCCCGCGCGGTCGCGGCGGGTTCTCGCGGGCCCCAAGCAGGAGTCGGGCCAACGCCTGTCGGCACATGACGGACGGCAGGTCGAGGGCGCACAGGGGGGCGTCCGTCGGCGCTCGCGCGCCGGGTTCCAGGCCCGGACGGGCCCCCTCGCGGCGTCGCCATATGACGGACGTCATATTGGTCCACCTGATCGACGTCACCCCGCGCGACGCTCCTGCGCGCCGTCTCGCAGATCTCTCACGCCGGGCGGCCGCGTGACGCACCGCGCTCGCCGGGGCGCGCAAGGCGTGCGCCCGACGCCGAGGCTCAGTGGCCGAAGTCCTGGACCCAGTAGTCGCGCATCGATGATGCGGGCCTGGAGGCGTACCCGACGCCCAGCCGCGTGTAGCGGGGGTCCATGATGTTGGTGCAGTGGCCGGGGCTCTTCATCCAGCCGGCGACGACCGCCTCCGGCGTGCTGTACCCGGCGGCGATGTTCTCTCCGACGAACGCCGACGGGTACCCGGCCGCGCGCGCCCGGTCGACCGCGGTGCGTCCCTCGGGGGTCTGGTGATCGAAGTAGTCTCTCGCGCCCATGTCCGCGGCGTGAGCCCGCGCGGCCTGGCGCAGCCGCACGTCCTCGGTGAGCGGCGGCGCGGGTGGGTACGCCTCCGCGCCGCAGGTCGCGCCAGCCGCGCGACGCCGGTTCGTGAGCGCGAGCACCTCGTCCTCGAACCCCGTCCCAGCGGCCGGCGCGTCTCCCCCGCTCGGCGTGGGCAGAGGGCCGGGCGCGCTCGGGACGGGCGGAGCGCCCGTCATCACCGGCAGCGGGAGCGGGAACGGCCACGACAGCTGAGGCGCGGGGGTGCCCGGCGACGGCTGCGGAGCGGGTGGCGCGGGCGAGGGAGGCGCAGGCGCAGGCGCGCCCGGCAGCAACATACCGAACATCGTCCAGGCCGCGCCGAGCATCGCCGCCGCGGGGCTCGGCGCCGCAGTCGACGGGGCCGGCGCGCTCGGCGCGGCGGTCGAGGGCTGCCCCGCGCCGGCCGCCGCCTGTTGACGGTGCGCCGCGCGCGGGGGCTCCTGGGAGCGGTACCCCAGGCAGCCGACCGACGTGCACAGCGAGAGCGCGAGGAGGAGCGGGCGAGACATGATCGACGGAGCGTACGCGGCGTCGTCTCGAGCTCTGCCCGCGGCCCGTCAACGCTCCGGGTAGTGCGAGATGCCGGTGAGTCGCCCCTCGGGGTCGCGGAGGTAGGTCGTGTAGGGCGAGCGAAACGCGGGCGAGAACCCGGCGTCGGCGAGGCGCTGCTCGACGTCGAGGCGGTCCTGCTTCGTGCCGGAGAAGATCTGCACCTCGCGCGAGGTCGGATCGGGCGCGGGCTCGCCGGGGCCGCGCCGCTCGATCATCAGGATGGCCTCCCCGAGGCCGAGCCAGATCGATTTCACTCCGAGCTCGTCCGTCTGGCGATCGAGCTCGTCGAGCCGGAAGACGGCGACGTAGAACGCCGCGAGCGCAAGGACGCTCTCGGCGCGCAGGGCGAGGTGGTGGACGCCTGTCACGCCGGGTCTCCGTCGGCGCCCGCGCGGGCCCAGCGCGCCTGGAAGCCCGCGAGATCGCCCGCGGCGATCGACGCCCGCGCGTCGGCGACGAGCTGGCCGTACAAGGTGAGGTTGTGGTGCGAGACGAGGCGGAGCACGAGGATCTCCTTCGCGACGTAGAGGTGACGCAGGTACGCGCGGCTGAAGCCGCCGCGGCAACAGTCGCACGGGCAGGCCTCGTCGAGGGGCCGCTGATCGTCGCGGTAGCGCGCCTGCTTCAGCACCACGCGGCCCGACCTCGTGAGCGCCTGGCCGTTGCGCGCGTTGCGCGTCGGCAGCACGCAGTCGAACATGTCGACGCCCGCGAGGATCGACGCCACGAGGTCGCGCGGGGTGCCGACGCCCATCAGGTAGCGCGGTCGCTCGGGGTCGACCTGGTGCGCGACGGCCGAGACCGTGCGCCACATCTGCTCGATCGGCTCGCCCACCGAGAACCCCCCGAGCGCCAGGCCGTCGAACGGCAGCTCCGCGAGCTCGGCGGCGTGCGCGACGCGCAGATCTTCGTGGGTGCCGCCCTGGATGATCCCGAAGAGCGCCTGGTCGGCGCGCTTGCTCGCGAGGCAGCGCCTCGCCCAGCGCGTGGTCCGATCGATCGCGGCGGCGATCTCGTCGCGGGGCGCCTGGCCCGGCGGGCAGATGTCGAGCTGCATCGCGATGTCGGCGCCGAGCAGGCCCTGCACGCGCATCGCCTCCTCCGGCGAGAGGAACATCTTCTTTCCGTCGAGGTGCGACGAGAACGCGAAGCCCTCCTCGGTCGTCTTCCTCCTGTCGGAGAGCGAGAACGCCTGGAACCCCCCCGAGTCGGTGAGCATCGCGTGCGGCCACCTCGCGAACCCGTGCAGCGAGCCGTGCGCCGCGACGAGCTCGGGGCCCGGGCGCAGCCACAGGTGGTACGTGTTGCCGAGCACGACGCGCGCGCCCGTCGCCGCGACCTCGGTGGGGCCGAGCGCCTTGACGCTGCCCTGCGTGCCGACGGGCATGAACGTCGGAGTCGGCACGTCGCCGTGCGGCGTCGACAGGACGCCCGCGCGCGCGTGCCCGCGCTGGGCCGTGACACGGAAGGAGTAGCCAGGGGTCTGGGGTCGCATGATCAGAACAGCTCGGCGGCGACGCCGTCGGCGAAGAGCCACGACGATCGGGGGACGCGCACGGTCGCTCCGTCGCGCTCGAGCCGGCCTCGCGCGACGAGCTTGTCGGCCACGCGGAGGCGCTCGCTCGTCCACCCGACGACGCCGAGCGCCTCACCCGCGGCCGCGAGGTCGAGCCCCTCGGCGAGCCGCAGCCCGAGCATGATGCGCTCGCGCAGGCGGGTCTCTCCGTCGAGCGGCTCGCGCGCCGCGAGCTCGGCGTCGGGCGCACGGCGACGCGCAAAATCGCGATATTTGTCGGGCGAAATGGGGTTCTTGTAGCGCACGAAGCCTCCCTGCGTGGACACCGCGCCGACGGCCGCGCACCCGAGCCCGAGGTACGCGTGCCCGCGCCAGTAGCCCAGGTTGTGCCGCGACGCCTCGCCGGGCGTCGCGTAGTTCGACGTCTCGTAGTGCTCGAACCCGCGTGCGGTGAGCGCGCGATCGATCTCGAGGAACGACTCGGCGACGCGGCCGTCGTCGGCCAGCGGCAGCCTGCCTCGCCGCGCCTGCTCGCCGAAGCGCGTCCCCGGCTCGATCGTCAGCGCGTACGCCGAGAGGTGCGTCAGGCCGAGCTCGGCGAGCGCGACGGCCTCGTCCCGCGCGACCTCGGGCGGCTCGTCGTGCACGCCGAAGATAAGGTCTCCGCTCAGCCTCGCCGCCCCCGCGCGCCGCGCGGACAGCAGCGCCGTGCGCGCGCCGTTCGCGTCGTGCAGCCGCCCGAGGAAGCTCAGCCTCGCGTCGTCGAGGGCCTGCACGCCCACCGACAGGCGGTTCACGCCCGCGTCGAGCAGCGCGCGGGCGCGGGGCTCGTCGAGCGACGACGGGTTGCACTCGGCCGTCACCTCGACGTCGTCGCCCGAGAAGCGCGAGCGGATGGCCGCGAGCACCCGCGCGACCTGCTCGGGCTCCCACAGAGACGGCGTGCCGCCTCCGAGGAAGACGCTGTGCAGCGCGTGCTCCCCCGCGAGCGCGGGCGCGCGCGCGGCGAGCTCCGCGATCACGGCGTCGGCGTACCCCTCGTGATCGATCTCGTCGCGCGGCCGGGCGTACGACACGAAGTCGCAGTACGGGCACTTCTCGAGGCACCACGGGAAGTGGACGTAGACGAGGAGCGGGGCCGCGGTCACGCCCGCTTCACGTCGAGCACGACCGCCTCGCCGTCGATCTCGAAGCTCGCGCCGACGACGTCGTCACAGGTGGTCAGCGCCGTCGCGAGGACGGCCTCTTGCAGCGACGCCGCGTGCCGATCGACCACCGCCCTCACGCGCGCCGAGCCGCCGATCCGCACGAGGACGCGGTCGGTGAACGAGAGCCCCTGCTCCTTGCGCGCGGCCGACAGGCGGCTCTGGATCTCGCGCGCGAGGCCCTCGTCGAGCAAGGCGGGGGTGAGCGTCGTCTCGAGCACGACCACGCCGGCCTTGCCGCCCGCCGCCGCGTAGCCGGGCGCCGCCTCGACCGACACGTCGATCTCTTCGGGGCCGAGCGTGATCGTCTCGCCGTCGACGTCGAGCGCGGCCGCGCCCGAGAGCGCGAGCGACGCGCGCACCGCGCCCGCGTCGACCGACTCGAGCGCCTGCTTCACGCGCTGCACCTTCTTGCCGACCTTCGGGCCGAGCGCGCGGAAATTGGGCTTCAGTTTGTACGAGACGCGCGCGCCCTCCTCGCCCGGCCGCAGCACCGACAGCTCGTGGGTGTTCAGCTCCTCGGTGATGAGCGACGCGTACGCCTGCACTCGGTCGCACAGATCGGCGCGCGACAGGACGAGCTCGACCCTCTCGAGCGGCTGGCGCACCTTCAGCCTCGCGTTCGTGCGCACCTGGAGGCCGAGCGACACGATCTCGCGCACGATCTCGGTCTCCTCGGACAGCTCGCGGTCGATGAGCGACGCGTCCGCCTCCGGGTAGTCCTCGAGGTGCACGCTCTCCCTCGCGCCCGCGACGCCCGGCGCGACGACCAGCGACTGGTAGAGCTCCTCCGCGAAGAACGGGACGAACGGCGCCGACAGCTTCGCGAGCTCGGTCAGGCAGCGGTGCAGGGTCGCGTACGCGGCGCGCTTGTCGTCGCCCATCGCGTCGCCCGCGCCGGCGGCCCAGAAGCGCTCGCGGCTCCGGCGCACGTACCAGTTCGACAGGGACTCGACGAACGCCGTCAGGCGCCCCGCGGCCTCGTACGCCTCGAACGCGTCGAGGTGCGCCGTCACCGCCTCCTTCGTCAGCTCGAGCTCCGAGAGGATCCACCGGCACAGCAGCGGGCGCGCGGCCGGCGCGGGCGCGGGCGCGTCGGGTCGCCACCCGTCGATGTTCGCGTAGATGGTGAAGAATGTGAGGACGTTGCGGAGCTTGATCTGGAAGTCCTTCTGCAGCGCGCGGACGTTCCCGAGGCTGTGGCGCGTGTTCGTCCACGGCGGGCTGCCGGCGTAGAAGAACCAGCGGAACGCGTCGGCGCCGGGCGCGGGCGTCGCCGGATCGAGGATGGTGACGCGCTGGTCGGCCGGGACGCTGGGCACCTCCACCGGGCGCACGTCGGTGCCCTTGTCGTTGGCGACGACGCCGAGCGCCGCGCGGTCCGCGTCGGCCAGCAGCACCACGCGGCGCCGGAGCTTCGGCAGCGCGCGGAGCGACAGTGACAGTGACCGCTCGGGGGTCGCCGGCGACGACACTGTCACCGTCGCGCCGTCGTCGAGATCGAGCCCCTCGAGGTCCTCGCGCGCGATGAACGCCGTGCCCGCCTCCGCCTTCGCCCCCGCGACCGGCTCGCCCGACAGCACCGCGAAGTCCATCTGCACCCGATCGAGGATGACCTCGGGCGGCGTGTAGTTCCCCTTCGACTTCGACTCCTTCTTGCCCTCCTTGTCGCAGACGTGCCCCAGCAGGATGCAAGTCTTGTAGGGGTGGGCGAACACGTCGCCGCCGGCGCGCAGACCGAGCGCGCGCCGCTTGTCGTCGTCGAACACGAGCGTCGAGACCATCAAGAGCGAGTAGAACCAGCCGCGCGTCTGGTCGATCGCCTCGCTGATGAAGTCGGCCGGGAAGGCCTCGCGGAGGCGCTCCAGGCTGCCCTCGCGGTGCGGGAACCCCCACTGCGCGAACGGCATGCAGCCCGAGTCGAACCAGCAGTCGATGACCTCGGGCACGCGGCGGTACGTGCCCGCCACGCCCTCCTCCTCGAAGGTGACGCGGTCGATCCACGGCTTGTGGACCAGGAGGTGCGTGCGCGCGGCCGGATCGTCGATCTTCTCGGCGAGCTCCCGCTCGACCTCGGCGAGGTTGTTGCGCGGCTTGTCGCGGAGGCTCGAGAGGCCGTCGATGACGACGGCGCGCCTCGGGTGGTCCTCCGGCAGGTCGTCGTTGATCCACACTGGCAGCGGGGTGCCCCAGTAGCGCTCGCGCGACAGCGCCCAGTCGACGTTGTTGCGCAAGAAATCGCCGAACCTGCCCTCCCTGATGTGCTCCGGGTGCCAGTCGATCGCCTGGTTGTTGGCGAGCGCGCGCGTCTTCTCGGCGGTCGTGCGGATGTACCAGGCCGGGCGCGCGTACTGGATGAGCGCGTCGTCGTCGCTCCGCCAGCAGAACGGGTAGTCGTGGCGGACCTGCTCCTTCAGCAAGAGGAGGCCCCGCGCCTTCAGCTCCTGGCAGATCTCGTCGTCGCACGACTTCACCCAGCGCCCGGCGTACGCTGGCAGATCTGCGGTGAACGTGCCGTCGGGCGCGACCGCGCACGGGGGCGCGGGAGGATCCTGGCCCGCGTCGCGGAAGCGCCGCTTGTGCGCCTCGAAGTCGTCGGCGCCGAAGGCGGGGGCGATGTGGACGACGCCCGTGCCGCTGTCGAGCGTGACGAAATCCGCAGCGAGCACCGTCCAGTACGCGTCCTCCGCGGGCGCCCGCGAGAAGACGTCGAACGGCGGCGTGTAGCGGAGGCCGACGAGCTCGGCGCCCTTCACCGTTCGATCGATCTCGAGCTTCGCCTTCAGCTTCTTCGCGACGCCGAGGAGCAGCCCCGGCGCGCCGATGAGCTTGCGATCGCCGATCCTCGCGAAGACGTAGTCGAACGCGGGGTTCACCGCGGCGTACACGTTCGACGGGAGCGTCCACGGGGTCGTCGTCCACGCGAGCAGCGAGTAGCCCGAGCCGTCGGCGAGCGGAAAGGCGACGTACGCCGACGGATCGTCGACCGTCCTGTACCCGAGGCCGACCTCGGCGCTCGAGAGCGCGGTGCCGCCCTGCGCCCACCACCAGACGACCGTGTGGCCCCGGTAGAGCAGGCCCTTCCGGAAGAGATCCGCGAGCGCCCACCAGACGCTCTCGACGTACCCGCGGTGGTAGGTGACGTACGCGTCCTCGAGGTCGACCCAGAACCCGATGCGCTCGGTGTGGCGCTCCCACTCGGAGGTGTAGCGAAACACGCTCTCGATGCACTTCGCGGTGAACGGCTCGACGCCGTACTGCTCGATCGCCGCCTTGCCGTGGATGCGCAGCTCCTTCTCGACCTCGACCTCGACGGGCAGGCCGTGGGTGTCCCAGCCGGCCTTCCGCGGGACGTGGTAGCCGCGCATCGTGCGGTACCGGGGGAAGAGATCCTTCATCACGCGCGTGAGCACGTGCCCGTTGTGCGGCAGGCCGTTCGCCGTCGGCGGCCCCTCGTAGAAGACGAACGGCCCCTTCGCCGAGCCCGCGCGCGACGCGAGGGTCTTCTCGAAGATGCCGCGCGACCTCCAGAACGCGAGCGTCCGCTCTTCGTCGGTGGGGAAGTCGATCTCGGCGCGCACCTCGGGGAAGCTCTGCTCGGACATCGCGGGCGCGTGGCATTACAACGATTCGACCGCTCCCGCGAGCCGCGCGCGCGGGGCTCCGAGCGCTCGCCGCCAGGTGCTACGTTCGCGCGATGCGCCGCGCGCTCGCCGCCGTCTCGCTGTCCCTCGTCGCGGTCGTCGCCAGCTGCGCCTCGGGGGACGAGGACGCCCCGCCTGGCGGGAAATCTCAGGGCTCGAACCAGGTGGGGCAGGCCGGCCGCGGCGCGAGCGGCGGCGTGCCCGGGGGAGCGGGCGCGGCAGGATCAGCCGGGGGCGCGGGCGGAGCGCACGCGGCCGGCACGAGCGCGGCCGGGGCAGGAGGCGCGAGCGCGGGCGCAGGAGGCGCGGGCGCAGGAGGCGCGAGCGCGGGCGCGGGAGGCGCGAGCGCGGGCGCGGGCGCGGGAGGCGGCGGTGTCACCATGTGCCCCGTGACCTTTCGGTACCAGGGCACGGGCGTCGTCAAGGTCGCCGGCGAGTGGAGCGGGTTCGACCTCGCGAGCGCGACGACGCTCTCGCCCGCGGGAGGAGCCCAGGAGGCGACGATGTCGCTCCCGCCGGGGCTGCACGCGTACAAGCTCGTCGTCGATGGGGCGTGGCAGCTCGATCCCGCGGAGGGGCGCCGCAAGTACGTCGGCGGCGTCGAGAACTCCGCGATCAAGGTCCGCGATTGCAAGAAGCCCGCGCTCCGGCCGGCGAGCGCGGAGGCGAGCGCGACGGGCTTCACGGCCGCGCTCACGTACGTCGACGCGGCGGACGCGTCCGGCGCGGACGGCGCCGGGCTCCAGGCCACGCTGACGCGCGACGGCCTCGCTGTGCCCCTCGATCCCGCCGCCGTCACGGTCGCGCCGTCGGGTGACGTCGCGGTCGCGATCAAGGGCCTCTCCCCCGGCAAATACAGGCTCTCGCTGGCCCCGAGGACGAAGAGCGGGCGCGCGGGCGAGCTCACGTGGTTGCCCTTCTGGGTCGAGGACGAGGCGTTCGACTGGCGCGACGCGCTCATCTACATGGTGATGACCGATCGGTACCGCGACGGCGATCCGTCGAACGACGCACCGACCACGCCGGGCGCGGACCCGCGGGGAGATTTTCAGGGCGGCGATCTCGCGGGCGTGACGCAGGCGATCGAGGACGGCACGCTCGACGCGCTCGGCGTGCGCGCGCTCTGGCTCACGCCGTTCAACGAGAACCCGAAGGGCGCGTACCCCGCCTCCGACGGCGTGCACCAGGTGACCGGCTACCACGGGTACTGGCCCGTGAAGGCGCGCGCCGTCGATCCGCGCATCGGCGGCGACGCGGCGCTGCTCGCGCTCACGAAGGCGGCGCACGCCCGCGGCATCCGCGTGCTGATGGACTTCGTCGTCAACCACGTCCACGAGGCGCACGAGTACCGGCAGGCGCACCCGGGCTGGTTTCGCACCGGGTGCGTGTGCGGCACGCCGGGCTGCGACTGGACCGAGCGCGCGCTCGACTGCATGTTCGCGCCCTACCTGCCGGACGTCGATCACACCGTGCCCGAGGCGAACGCGCAGCTCGTGGCCGACGCCGTGTACATGCTCGACAGGTTCGACCTCGACGGCCTGCGCGTCGACGCCGTCAAGCACGTCGAGGAGATCGCGACGCGCAACCTCGCGGCGGAGGTGCGAGAGGCGTTCGAGGGCGGCGGCGCGAAGGTGTTCATGATGGGCGAGACGGCGATGGGCTGGAGCGACTGCCCCGACCCGTGCAACGACGACAACTACGGCACGATCTCGCGCTACATCGGGCCGCAGGGGCTCGACGGTCAGTTCGATTTCGTCCTCTACCACGGCGTCTCGTACCGGACGTTCGCCTACCAGGAGAAGGGCATGCTGCACGCCGACTACTGGGTGAAGCACGGCCTCTCGAGGTGGCCCGCGGGCGCGATCATGACCCCGTACATCGGCAGCCACGACACCGCGCGCTTCGTCACGCTCGCCGACCCGGCGAGCAGCCAGAAGGCGGGCAACCAGTGGAGCGACTGGGCGGGGCCGCCAGCGCCCGGGACGGCGTACACGCGCGCGCGGCTCGCGCTCGGGTGGCTGCTCGGGCTGCCGGGCGCGCCGCTGCTCTACTACGGCGACGAGCACGGCGACTGGGGCGGCGTCGATCCCAACAACCGCGGCTTCATGCGGGCGGAGGCGTCGCTCTCGCCGGACGAGCACACGACGCTCGCCGTCACGCGCAAGCTCGGCCGCGCGCGGCGCGAGCTGGTCGCGCTCCGGCGCGGCGCGTACGTGTCGCTGTCGGCCTCGGAGGACACGCTCGTGTTCGGGCGCAAGGCGGGCGCCGCGGCGGCGATCGTCGCGCTCACGCGCAAGGCGGGCGGCGACTCGATCACGGTCGACGCGAGCGGGCTGTTCTCACCTGGCCCCCTCGTGGATCGCGTCGGCGGGCCGTCGGCGAGCGTGGG
>JADLFU010000131.1 GCA_020849655.1 Polyangiaceae bacterium | reverse complement strand
GGCGACGCCGACCAGCGCCAGGCGCTGTGGCGCGACCGATTGGCGGCGTTCCGCGCCGACGCGAGCTCTGTCGCGGACCGCGACACCGGCGGCGCGCTGCGGCGGAGGATCCTCCCCGCCGTGCTCGACGTGCTCGGGCGCTACACGAGCGGCGCGGCGAGCCTCGAGGAGCTTCGTTCGACCTTCGACCAGAAGACCCGGCGCGAGTGGGAGAGCCTGGGCGCGAAGGGCATGAGCGGCGCGATGGTGTTGAACCAGCTCGCGAAGTACGCGCCCGACGCCGCGCGCGCCGACGCGGCCCTCAGGGCGCTGCTCGCGGCGCCCGAGGACGAGGCCGCGGCGGCCGCGGCGCTGCGGGCGTTCGTCGGGTACCTGTCGGCCCTCCGCGCGTCCGCGCCGCTCGGATCCAGGCTGCCGCAAGACGGGCGGCTGCGGCTCTTCGCCAGCGTCTTCTGGTATGTGCAAGCGCCCGAGGCCTGGCCGCCTTTCTACAAGTCCGCGCGCGACGCCCTCGCGGCCGACGGCCTCTACGATCCGACCGACCTCGACGTCGCGGATGACTACCTCGCGTTTCGCATCGCCTTCCAGCGGCTGCAGGCGGCGCTCGAGCTGTCGTCGTGGGAGCTGGAGTGCCTGCTGCGCTGGACGCAGCGCGACGAGTCCGTCGCGGGGCCAGCCGCGGACGAGCCGGAGGAGGCCGCGAGCGGGCGCGCCTGGCTGATCGCGCTCGGGCGCAACGCCGATCAGTGGGACGCGTGTCACCGCGACGGGATCATCGCGATCGGGTGGAACGAGCTCGGCGATCTCCTCCAGTACCCGTCGCTCGACGCCGTCCGCGCGAGGCTCCGCGAGGGCCGTCCTGGCGGCGCCGACCCGACGAACGCCGCCAAGGCGTGCTGGCAGTTCGCCCGCGACATGCAAGTGGGTGACACGGTCTACGTGAAGCGCGGCCGCCACCACGTCGTCGGCCACGGCGTCGTCACCTCGGGGTATCGCCATGAGCCCTCCCGCCCGCTCGCGAACGTCCGCGGCGTGGAGTGGCAGGGCCGTGGAGACTGGCGGCCCCGGCTCCGACCCTTCGCGATGAAGACGCTGACGGAGCTCGGGCGACACTCCGGGCTCCTCCGGGACATCCGCGCGGCGATCGGCGCGGCCGACGACGTCGACGAGGACGCCGAGACCGTTGACGCGATCGCCGCGGCTCCGTACACTTTCGAGGACGCGGAGCAGGATCTCTTCCTGACGCGCGACCAGCTGCGCGAGCTCCTCGCGCTCTGCCACTACAAGAAGAACCTCATCCTCCAGGGGCCGCCCGGCGTCGGGAAGACCCTCGTCGCGAACCGCCTCGCGCGCTTGCTCATCGGCAGCGCGGACGACGCGCGGATCGAGCGCGTGCAGTTCCACCCTTCGTACTCGTACGAGGACTTCGTGCAGGGCCTGCGTCCGGCCGAGGGCGGCGGCTTCCGCCGCGAGGACGGCCCGCTCCTCCGTCACTGCGAGGCCGCACAGGAGCACCCATCGATCCCCCACGTGCTCATCATCGACGAGATCAACCGGGGCAACGTCAGCAAGATCCTGGGGGAGCTGCTGTCGCTCCTCGAGGCCGACAAGCGCGATCCTCGCTACGGCGTGACGCTCGCGTACGCGCGGGACGGCGAGCCGCGGTTCTTCGTCCCACCGAACCTGTTCGTCCTCGGCATGATGAACACGGCCGATCGGTCGCTGGCGTTCGTCGACTACGCGCTCCGCAGGCGCTTCGTCTTCTTCGACCTCGAGCCCGCGTTCGGCGCGGCCCGGTTCGAGGCCGACCTCACCAGGAGGGGCGTCGAGGCTTCACTTTGCAACATCATCCAGGCGCGGCTGTCTGCGCTCAACGAGCGGATCACCTCCGACCCGGCGCTCGGCCCCGGGTTCCGGGTGGGCCACAGCTACTTCTGTCAGCGCGTCGACGCCCACGACGACGCGTGGTTCCGGCGCGTCGTCGACCACGAGATCGCGCCGCTCCTCCGCGAGTACTGGTTCGACAACCCCACGAGGCTGAGCGAGGCGCTCCGGGCGCTCAGGGACGGGTGAGCCGTGCAGGTGCGCGTCGAGAACCTCTACTACCTGCTCTCCTACGCGCGGGGACACTTCGAGGAGCGCGACCTCGTCGAGATCGCCGCCGAGGAGGCCCGGCCCGCCGAGGAGCTCCTCGCTCGCGTGCTCTTGACGGCGTCGCGACGCCTGCTGCGACAGCGCCTCGACCGGGGGTACCGGGAGCACGTCGACGAGCTGCGCCGACCGCGCGGCAGGATCCGCCTCGCGCGCGCCGTCGCCCGCGGCGCGCTCGCCCGCGGGGCGCTCGAGTGCGCCTTCGACGAGCTGACCGAGGACGTGCTCCACAACCGGATCCTGAAGGCGACGGTGACGCGCCTCGCCTCCGTCGCGAGCCTGCCCGACGGGCTTCGACAGGGCCTGCTCGGCGTCGCGCGGGAGATGCCCACGGTCGCCGACATCCCTGTCACTGAGCAGGATCTCAAGCGTGTGCAGCTGCACTCGAACCTCCGTCGTTACCGCCTCGCGCTCGACGTGTGCGCGCTGCTCCACCGCTGCCTGCTGCCCGACGACCGCGCGGGGCGCTGGCAGTTTCGCGCCTTCGCGGGGGACGAGCGCGCGATGGGAGCGCTGTTCGAGGATTTCGTCAGGGAGTTCATGGCGCGGGAGCAGCGCGAGTTCCCCACGGTCGAGCGGTCGCGCCTCCGGTGGGTGGTCGAGGGCGAGACCCACGGCTTGCTGCCGGGGCTGCGCACCGACATCACGCTCAGGCGCCCGGGGCACGCGGTCGTGGTGGAGACGAAATGCTACGGTCGGCCGCTGCTCCGTGGGCCGTTCGGCGACGCCGCGACGCTCCGGTCGAGCGACGTGTGCCAGCTGATGGCTTACCTGGCGAACCTCCGCGCCACGGGTGACCGGGTGACCGGGGTGCTGCTGTATGCTGCTGTACGCCGTCGACCGCCCCACGGTGCCGCCCACGCGGGTGCGCCTCCTCGGGCACGACGTGCACGTGCTCGAGCTCGACCTCGACAGGCCCTGGCAGCGGATCGAGGCGGCGCTCCACGAGATCGTGGCGCGGATCGCGGCGCCCGAGGGCGAGGCCGCCGGTCACGCGAGCCCGACCGTCACCTAGACGCGCGCGGCGCGCGAGCGGCCCCGCCGCGGGGTTGACACTGGATCATACTCGAATAATCATTCGGTTATGGCCTCGGAGGATTTCCGCCTCGGCTTCCACGACGCGCGCGACGCGCTCTCGCGCCGCCTCGCGGAGCCGCCGCCGGGGCGGATCCAGCTGCTGGTCGGGCCTCGTCAGGTGGGCAAGACGACCTTGCTGCTCGAGCTCGCGCGCAGCCACGGGCAGGCCGCCCTCTACGCGGCCGCGGACGGCCCCGAGGCGGCGCTCCCGGGATTCTGGGAGCGGCTGTGGGTCCGCGCGGAGGCGGTCGCGTCGAGCGCCGGGCGCGCGATCGTGCTGCTCGACGAGGCCCACATGCTCCACGGGTGGGCCGGTCACCTGAAGGCCGAGTGGGACCGCCTGCGCCGCCGGCGGCTGCCCGTGCACGTCGTGGCCACGGGATCCTCCGCGCTCAAGCTCGCCCATGGCTCGAGGGAGAGCCTCGCCGGTCGCTTCGAACGCATCACGCTCACCCACTGGTCCGCGTCCTCGCTGGCGCAGGCGTTCGGGCTGTCGGAGCTGGATGCGTGCGAGGCGCTCGTCGCGACGGGCTCCTACCCGGGCGCGTTCGACCTCCGAGGTGACCGGGCGCGCTGGTCCGCGTACGTGCGCGACGCCATCCTCGAGCCCGCGGTCGGGAGGGACATCCTGGCGCTGGCGGCGGTGAGAAAGCCCGGGTTGCTGCGCCAGGTGTTCGGCGTCGCCGCGTCGGCGCCGGCGCAGATCGTGTCGCTCCAGAAGATCCAGGGCCAGCTCCAGGATCCGGGCGCGCTGGAGACGATCGCGAGCTACCTCGCGCTCCTGGAGGAGGCGTTCCTCGTGGCGCCGCTGCCCAAGTACGCCGCGCGAGTCGAGCGCCAGCGCGCCGCGCCGCCCAAGCTCGTCCTGCTCAGCAACGCCCTGTGTGCCGTCGTCGACCCACGCGGCGCCCCCGACCGCGCGACGGCGCCCGAGCGCTGGGGCGCCTGGGTCGAGAACGCCTGCCTCGCGTACGCGTGGAACGCCGGCCAGCGCGTCAGCTACTGGCGTGAGGAGCCGCTCGAGGTCGACGCGGTGACCGACGGGAGCTGGGGCTCCTGGGCCATCGAGGTGAAGACCGGCCGGATCTCGGCCGCCGATCTGCGGGGCCTCGGTGAGTTCGCGCGACGACATCCCAGGCACCGGCCGCTCGTCCTTTGTGACGATGCGTCGCGAGTGGTGGCCGAGCGCGCGGGGTTCGAGGCGGCGTCGTGGCAGGAGTTCCTGCTGCGTGGACCTCCGCGGGCGTGAGGATCGTGAAGACCCGGGAGCGTCGCGTGGCGCCGCCGCGCGAGGTCAGCGCGCCGCGCAGTAGTCGGCGGCCGCGCGCTCGACCACGACGACGTCACGAAGTCCAACCAGCTCGACTCGCACGTGGTCCGGCGGCTCCGGACGCTGCGCGTGAAGCGCGCGGGGTCGAAGCTCGAGGCTGCTGCGACATGAAAGACCACCGGCCGTGTGCGGGAGGTCCGCGCGCGCGGCTTGAACGGGGGGTCTTGCCACAGCCACCGTCAGGTGACAGATGCCTACCAATGCACGACCTCGAAGAGCTGCTGCGGTCCGCCGAGCGCGCTCTCGACGAGGCTCCCGACACTCGAATCATCAACGGTTGGCCGGCGGCGTCGACCATGAAAGGGCGGAGCTGGCGTGCCGCGGCGTTCGAGCTCGGGGGGAAGAAGTGGGGGTGCGTCCGCGGCGAGCAGCGACCGAGCTCCGCGCAAGTCATCGACGCCGCTGCAGCCTACCGCGCGAGCATCTGCGCCGAGCACGCCGTGGTGATCCTCGAGAGCGACGGGCGGCACGATCGGGCGCCCGGCGAATTTCGACAGCGGTACCAGGCTGCGGCCTGGCACGGGCTGGGCATCGCGGTGGTGGAGCAGGTCGGCGGCGCGGCGTGGGTATGGGGCGCGGGCGCGCCACCCGGTGAGGAGAACCTTCTGGCGTTCCGCGCCCTCGCCGACGCGTGCACGACGAACTTGTTCACCGCAGCGCGGTGTGATGGTGCTCACTGGCATCAGCTTGCAGCGGCGGGGAACAGCCGGACTGCGGAGCAGTCTGTCCGACAAGTCATCGACGAAGCGCTGCTGCGGCTCGACTTCACGCGGCGCCCCGCCGACTGCAAGTTCGGGGCGCTCTGGCGTACCGCGGTGGCCGACGGCGTCTGGCGACGTGACCAACCGTGGCCCTGCTCGATCGCCCTCGAGGTGAAGATCCTCGAGGACGAGGCCGCACCGCTGGCGCAAGTCATGGACGACCTCGGCAGGTTCGACGGCGTGCTCCACGTCCGCCTCGGCGAGCGAGCCGCGACCCATGGCAACGGGATGGCCGAGGCGATGGCTCGACTCGAGGAGCGCATGCCCGTCCGGTACATCCACGTTCCCTAGCCGCCTCGCGGCGCGAGCCACCATCCACCCCCGCGGCGCCGTCCCTCAGAGCTTCGTTCGTATGGGGGCGTTGAACGATCCCTGGACCTTGGCCGCCGGGCCGCTCACCCAGTCGTTGCCCGGGCCCTGGTCCCACTCAGCCTCGAAGGTGCCGGCGACCCGGTCAGTCCCATCGACGGCGGTGACCGAGATGCGGTTGACCTTCACGGTGGTGAAGTTCGGGCCCTCGAGAGCGCCCATCGTGGGCCCCAGCGAGACGCCTGCGTCCGCCGTCTTGTAGTCCTTGGCGTCGCCGACCTTCGGGTTCAAGAGCGCGAGCTTGACCTGGTGGCTTCCTCCCTTCGATCGACACTGCACGACGAAGAGGTGCGCGTCCTTCACGACCTCGATGTACTGCGAGATGTTGCCGTCCGTCGCCTTGAACGACCCATCGCACCCGAACTCGAGCGCGACTCCGTCGTACATCCCCGTGCCTGTCAGGCCCTCCCCCACGCTGCTCGTGGCGCCGCCGCTCCCGCCGGCGGGGCTCCCGCCGCTGCCCGTCGCGGGGCCACCCGGTCCGCCGCTGTCAGAGTCGCCGCCGCACGCCGCGACCGCCGCGCACAGCGCGAGCGACGACCCCGTCAATTTGGCGCTTGCCGTCATAGTGTTTCCTCCCCTGCCTCAGCCTTCACGTGGGCTCCCGCACCATGCGCGAGCCCCCGATCCTCAAGGCTACGAAGGGGGCCTCCAACATGAAATTCGTCGGTGCGAGGGCGACGAAGTTTCTGCTGCGTGGACCTCCGCGTCGTGATGAATGTGAAGTGTCCGGGAGAGCCCGCCGCGCGAGGTCATCGCGCCGCGCGGTAGTCGGCGGCCGCGCGCTCGACCACGACGACGTCGCGCGACGCGCGCTCGGCGCGGGCGCGCAGCTCGGCGGTGAACATCGTGAGGCCCCAGATCCCGTTCTCCCTGCGGCGGAGCGCGTACCTCGTGCCGCGGGCGGTCTCGACGGTCGCGCGCTCGCCGACGATCTCGACGCGGAGGATGCCCGACAGGTCTCGCCGCAGGCGCGCGGTGAACCCGAGCCGCCGCGCGAGCCGCGCGAAGTAGTCGGGGCCGCCGGTCGCCGCGCGCGCGTCGTCGAGCTCGGCGAGCAGCCGCGCGCGCTCGGGCTCCGGGTAGCTGCCCGCGACGAGCTCGGCCATCTTGCGCTCGTACTCGAGCGCGGAGAACACCGCCCACTGCGCCTCGGTCTCGAGGTACGCGAACGCCGCCTGCAGCTTGTCGTCGTTCACCGCGAGCACGACCCGCAGGTACGCGCCCTCCGGGGTCGTGTCCGGGGGGAAGCCCCGCGCCGCCAGGCCGAGGTACGCGCTCGGCCCCACGGCGAGCAGGAGCGCGCCCACCCCGAGCGCGACGGCGCGGCGAGAGGGCCTCACTTCACGACAGGCAGCTGCAGCTTCTGCTGGGCGAGCAGGTGGCGGAACATCTGCTCCTCGTCGCGGGCCTGCCGCAGGTGCACGACGAACCTGTCGTTCTCGCCGCGCGCCGCCGCCGCCGCCGCGCGCTCGGCCGCCTCGAGCGACAGGAGGAGGTGCGGGTGCGCCGAGACCACCTCCTTCGGCACGGGCATGCGCTGCGCCGCCTTCACGCGGGCGAGCGTGACGGGGTGGGCCATCGCCGCGAGCTCCTTGTCGCCGAGGTGCGTGAACAGCCACTCGACCGTCTGCCGCGACTCGGTGACGAGCAGCGCGGAGCGATCGAGGTACGAGCCCGCCCAGGCGACGAGCGACCAGCACAGGACGATCGCGATCGCGATCGCGCGGGTGACGAGCTTCGTGAGGGTCATGGGTCAGGCTCCAGGTGCTCGAGCGCGGCCCTCGCGGCGGCCTGCTCGGCGAGCTTCTTCGATCGTCCCCGCCCGCGCGCCAAGGGGGCTCCTCCGAGCGACACCTCGATCTCGAACACGCGCTCGTTCTCGGGGCCCGTCGCGCCGAGCAGCTCGTAGCTCGGCGTGCCGCGGCCCTCGCGCTGCGCGAGCTCCTGCAGCGCGCTCTTCACGTCGACGCCGAAGCGGCGCGCGGCGGCGAGCGCGTCGTCGTCGAAGAGGCGCGCGACCGCCCGGTGCGCCCCCTCGAGCCCCGCGTGCAGGTAGACGGCGGCGAGCGACGCCTCGAGCGCGTCGGCGAGGATGTTCATGTTGTCGCGATCGGCGGCGGCCCCCCGCCCGAGCCGGAGCGCGGCGCCGAGCTCGACCCGGCGCGCGGCGGCCGCGAGCGACTCGGCGCACACGAGGAGCGACCGCACGCGCGACAGCTCGCCCTCCGGCGCGTCGGGGAACAGCCGCAGCAGCCGCTCCGTGACGCACACGCCGAGCACCGCGTCGCCGAGGAACTCCAGCCGCTGGTAGTCGCGCGCGCCCCGCGCCCCGCGCTCGTTGACCCACGATCCGTGCGTGAGCGCCTCCATCGCGGCCGGTGGCGCCTCGGGCTGACCGAGCGCGGCGAACAGCGCGGCGACGGGATCGATCATGGCGCGAGCTCGTCCGTCGCCGCGGCGAGCTCGAGGTCGAGGGCGGTGACGCCGCCCGCGTCGTGGGTCGTCCAGCGCACGACCACGCGTCGCCACGAGATCACGAGCTCCGGGTGGTGATCGCGACGCTCCGCGAGGAACCCGACCGCGACCACGAACGCGATGGCCGCCGCGTACGACGCGAACGCGACGTCGCGCCGGAGCGCGTCGCCGTCCTCTGCCCACGCCGGGTGCGCGGCGAGCCACGCGGAGAGCGCCTGCGCGTCGCAGCGCGCGGGGCGCGTCATCGCGCGCCCCCCGTCGGGGAACCTCCGCCCGCGCGGGCGGTCGGTCGCCTGGAGAGATCGAGAGAGAGCATGAGCTATCTTGCCATGACCGTGCGTGGGCTCGTCGCGTGTCCGTTCTGTCGAGAGATCTTCCCCGAGCGCGAGCAGAGGGCGTGCCCGCTCTGCAGCGTCGCGCTCGTGCCGCTCTCGTCGCTCCCGCCCCGGGACGACCACGAGCTCGACGCGGAGGCGGAGGCCGAGGGCGTCGCCCACGACCGGCCGCGGCCGGCGCCCGAGGAGCAGCGGCTGCCGTGGACGTACCTCGGCCTGGCGCGCGGGCCGCTCCTCGCGCTCTCGGCGCTCGGCCTGCTCGCGTTCTTCCTGCCGTGGGTGCACACGTTCACGCCCGACAAGCGCGTCTTCACCGGCGCCGACATCGCGCAGCGCACCGGCGTCGCGTGGGGGGCCTTCGCCGCGTGGTTCACGATGCTCCCGCTCGTGCTCTCGCGCCGCACCGCGCGCGCGATGCAGGGCGCGCGGCTGATCGTCGCCGTGCTCGGCGCGGTGCCGGTGACGGTCGCGCTCACGCTCCTGCTCAACCCGCCGAGGAGCGCGGAGGCGCGCGGCGTCGTCATCGCGCTCAGGTTCGAGTGGGAGCCCGCGATCTACGCGACGGTCGCGCTCGGCGTGGTCGCCGCGGCGCTCGGCGCGCTGCGGTTCGGCGGATCGTCCGACTGACGCCTGGCGACGGGGCGCGCCGCGGTGTAGGCTCGCGCGCTCCCCCTAGAAAGGACCACATGGCCGTCGTCGAGCTCGACTGCAAAGGGCTGAATTGCCCGATGCCCATCGTGAAGATCAGCCGCGCGATCAAGGCGCTCCAGATCGGAGACCGCCTGCACGTGCTCGCCAGCGATCCGTCGTTCAAGGCCGACGTCGAGGCCTGGGCGAAGCGCCTCGGGCACACGCTCGTCGAGTTCACCGAGACGTCGGGCATCCAGAGCGCGACGCTCGAGAAGAAGGTCGGTTGATGGCCGAGGTCGACCCGGCCGTCGCGCGGCTCGTCGAGGAGCTCGTCACGGCGCGCACGGCGTCGCTGTCGGCCGAGGTGGCGCGCCTCTCCGGCGAGGTCGAGGCGCTCCGCCCGCGCACCGTCGCCGATCGGGCGACGATCATCGTGTTCTCCGGCGACATGGACAAGCTGATGTCCGCGTTCATCATCGCGTCGGGCGCGGTCGCGATGGGGCTCGAGGCGTCGATGTACTTCACCTTCTGGGGCCTCGCGGCCGTGAAGAAGACGACGCTGTACTCGGGCAAGAGCATCGTCGAGAAGATGCTGTCGTTGATGCTGCCCGGCGGCCCGGACGACGTGCCGTCCTCCAACATGAACATGCTCGGGATGGGCCCGGTGATGTTCAAGTCCGTGATGAAGAAGCACAACGTCGAGACGCTGCCCGACCTCGTGAAGGTCTCGCAGGAGCTTGGCGTGCGCATGATCGCGTGCCAGATGTCGATGGGCGTGATGGGCATCGGGCGCGACGAGCTGATCGACGGGCTAGAATTCGGCGGCGTCGCGACCTACCTCGGCGACGCGACCGACTCGAAGGTGACCCTCTACATATGACCGACCAGCCCTTTGACTTGCAGTTCGTGATCGCCTCGGGCCCCTCGCAGTGCGAGCGGGCGGTGTTCGGGTTCGCGGCGGCGCTCGCGGCGGCGCACTCGGGCTCGCGCGTCGTCGTCGCGCTGACGATGCACGGCGCGCACTGGGGCGCGGAGACCTCCGGGCGCGAGGAGTCCGTGCACGGGTTCCCCCCGGTCGCCGAGCTGATCGAGCTGCTCCAGGAGGCGGGCGGCCGGGTCGAGGCGTGCGCCACCTGCGTCGACAACTACTGCCCGAGCCCCGTCGGCGCCGACGGCCTGAAGCAGCTCGGGTTCGGGATCGAGCGGGTCGGCCTCGGCGTCATCGCGATGCGGATGAGCGACATCCCGACCACGCTCTGCTGAGGCGCGACGTGAGAGAGCCCCTCGAGCTGGCGATCGAGAACTCCCTCCTGAAGCGGGAGCTGGACGAGACGAAGCAGACGCTCCGCCTCATCGAGGACTCCCTCGCGCGCGAGCAGTCGCTCGCCCTCGCCCTCGCCGACTCCAACGCGCGCGCGGGCGAGCTGATGGCGAGCCTCGAGGAGGCGTTCGAGGAGCAGCGCGCCCTCGCGACGCAGCTCGCCGACGCGAACGCGCTCGCGATGGAGCTGATGCGCACGAGGGACGCCGAGCGCCGCCGCGCGGCCGAGCTGCTCGAGGCGAAGCGCGCGCTCAGCGACGAGCTCCAGGCGGGCGCGGCGTACGTGCGCTCGCTCCTGCCGTCGCCGTTCGCGGCGGACGGCATCGCGGCCGACTGGCGCTTCGTCCCGTCGGCCGAGCTCGGCGGCGACGCGTTCGGCTACCACTGGGTCGGGCCCGAGCACTTCGCGGTCTACCTGCTCGACGTCTGCGGGCACGGGCTCGGGGCGACCCTGCTCGCGACGAGCGTGCTCACGCTGCTGCGCGCCGAGCGCCTCGGCCAGACCGACTTTCGCCGCCCCGATCAGGTGCTGCGCGCGCTGAACGACGCGTTCCCGATGGAGCGCCACAACAACACATACTTCACCATCTGGTACGGCGTGTACGAGCGGCGCCGCAGGGAGATGACGTTCGCGAGCGCGGGCCACCCGCCCGCGGTGATGCTCGGCGGCGAGGGCCGCCGCGAGCTCGGCACGGCGAACCCGATGATCGGCATCGCGTCGGACGCCGTGTTCGAGTGCGAGACGGTGCGCGTCGCGGCGCGCGACCGTCTCTTCGTGTTCAGCGACGGCGTGTACGAGGTCATCCAGACCGACGGCAGCCTGCTCCCGTACGACGACTTCATGGGCGAGCTGTCGCGCGATCCCGAGAGCGGCCGCACGCTCGACGACTGCATCACCTTCGCCAAGTCTCGCCGCGGCCGCGACGTGCTCGACGACGATTTCTCGATGGTGCGCCTCGAGTTCGCCTAGCTTGCGCCGAGGCGGATCGCCCCGCTCCTCGCCATGCCCCGCCCGCTGCGCGTGCTCCACATCGCCTCCGAGTGCGCGCCGTTCGCGAAGAGCGGCGGCCTCGGCGACGTCACCGGCGCCCTGCCGAAGTACCAGCGCGAGGCCGGCGTCGACGCGCGCGTCGTCCTGCCGCTCTACCGCGGCGTCGACTGGGCGGCGCAGGCGCGGCTGCCTTTCACGCTCACCGTGCCGATGGGCGGCGGCGCGGCGTTCGGCGCGGCGCGCGAGGGGCGGCTGCCGGGCAGCGACGCGCCCGTCTACTTCCTCGAGCACCACCACTACTACGACCGCGACGGCATCTACGGCGACGCGCGCGGCGATTTCGGCGACAACGTCGCGCGGTTCACGTTCCTCTGTCGCGGCGCGTTCGCGCTGTCACGCGCGCTCGGGTTCGTGCCCGACGTCGTGCACGCGCATGACTGGCAGGCGGCGCTCGCGCCGGTGTTCGTCGACACGACCGAGTGGGGCACCGAGATCCACGGCGCCGCGACGGTGCTCACCATCCACAACATGGGCTACCAGGGGCAGTTCCACGCCGACGCGCTCCGCTCGACGGGCCTCGGCTGGGAGCACTACCACGCGGGCGAGCTCGAGCACTACGGCGCGCTGAACCTCCTGAAGGGCGGCATCCTCCACGCGACCCGCGTCACCACCGTCAGCCCCACCTACGCGCGCGAGATCCAGACGAGCGAGCACGGCGCGGGCCTCGACGGGGTCGTCCGGTCGCGCGGCCGCGACGTCGTCGGCATCCTCAACGGCATCGACGCCGCGGTGTGGGATCCCTCCACCGACCGGCACCTCGCGGCGCGGTACACGGCCGACGACATGTCAGGAAAGTTGATTTGCAAGCGCGCGCTCCAGCGCGAGGCGGGCCTGCCCGAGCGGGACGTGCCGCTGTTCGGCCTCGTCACGCGGCTCACCGATCAGAAGGGCATCGACGTGCTCACCTCGGTGCTGCCCGCGATGCTCGACTGGGAGGTGCAGCTCATCGCGCTCGGCTCGGGCGATCCGTCGATCGAGCGCGGGCTCGCGGCGCTCGCGCGGCACCGACCCGACAAGATGGCCGCGTACCTGCGGTTCGACGACGGGCTCGCGCACCGGATCGAGGCGGGCAGCGATTTCTTCGTGATGCCGTCGCGCTACGAGCCCTGCGGGATGAACCAGCTCTACAGCCTGCGCTACGGCACGCTGCCGATCGTCCACGCGACCGGCGGGCTGGCCGACACGGTGTGGCCGTACGACGATCGCACCGGCGAGGGCACCGGCTTCGCGTTCCGCCCGCTGTCGCCGCGGGCGCTGCTCGACACGCTCGGGCACGCGACCTGGGCCTACTACGAGCGGCCGGACGCGGTGCGGGCGATGCGCCGTCGCGCGATGTCGCAGCCCTTCGGGTGGGACCGCTCGGCCGCGCAGTACCGCGAGCTCTACCTCGACGCTGTCGCGGCGCGTCGGGGGCGCGGGTTCGACGGATGAGCGGCGTGGCGACCGCCGTCGAGATCGCGCTGCTGCTCGTGGCGGTCGCGGCGCTCGCGTGGGTGTCGTGGGCCGCCCGCGCGCGGGGCCGCACGGACGACGGCGCGCTCGAGCTCGTCGCGCGGCTCCCGCTCGAGCCCCGTCGGGCGGTGTACCTGGTCAGGGTCGTCGACGTCGTGCACGTGCTCGCCGCGAGCGAGCAGGGGCTCCAGAAGCTGGGAGAGCTCGACGCGGCGAAGCTCCCGCCGCCCGCGCCGCGCCCGCGCCCGACGCTCCGCGATCTGTGGGGTGGGCGCGCGTGAACGACGGCGTGCCGCTCGCGTGGCTCGCGCTGTCCGCGCTGCCGCTCGCGCTGTTGATGTCCACCTCGTACGCGAAGATCGCGACCGTGCTCTCCATCCTGCGCAGCGCGCTCGGCGCCGAGGGGCTGCCCGGCACCGGCGTCGTCGTCGCGCTGTCAGCGGCGCTCACCCTGGCCACGATGGCGCCCGTCGCCGCGACGATCGGCGCGTCGCTCGATCCGTCGCGCGAGCCGACGACCCGCGCGCTCGTCGACGCCGCGAAGGAGCCCCTCCGCGCGTTCGCCGCCCGCAACTCGGCGCCGCGCGAGCTCGAACGGTTCACGGAGCTCGCCCGCCGCGCGCGCCCCGACGCCACCCCGGCCGACGTGTCGGTGGTGCTGCCCGCGTTCGTCGTGACCGAGCTCGAGGAGGCCCTGCCGCTCGGCGCCGCGCTGCTGTTGCCGTTCCTCGTGCTCGATCTCCTGGTCGCGAACGTGCTCGCGGCGCTCGGCACCCAGACGCTGTCGGCGACGCAGGTGAGCTTCCCGCTGAAGCTGCTGCTGCTCCTGTCGGTCGACGGCCTCGGCCTGCTCTCGCGCGCGCTCGTGTCGAGCTACGTGTGACACGGGAGCGTCACGCGCCGTGCACCGGCGGTCACGGCGGGCTGAACATCCGCGCCGCGGCGCGCGCGGCGCCGCCACGATTTCAGGTGAATTCTGCGCGACACGATCGCGCGGCACGTGACTTGCTTTTGCCCTCGGGGTGTGCAGTTTGGTTGCGCGCCCCCGCCGGGCCGGGCCATAAGCACGCGCCCCAGTCCCCCCACCCGTGAGAGCCCCCATGAACCGCGCCGTCCGATCCTTCCTCGCCCTCGCCTCCCTGCTCGCCGTCGCCGCGACCGCGCACGCCGGCCCCGCCGCCGACGCCGTCACCACGCGCCGCAACGAGGTGATCTCGAAGATGAAGGAGGCCGCGTCGAAGGAGCGCGACCAGAAGGTCGCGGCCATCATGGGCCAGATGTTCGACTTCGACGCGATGGGCAAGGCGAGCCTCGGCAAGGAGTGGGCGGGCCTCAGCGACGCGCAGCGCACGGAGTTCCTCGGCCTGCTGAAGCAGCTCGTGCAGCGCAGCATCGAGCGCAACGTGCGCGCCACGATGAACTACGATCTGCAGCTCATCGGCGAGGAGGGCGCCGACAGCGGCACGCTGGTGAAGACGAAGGCGACCAACAAGAAGAACGGCCGCGAGGAGCCGGTCGCGATCGACTACCTCCTGCACGAGGCCGACGGCGGCTGGCGCGTGAAGGACGTCGTCACCGAGGGCTCGAGCATGGTCGGCAACTACAAGAGCCAGTTCGTCCGCATCATCAAGAAGGACGGCTTCGACGCGCTGACCAAGAAGATGAAGGACAAGCTGAAGAAGGGCGAGTGACGTTGCTGCCCGAGCGCGCGCTCGCCTCGACGCAAGAGCGCAGGGGAGGGAACAGCCGCGCGGCGCTGCTCGCCGCCGCGCGGAGGCTGTTCGCCGAGCGAGGGTTCCACGGCGCGAGCGTCGGTGACATCGCCGACGCCGCGGGCCTGCGCAAGCCGTCGCTGTTCCACCATTTCGCGACGAAGGAGGCCCTGTACCGCGAGGTCATCGCCGAGCTGTACGCCGAGCTGTCCGCCGCGGTCGCGGGCCCGGTCGCGGCGCGGCGCTCGTACGCGGCGCGGCTCGACGCCGTCAGCGAGGCGCTCGTCGAGTGCTTCGCCGCGAAGCCCGAGGCCGCCCGCCTGCTGCTGCGCGAGGCGCTCGACCCTTGCGGGCCGATCGCCCGGGACAGCGCGGGGCGGGCGCGCGACATCCTCGCGGGGGCCGAGGCGTTCCTCTCCGAGGGGATGGCGGCCGGGGAGTTCGCGATCCAGCCGGCGAGGCAGCTGCTCCTGTCGCTGACGGGGCTGCATGTGACCTACTTCGCGCTCGCGCCGCTGGTCGCCCCGATGCTCGGCGCCGCGCTGCACGACCGCGCGATGGTCGACGCGCGCAAGGCGGCCGTGCTCGGCCACGTGCGCGCGATGGTGCTCGCGCCGCCGAGCCCGCGGCCCTGAGCGATGCGCGCGCGCGCCGTCGCGACGCTGATCCTCACGAGCGCGACGGCCGCCGCCGACCTGCCGCGCGCGCACGACGGGCTGTACCTGCGCCTGTCGCTCGGCGTCGCCGCGCAGCAGAGCTCCTTCGCCTTCGCCGACCAGCCGACGGGAGGCGCGATGCACCGCGCGTCCGGGGTCGGCGCTGCGTACGCGGCGGCGCTCGGCGGCACGGTCGCGCGGGGGCTCGTCGTCGCGGGCGAGGTGTCCTCGCGCGGCGTGGAGGCGCCGGACACCGTCCCCGGCCGAGGCTCGCCGCTCGCGGCCCGCGCCACGTCCGCGTCGTCGCTGCTCGCCGTCGTCGACTGGTACCAGTGGCCCGCGCGCGGCGTGCACCTCCTCGGGGGCGCCGGCGTGGGGACGGTGTCGGTCGAGCTCGCGAGCGACGCCGCCGGGGACGATCCGCGCTCGCGCGCGGGCACGGCGTGGATGTTCGGCGCGGGCGTCGAGCGCTTCGTCAGCGACCGGTGGTCGCTCGGCGTGGTCGCGCGGTTCGACGCGTGCCTGGCCCCGGACGACTCGGGGGAGGAGGGGCGCGCCGGGCCGAGGTTCCACGCGGCCGCGCGCGCCGCGACCCTCGCGCTGTCGGGCACGCTCCACTAGCGCCGCCCGCGGGCGCCGAAAGCGCTTCTCTGTCCCTTGATTGTGTGGTGAATGCGGGGCGCGATGCGCGTCGGACACCTCATCGGCCCGGAGCTGCGGGAGATCCTCCGCGAGAGCCCGGGCGACGCGCGCGCGGTGCTCGACGAGTTTCACCCGGAGGACGTCGCCGACGTCGTCGCGGAGCTGCCCGAGGTGCAGGCGGCGGAGCTGCTCGCGCGGCTGCCCGCGGTCGACGCCGCGACGATCTTCGAGCGCCTCGAGGACCACGAGCAGGAGGCCATCGTCGAGGAGCTCGGGCCGGAGTCCACCGCGCACATCGCCGCGGAGATGGCGCCGGACGACCGCGCCGACCTGCTCGAGACGCTCGATCAGGAGACGAGCGACGCCGTCCTCGCGACGCTCGAGAAGATCGATCCGGAGGCCGCCGAGGAGGTCGCCGAGATCGATCGCTGGCCGCCCGCGAGCGCGGGCCGCCTGATGACCCCGGCGTACGTGTCGGTCGCGCCGACCGGCACCGTCGAAGACGCCGTCCGCGCCATCCGCGAGAACCACGAGGCCGAGACCGCCAACTACGTCTACCTCGTCAACGAGAAGGACCGCCTCGTCGGCGTCGTGTCGATCCGCGAGCTGCTGCTCGGCGCGCCGTCGGCGCCGCTCTCGGAGGTCTCGACCGCGAACTTCATCTCGGTGCCGCCGACGATGGACCAGGAGGAGGTCGCGCGGCGCATGGCGAAGTACGATCTGACCGCGCTGCCGGTCGTCGGCGATCGCGGGGTGTTCCTCGGGATCATCACCGTCGACGACGTCATCGACGTGCTCACCGAGGAGCAGAGCGAGGACGTCCAGAAGCTCGGCGCCGTCGAGCCGCTCGAGGCGCCGTACTTCGCCACGAGTTTCCGCACGTTCATCAAGAAGCGCGCGTCGTGGCTGCTCGCGCTGTTCGTCGGCGAGTTCTTCACTGGCACGGCGCTGCGCAGCTACGACTCGATCCTCAACGCCGTCACGACGCTCGCGTTCTACGTCCCGCTGCTCGTGTCGACCGGCGGCAACTCGGGCGGCCAGTCGTCGAGCCTCGTCATCCGCGGCATGGCGACCGGCGACATCCGCCTCGCCGACTGGCGCCGCGTGCTCGCGAGGGAGCTGGCGCAAGGCGTGACGCTCGGCCTGTTCCTCGCGGCCGTCGGCATGCTGCGCGTGATGCTCTGGGGCGACGGGCCGCGGTTCGCGGTGGTCATCGGCGTCACGCTCATCGGCATCGTGATGATGGGCTGCACGGTGGGCTCGATGCTGCCCTTCCTGCTGAAGCGCATGCGGTTCGACCCGGCCACGAGCTCCGCGCCGTTCATCGCGAGCCTCGTCGACGTGCTCGGGATCGTCATCTACTTCAACGTCGCGCGCGTCGTGCTCGCCGACGTGATCGCGAAGGCCGCAGAGGCCGCGCCCCGCTGACGAAAATCGGCGCGGGGGGTTGGCGCGCCCGCCCCGGCCGTCGTAGGAAGCTCGGCCCCTCCTGCCGGGGTCCAAGGACGATGCAGCCTGCCCCCGAGCCCCCTCCGCCGCCCCTCGAGCCGCCGCCCCTCGAGCCGTCTCCCACGGTCGAGGCGCCCGCGCCCGTCGCGCGGCCCGGCTACCTGTTCCTCGGGATCGTGTCGCTGGTGTCGCTCGTCGCCGATCTCGGGACGAAGTTCTGGGCCGAAAAGACCCTGCAGATCGGCGACACGCCGGCGCCGAAGCAGATCATCAAGGGCGTGTTCGGGTTCATCCTCGCGAAGAACAAGGGCGGCGCCTGGGGCCTCCTGCAGAACCACTCCGAGAAGATCAGGAAGCCGTTCTTCGTCATCGTCAGCGTCCTCGCGATCGTCTTCATCGTGTCGCTGTACCGGCGCCTGAGCCCCGCGCAGACGGCGCTGAAATGGGGCCTGCCGCTCGTGCTCGGCGGCGCGCTCGGCAACCTCGTCGACCGGGTGCGCTACGGGTACGTGATCGATTTCATCGATTTTCAGGCCACCTGGGAGAACGTCCCGCATCACTGGCCGACGTTCAACGTCGCCGACATCGCCATCTGCGTCGGCGTCGCGCTGATGGCGCTCGACATGCTCTCCGGCAAGAAGCTCGCGCCCGCCGCGCTGCCGCCGGCGCCGCCCGCCCCGGCGCCCGAGCTGCCGCCGGCGAGCTGAGCACGCGATGCGCGGCACGCTGTTCCGGCTCCTCGACGTCGGCGCGCCGTCGTACTTCATCCTGCTGCTCACGGGGTTCATCCTCGCGACGATCATCGGGTGCCTCTGGGCCCGGCGCATCGGCGAGGACCCGGACGTCATCGTCGACTTCTCGCTCGCGATGCTGCTGTCGGGGGTCGTCGGCGCGCGCGTGTTGCACGTGCTCGCGGACGGCTACTTCTGGGACTACGTGCACCTCTGCACCGATCCCTCGAAGGTCGACTGGCGCGTCACCGCGGCCGAGTGCGCGAGCCCGCGGTACGCCGGCGTGTGGGACGCCGCGAAGAACGTCTGTCACCCGAAGGAGGCAGACTGCCTCGCGTGGGCGGCGTTCTGGGCGGGCGGGCTCGCGTACTACGGCGGGATCGCCGCCGCGCTCCCGGCCGGGTACTGGCTGCTGAAGCGCGACGGGTTCCCCTTCTGGAAGGCCGCGGATCTCGTGGGGATGGTGATGGCGCTCGGGCTGTCGTTCGGGCGCATGGGCTGCTTGCTCGCGGGCTGTTGCTTCGGCGTGCACACCGAGTCGGCCGTCGGGCTGGTGTTCCCGCCGTTCTCGCCGGCGAGCGAGTGGCAGTGGCGCCACGGGATGCTCGCGACGAAGGCCGCCCCGTCGCTCGCCGTCCTGCCGACGCAGATCTTCGAGAGCGCGGCGTCGCTGGGCATCTTCGCGTTCTGCCTCTTGTGGCTGCACCCGCGCAAGCGCTACGACGGGCAGGTGTTCTTCGGGATGATCGCGCTCTACTCGGTCGCGCGGTTCGTGCTCGAGTTCTTCCGCAGCGACGACCGCGGCGGCGTCGGGCCGCTCTCGACGTCGCAGTGGATCGGCGTCGCGCTCGTCGTCGCCGCGCGGCTCGCGCACCGCGCGCGCAGCGCCGGGCGGCTGCAGATCGTCACGACGGCCTGAGCAGAGGTGGCAGAACAGTGTTGCGCGGACGACTACAGCCGCGTCGCCGTGAGGTCACCCTTCTCTTGCCCGCTGCAGAAGCCGCTGTTCGACTTGTCGTACGTGCCTGTGCCCGCGTCGCCGGACAGCTCGAGCTTGATCGCGGTCGTCGACGACCAGGTCTCGCTCGGGTTCTTGTGCGACTGGTAGGTCGAGGCCGAGATCGTGCAGCCGTCACCCGAGATCGTCACCTCGCCAGCGAGAAAGCTCGCCAGCAGCTCGCCCGAAGGCAACGCGCGAACCTCGAGATCGGGCTCGTACGGCGCCGTGCAGAACGTCCCGGTCTTGGTGCCAGGGGCGTACGTGAGGTCCCACCCGCCGATCGGCTTGCACTTGGCGTCGGGCGCGAGGGGTGCTGTCGTCGCGCGGCGTCCGACGAACCACCCGTCGCTCTCGCAGGTGGCGAGCACGTCTCCGTAGGTGCACGTGTCGCCCGCCGTGCATTCGCTCTTCGGTGGCGGTGACGACGTGCCGCACGCGCTCGCTCCGCCTTGGCCCATGCCGGCGCCTCCCGCTCCGCCCTGGCCCGTGCTGCCAGCGAACCCGGCTGCGCCGGTCTGGGACGAACCAACCTGTGAAGCGCCATCGCTGTCGGAAGCGCAGGCCTGGAGGGAAATCAGCAGGCAGAGCGCGGAGAGCGGGGACACGAGGGTCTTCATGCTCCGCCGGGATACCACTCCTCGCGCCCACGCGTCATCGCCCTCGGCAGGCGATCGCGTGCGGCGGGGCGCGCCCTGGGCTGCGCGCGGGCACGTGCCGACGTCATCGGGAGCACTCTACACGCAGGCTTCATCGGGCGCGGGCGGGTGCGCGAGCCGGCGGCGGTCACGCGCAGAGCAGGACCTTCGCGTCGTCGCCGCGCTCGTCGTCACCCCGTGGCTCGCGCGCCGCGGGCGGCTAGGTCACGACGGCGTGGCCGCGCGCGCCGCGAGCTGCCCGCACGCCGCCGCGACGTCGCCCCCACCGCTGTAGCGCAGGTGCGGGTGCACGCCGCCGTCGCGCAGCACGTCGAGGAACCTCGCCGCGCGCGCCTCGCCCTGGCGCCGGAACGGATCGTCCGCGTCGCCCGCGATGCGGTTGTACGGGATCACGCTGAGCCTCGGGCTGACGCCTGCGTCCGCGCGGAACCTCGCGACCAGGGCCGCGAGCGCGCGCGCGTCCTCGTCGGCGTCGTTCTCGCCGTCGAGCGGCGTGACCGCGAACAGCGGGGCGCTTCCCGTCGCGCGCGCGTGCTCGATTGCGGCGTCGATCACCTCGTCGAGCGGGTGCGCCCGCGCGATGGGCATCAGCCGCGCCCTCACCTCCTGGCGCGCGCTGCCGATCGACAGCCCGAGCCGCACCTTGGGGGCCTCGCGCGCCAGCCGCCGGATGCCCGAGGGGACGCCCGCCGTACACACCGTGATCGCCTTGCGATCGATCGCGAGCCCCGACGGATCCGAGAGCACCGAGATCGCCTCGAGCACGCGGTCGAGGTTGCTCATCGGCTCGCCCATCCCCTGGAACACGACGCCGTGGACGCGCTCGCCCGCCGCGAGCTCGAGCGTGCGCCGAACGAGCCTCACCTGCTCCACGATCTCCCACGTCTGCAGGTTGCGGCGCAGCCCGAGGCGCCCCGTCGCGCAGAACGCGCACGCGAGGGCGCACCCCGCCTGCGAGCTGACGCACGCGGAGTAGCGCCCCGCCTTGTGCAGCGGGATGCGCACTGCCTCGATCAGCTCGCCGTCGCCGAGGCGCAGGACGAGCTTGCGGAAGGGATCGACCTGGCTCTCGTCCTCCCGGATGAGCTCGAGCGACGGCCTGTCGTACAGCGCGGCCACCCGCTCGCGCGACGCGCGCCGCACCTGGTCGAGCGGCGCGTCGGGCGGCTCGTCGCGGAACAGCGACGCGAGGATGCGGCGCGCGCACGACAGCGGCACGCCCGCGTCGACCGAGAGGCGCGCAGGGGTCGTACCCTGCAGCGCGGGCCTCACGCGCGCGTCCACCGCATCCTGTGCACGGGCAGGCCGTCCTCGTCGGCGCGCTTCTCGCGGTTCGACCGCGCGCCGTACGGGTTGGCCGAGAGGCGCGGGGAGCCGGGCGCGTCGCCTGCCGGTGACAGCCGGAGGTCCTTCGCGATCTCGGCGACGTACTGGGCCGCGCGATCCTCGACGTCGGTCTGGACGAACAGCTCGCCGCCCGGCCGGAGCAGGCGCGCGATCTCGCCGACGAGCGCGTCGCCGATGACGAAGCGCTTCGCGTGGCGCTTCTTCCACCACGGATCGGGGAAGTGCACGAACACCCGCGCGACCGCGCCGTCGGGCCGCAGCTTCGCGAGCGCGAGCCGCGCGTCGTCGGCGAGCACGCGCGCCCGAGCCCCGAGGCCGCGCGCGCGCACCTTCTCGTCGACGAGCTGCGACCACTTGCGCCGGATCTCGAGGCCGATGACGCGCGCGTCGGGCGCCGCGGCGAGCCGCTCGAGGAGGAACATCCCGCGGCCCGGCCCGATCTCGAGCTCGAGGTCGCCCGTCGTCTGCGCGAGCAGCGACGCGACGTCGATCTCGTCCTGCTCCGGCAGGCGCGGGGCGTCGACGTACGGCGAGGCCTGGCGCGCCACCTCAGAACGATCCGCGGACGCCGAGGCCCGCGTGCGTGCGGTCGACGAGCGGCGTGACGACGGCGCGGCCGCGCGCGGTCGTCGCGGACGCCCCCGGCTTCGGCGCGGTGACGAGCAGGTACGTGCCCGCGCCCGCGGCGAGCGCGCCGACGCCGAAGAACACGTACTGCAGCGTCTGGAACCGCGATCCGCTGCCGCACACGCTGTCGGCCTCCGCTGGCGACGCGGCGCCCGGGACGCGCGACACCTTGCCGGCGGCGGCCGCGTCGCAGGCGTCTTCGTTCGGGCCGAAGCCGCTGCGGTACGCGGAGAACCCCGCGTCGTCGTTCGCGCCCTTCACCTTGAGCATCGAGTACAGGCCGCCCGCGATCAGCGCGCCGCCGACGCCGACGCCGACGAACCCCGCCGTGCGCTTCCACGATTTGTCTCCCCCGGCGGCGCCGTCGACGGGGCCGGCGGCGCCGTCGCTCGCCTTCGCCGGCGCGAGCGAGATCTCCGCGACGCCCGCCGCCGCCACCTTGCCGTCGGCCGCGGCCACGACGTTGCCGTCGCGTCGGACCTCGAACCTGTGCGCCCCGATCGGCAGCGTGAGCTCTTGCCCCGCGACGGCCGCGCCGGAGGGCTTCCCGTCGACGAAGAGCTCGCCCGAGACGCCGCCCGCGAGCGTGAGCCTCGCCGCGCCGATCTTCCCGAACATCAGCAGCTTGTAGATCATCTGATCCGCCTGCTTCACGAGCTCGGGGGCCGTCGGCGACGTGAGCGACTCCGGGTACGTGAACTGCTGCCGCGCCTCGGGCTGATCGCGCTGCCAGAGGTGCAGATCGGCGACCACCTGCCCGCCCGGCTGCTTGCGCAGCGTCCCCCACACGTACGCGTCAGTCTTCAGCTTGTCGGCGATCTTCACCTGGCACGCGGCGTCCGGGACATCGCCACACTTCAGCGTGAGCAGGATGACCTGCAGCGAGATGTCGCCCTCGCCGAGCGAGCGATCCGGCAGCGCCTTGACCTTGCTCTTCAGCGCGAGCGTCAGCGCCTTCGCCTGATCGTCGGCGTCCTCGGTCGAGATCTCGAGCACGTGCAGCGCCGGGCCAGCGGCGCGGCAGACGCTCGGGGCGAGCGCGGTGATCGAGGCGACGGCGAGGGCGAGGCGAAGCGGGCGCATGCTCGGGAAAGCCTACTCCAAGTCGGCCGACGCGGGGAGCCGTGGCCGCCCTGGACAGCGGCGCGGGCGTCAGCTCGGCTTCTGCGCGACGTCGTCGTTGTAGCCGACGAGCGCGGGGGCGCGGCGCACCGCGTCGAGCACGTCGTCGAGCCCGGCGTCGTCGGCGCGCGGCCCCAGGCGGTCGAAGATCGCGTGCAGGAGGCGGTAGTCGTCGAGCGTGTCGAGCGTCCAGCGGTGTCGCGAGAGATCGTCGGGGCGCCCCGTCGGCACCGACAGGCAGCGGAACCGCACGGGGTGTTGGTACAAGTACCAGGTGACGTGCTCGCGCGCGGGGCGCTCGGTCGCGTCGCGCTCCGCGGCGAACAGCGCGTCTGCAGACATCACCTCGGTGTCGAGCCCGCGGGGCAGCGCGCGATCGAGCGTGTTCGACGCGTAGGCGGCGGCGCCGTCGGCGACGAAGGCCGCGACGACCGCGCTCGAGACGCCGGGATCGAGCAGCGGGCAGTCGGAGGTGCACCGGACGACCACGTCGGCGTGCGTGTAACGGGCGGCGTGGGCGTAGCGCGAGAGCACATCGTCCTCGTCGCCGAGCACCGTCTCGACGCCGGCGCGCGCGGCGACGCGGGCGAGGATCTCGGCGCCCGGTCGATCCGACGCCGCGACGACCACCTCGTCGACCCCGGTGAAGCGCCGCACGCGCCGCAGACAGCGCTCGAGCGCGGTGGCGCCGCCGAGATCGAGCAGCGGCTTCGCGGGGAGGCGCGACGACGCCAGGCGCGCCTGGACGATCGCGACGACCTTCACCCGCCGAACCCCGCGACGCGCCGCTCGGCGCGCACGAACGCCTGGCCGTCTCGCGTGCGCGTCGCGAAGCCGTACCAGCCGGCGGCGCGGAAGGCCCGGAGGCTGCGCGCGTTCTCCGCGCGGATCTCGGCGAGCAGCGTCGTCGCGCCGAGCTCCTTCGCGCGGACCTCTGCGGCCCGCAAGAGCTCGGTCGCCAGGCCTTGCCCGCGCGCGTCCGGCGCGACGGTGAACGACAGCTCCCACGCGCCGTCGCCCTCGTCGTCGAGGCGCACCTGACCCACCGGGGCCCCCTCGTGCACCGCGACGAAGAGCCTCCGCCGCGCGTCGTCGCGGAGCCCGTCGAGCCACGCGACGTGCTCCTCGCGGGACACGGGCGCCTGGCTGCGCGACATCGCGCGCGTCGCCTCGTCGTTGCGCCACGCGAGCAGCCTGTCGGTGTCGTCGGCGACGACGGGCCGGAGCGTCACCGCAGGCGCGGGCCGCGCGCCGACCATGTCCCACGCGAGCGGCTCGGCGGCCGAGAGCGCGCGGGCAGCGCGGCGACCGAGCACGTCGGGGAGGTGCCGCGGCGACAGGCCGTGCGACGGGCGGACGCTGCGCACGTTGTCGGCCGTCAACAGCTCTCCCTCGGCGACGTCGGCGGCGACGAACAGCGAGCGACGAAACGCGACGCTCGACCGCTCCTCGGCCGACGGACCGAACCGCGGCGCGCCCATCGCGGCCTCGGCGACGCGCACCCTGCGCACCATCTCGGCGAACTCGGCGGGCTCGAGCGAGAAGAACGCGTCGGGGCCGCCCCAGGCTCGGTCGACGATCAGGTGCTTCTCGACGACGCGCGCGCCGAGCGCGACGGCCGTGATCGCGGCGACCGGATCGGTCGTGTGATCGGAGAGGCCGATGACGACGTCGAGCCCGCGCAGCACCTCGAGGCTCCGCAGCGCCATCGACGCGGGGCTCGCCGGGTACGCGGACACGCACCGGAGCACCGCGAGATCGCGGTTGCCCGCCTGGTGGCAGGTCGCGACCGCGTCGACGATCTCGCCGAGCGACGCCATGCCGGTCGAGAGGATCATCGGCCTGTGCAGCCGCGCGACGCGCTCGACGAGCGGCAGATCGACCAGCTCGAACGAGGCGATCTTGTACGCGGGCACGCCGAGCTCGTCGAGGAACGCGACGGCCGTCTCGTCGAACGGCGTCGAGAAGCACGCCATCCCGAGCGCGCTCGCAGCGTCGATCAGCTGCCGGTGCCACTCCCACGGCGTCATCGCCTCGGCGTAGAGATCGTGCAGCGTGCGGCCCGCCCACTCGTTCTTCGTCGCGACGACGAAGGGCGGCGCCCCGGAGCGGAGCGTGAGCGTGTCGGGCGTGTAGGTCTGCAGCTTGACGGCGTCGGCGCCCGCCTTCGCGGCGGCCTCGATCGTCTGCAGCGCCTTGTCGAGATCGTGGCCGTGGTTCGCCGACAGCTCGGCGATGAAGTAGGTGGGCGCGTCGCCGCCGACCGCGCGATCCCCGATGCGAAACGAGCGCATGCGCGGGCTCGTAGGTCGGCGCTCAGGCCGCGTCGAGCGCGGCGGCGACGCGGGCCGCGCCCTCCCCGTCGACCAGCGCGCGCGCGGCCGACGAGATCGCGAGGCGACGCGCGTCGTCGCGAGCGAGCGACGCCGCCGCGGCGAGCCAGGCGCGGCCGTCCGCCGACGTGCGCGCGTCGGGCAGCGCGATCGCGGCGCCGCGCCGGGCCACCTCCCTCGCCAGCTCGACCTGGTTGTCGGCGATCGGCACGAGCAGCGCGGGCACCCCCAGCGCGCACAATTCCCACAGCGTGCTGCCCGCGGCGGCGAGCGCGACGTCGGCCCAGGCGAGGTGCGGGGCGATGTCGTCGGTCGGCGCGAGCACCTCGGCGAGGCCGCCGACGGCGAGCGCCTGGAGCGCCTCGACGCGGGGGTTCGCGGCGCCCGTCAGCGCTCGCAGCTCGAGGGACGCGCGCTCGTCGACGGAGAGCTCGGCGAGCGCGCGGAGCGTGGCGCCGGTCGCGTCGACCGGATCGGCGCCGCCCATCGACACGAGCACGCGGGAGCGGGCGCCTGGCGCGGGCCGCGGCGGCGCGACGTGGCCGCGGAACTCGGATCGGAGGAGCGTGTACCTCGGGCCGAGCAGCGCCTGCGTCCACGGCGCGCGGCGCGCGTACATCGCGAGCCTGGCGTGGAGGTTCTGGTTGAGGACGAGATCGCTCGCGTACCGCTCGTTCTCGCCGTTGTCGTCGACGACGAGCACGCGGGCGCCCGCCTGGCGCAGCGCGGCCAGCAGCTCGTGGCCGAACGCGTAGCCGTCGAGCGCGACCGCGCGCGCCCCCCGCGCGGCCTCGAGGGTCGCGCGGTCGGCGGCGGGCTCGGTGGCGGCGGGCACCTCGACGATCCGCGCGCCCATCCGCGACCCGCGCGCGCGGAGCGCCTCGGGCGCACACGTCGCGAGCGTCACGTCGCCGCCCCTCGCCTGCCAGGCCTGGCCGAGCGCCAGCATCCGCATCACGTGCCCGGTGCCCGCCTCCGCGCTCGCGTCGGCGCGCAGCAGCAGCGAGCTCGGCCGCGCGCTCATCGCCCCGACGCGACGAACGCGGCGAGCGCGTCGACCACGCGATCGACGTCGCCGTCCTGCATCGCGGGGAACATCGGCAGGCTCAGGCACCCCGCGTAGTAGGCGTCGGCGCCGCGGAAATCTCCCTGGGAGAGGCCGCAGGCGACGAAGTCGGGCTGCCTGTGCACGGGGATGTAGTGGACCTGCGGCAGGATGCCTCGCTCGCGCAGCGCGCCGTACAAGGCCAACCTCCGCGCCGCGACCTCGACGAGCCCCTCGCCGTCGCGGGGTCGCACGCGCACGACGTACAGGTGGTACGACGACGTCACGCCCGCGGGCACGCGGAGCGGCGCGAACGCGGCCGCGAGCGGCGCCGACGACAGCGCCGCGTCGTAGCGAGCGGCGAGCGCGCGGCGGCGCGCGACGAAGCGCGGGAGCTTCTTCAGCTGCGACAGGCCGAGCGCGCACTGCACGTCGGTGATGCGGTAGTGGAACCCCAGCCGCTGCTGCTCGTAGCTCCACGGGCCGTCGACGGGCCCGAGCCGCGCCGGATCCTTCGTGATGCCGTGCGAGCGCAGATCGCGCAGCTCCTCCGCGGCCCCGGCGTCGTTGGTCAGGATCGCGCCGCCCTCGCAGGTCGTCACGTGCTTGACCGGGTGAAAGGAGAGGATGGCCATGTCGGTGTACGCCCCGTCGCCCGCGCGCCGCGTGACGCCCGCGTCGTCGTACGAGGCGCCGAGCGAGTGCGCGGCGTCCTCGATCACCTTCGCGCCGACGCGCGCCGCTATCTCGCGCACGCGCGCGAGCGGCGCGACGCTCCCGCACAGATCGACCGACGTGACGACCCTCGGCGCGCGCCCCGCCGCGGCGAGCCCCGAGACCACCGCGTCGAGCGACGCGAGATCGACCAGGCCCGTCTCTGGATCCACGTCGCACAGCGACGGCGCGCCGCCCGCGTAGCGGATGGCGTTCGCCGACGCGACGAACGTGATGGTCGAGGTGACGCCCGTGTCGCCCGCGCGCACGCCCGCGGCCAGGCACGCGAGGTGGAGCGCCGCGGTGCCCGACGACACGGCGATCGCGTGCTTCGCGCCGGTCGCCTCGCACAGCGCCGCCTCGAACGCCGGCACCGTCGGGCCCTGCGTGAGCCAGTCGCTCCGCAGCTGGGCGACCACCGCGGCGACGTCGTCGTCGTCGATATCCTGGCGCCCGTACGGGAGCAGCGGCGTCACCACGCGGCGCGGTGCTCCGACAGCCAGCGGCGGGTGAGCGCGAGGCCCTCGGCGAGCGACGTCGACGGCGTCCACCCGAGCAGCTCCTTCGCGAGCGACGCGTCCGCGCACAGGCGCATGATCTCGGCCTGCGGGTGGTCGTGGGCGACGTGCTCGACGACGTTGTCGCCGCTCCGGCACATCGCCGCGAGCTCGTTGATCGACACGTCGTGGCCGGTGCCCGCGTTGACGATGCGCCCCTCGGCGGCCTCGGCCATCGCGCAGCGCACGACGAAGTCGGCGCAGTCGGCGACGTAGAGCAGATCGCGCGTCTGCTCGCCCGAGCCCTTCACGAGGATGGGCTGCCCCTCGAGGTCGCGCTTCAGGAAGATCGACACGACGCCGCCCTCGGAGTTGCTCTTCTGGAAGGGCCCGTAGGTGTTGAACGGGCGCACCACGGTCACCGGCATGCGGTAGCTGTGGAAGTAGGACAGGGCGAGCATGTCGGCGCCGATCTTCGCGGCGGCGTACGGCGACGCGGGCCGGTACGGGTGGCGCTCGCCGATCGGCTCGGCGCCGCCGATGTCGTAGACCATGCACGTGGACATCACCGCGACGCGCGGCCCGCGGCGCGACAGGCGCGGCACGTCGCGCGCGAAATCGAAGTGCCGCGCGTCGACGTCGAGGCCGTTCGCCGCGAAGAGCTGCCGCCGGCAGCGCTCGAGCACCCGGAACGTGCCGAGCCCGTCGTTGCGGAACGTCGGCCACGGATCGTCGATCGAGCGCTGCACGTGGATGCTCGCGCCGAGGTGCAGCACGAGATCCCAGGCGTGCTGCTCGAAGAGCGGCGCGAGGACGGCGTCGTCGCACAGATCGCCCTCGACGAGCCCGAGCCAGCCAGGCCGCCCGCTCATCGCGGCGAGGTTCTCGCGGCGGCCGTTCGACAGATCGTCGAGCGCGAGCACCTCGTGCCCGTCACCGAGCAGCCGGTCGACGACCCAGCGCCCGATGAACCCCGCGCCGCCCGTGACGAGGCACCTCATCGCGCGCCTCCCTGCGGCAGGTACGGCGCGAGCACGCCGTGCGTCGTCAGGTACTCCTTGATGGAGTCTCGCGTGAGGAATGTGTCGTTGCCCGAGTGCCACTCGCGCGTGACGGGCAGCGCGCCCGCGTGGCTCTCGCGCGTCGCGCCGCCGTACACGTCGGCCCCGGGCGAGAGGATGACGAGCAGCCGCGCGAGCTCGACGGCGCGGGTCATCTCGTCGACGCTGAGCAGCTCCTCGTAGAGCTTCTCGCCCGGGCGCGCGCCGATCACGCGCACGTCGGGCGGCCGCCCGGTGAGCAGCTCGGCCATCGCGTGGGCGAGATCCTCGACGCGGAGCGCGCGCATCTTCGTGACGAAGACCTCGCCGCCGAGCATCCGCGCGCCGGCCTCGATCACGAGCGACGCCGCCTCGCGGATGGTCATCACGTAGCGGGTCATCGAGGCGTCGGTCAGCGTGATCGGCTCGCCCCGGAGCAGCTGCTGCGCGAAGATCGGCACGACCGAGCCGCGCGAGCCGATGACGTTGCCGAACCGCACCGACGCGAAGCGCGTGCGCCGCTCGCCGCGGATCTCGTTCGCCGCCGCGACGAGCCGCTCGCCCATCATCTTCGAGGCGCCCATCACGTTCGTCGGGTTGACGGCCTTGTCGCTCGACGTGAACACGACGCGCTCGACGTCCGCGTCGACGGCCGCGCGGATGACGTTGTTGAGGCCGAGGAGGTTCGTCTGCACGACCTCGAACGGGTTGTACTCGCCGAGGCCGACGTGCTTCAGCGCCGCGGTGTGGAACACGACGTCGACGCCGTTCATCGCGAAGCGCAGGCGGTCGAGGTCGCGGACGTCGCCGAGCAGGGGCGCCACGCGCCCGGCGCCCGCGAGCCCCTGGTGCATGAAGAACAGATCGTTCTCGCCGTGGTCGAAGCAGCGGACGGCCTTGACGTGCGGCGCGAGCGCCTCGACGAGCGCGGAGCCGATGGTGCCGGCCGCGCCCGTGACGAGCACGGTCTTCTTGTGGAGGTAGGAGAGATCGTCGGGCGGGGTCATGGCGAAGTGAAGCGGGAGCCGTCGGCCCCCCTCGGGGGGCGGGTCGTACGCCAGATCGGCGCACGTCGCCAACCGTCGCCTGAAGTGTCGCGCGGGGGCGCCCTGAAATTCCCCCGGCGCGCGCGCTTCGGGTGGTAGCCTCGCCGCGACATGCGCCTCGCACGCCCCTGGCTGGTCCTCGCCGCGCTCGCCCTGGTCGCCTCGTCCGCCCACGCCGCGGAGGGCTCGGAGACGAAGAAGAAGAAGTCCGACGACGCCGCGGCCGAGGCGAAGAAGCCCGCCGGCCCGAAGACCGATCCGAAGGGCATCACCGGCGTCTCGCCGTTCATGGACAAGCTCGCGAAGGGCCAGAAGCTCGTCGTCGCCCGCGATTTTCCGGGCGCGATCGCGGCGTTCCGCGAGGCGATCACCGAGGATCCGAAGAACGCCCTCGGGCACCTCTACCTCGGCTCGGCGCAGCTGCTGAAGGGCGACCTCGTCGAGGCCGACGCGTCGTTGCAAACCGCGCTCCGCGACGTGGGCCCCGACGACGCGCTCCGCGCGAAGGTGACCTTCGCCATCGCCGATCTGCGCGAGCGCCAGCGCAAGTGGGACGACGCGAAGGGCGGCTGGGACACCTACCAGAAGGACGCCGAGCGCCCGAAGGCGAAGGGGTTCCCCGACACCGGCAAGGCGCGCCGCGAGGCGATCGACAAGTGGCTGGCGGCGGAGAAGGCGGCCGGCCCCGTGAAGGACCGCATCGCCGCGCGCCTGAAGGAGCAGGAGGCCGCGACCGCGAAGGACGCCCAGAAGGACGCCGACGCGCACGACAAGAAGCCGCGCAAGTGAGCTGACCGCCGCGCCCATGTCGAAGCGAGATTTTCTGTGCCTCGGCGATCTCTCGCCCGAGGAGACGCGCCACGTCCTGTCACTCGCGGGCACGCTGAAGGCCGCGCCGAAGGGCTCCCACGCGGACGAGCTGCGCGGGCGCGCCGTCGCGATCGTGATGGAGAAGGCGTCGACCCGCACGCGCGTCTCGTTCGAGGTCGGCGTCGCGCAGCTCGGCGGGCACCCTGTCGTGCTGTCCCCGCAGGGCAGCCAGCTCGCGCGCGGCGAGCCGGTGTTCGACACGGCGCGCGTGCTGTCGCGGTACTGCGACGCCATCGTGTACCGCACCTCCGAGACGACGCGCCTGCGCGAGATGGCGCGCGCCGCGGTGCCGGTCGTCAACGCGCTCTCGGACGACGGCCACCCGGTGCAGGTGCTGAGCGATCTGTTCACGATCGAGGAGGTGCTGCGCCGCCGCGGCGACGCCCGGCGCCTGTCGGAGCTGACAGTCGCGTGGGTAGGTGACGGCGCGAGCAACATGGCGCGCTCGTTCGTCGAGGCGTCGCGCCTCTTCGGCTTCGCGCTGCGCATCGCCGCGCCCGAGGCCTACCGGCCGCCGGCCGACGAGGTCGCGGGCGCCGGCGGGCGCGTGTCGCTGCACGACCGCCCCGAGGACGCGCTCCGCGGCGCCGTCGTCGTGAACACCGACGTCTGGACGAGCATGGGTCAGGAGGCCGAGAACGCCGCGAGGATGCGCGCGTTCGCCGGGTGGACGGTGACCGAGGCGATGTTGAAGGCGGCCGAGCCCGACGCCTTCGTGCTGCACTGTCTGCCGGCGCACCGCGGCGAGGAGATCGACGACGAGACGATCGAGGGGCCGCGCAGCGTCGTGTGGGATCAAGCGGAGAACCGCCTGCACGTGCAGAAGGCGCTGCTCTGCTTCTTGCTCGGCGTGTAGCGCGCGGCGTCGCGCTGTTCACTGGTGACTCGGTCCTCGCTCACCGCTCACTCGCCCGACGGAGGGCAGGTCGCCAGCGCGCGGGCGTCCGGGCCACACGCTTTGCCGCAGCGCCCTGACGCTCAGCGCTCGAGGAACCCTATCAAGAGGTGCCGACGGGGCCGCTCCTCGTCGTAGAGAAGCTGCACCCGTTGGCCGACGCGTGGCTGCGTGTCGACGCGGACTCGCTGGTCGTGGAGCAGGAAGCTCCACCCGCCCCCGCGCTCCTCGCGGACCGCGATCTGGCCGACCCCGTGCGCATACCCGTACTCGACGATCAGCGTCTTGAACCGCTTGTGGTCCTTCTCCGTCAGGCTCTCGATGAGCCCCTGGGTGACAGCACCGCGCCGAAGGAGCCTGCGAAGAAGGAGCAACTGGCGAGCCCTCGGCCCCTGGTCGAAGGCCGCTCCGCCGAGGAAGAGCAGCAGCCCGACGATGAAGAGGCCCCCGAGGGGCTGCGCGCTCCTGAAGCGCCCGGGGACGCAGCTGGCCCCCCAGAAGTACGGGAAGACGGTCCCGGTCGTCTGGTGTCCGACGGCGAAGCTCCCGATCTCGCGGGTGCCGAACCCGGTCTGGAGCGCTCCCCTGGGGCTCTGACAGGAGTAATAGACGGCTCCCCGCTGGCCGACGGTGACCTCGATCTTGGTCAGGGTCATGGGGATCTCGGCGCCCGTGAAGCCTACCCACACCGCGTGGACGACCCGCGGGATCTGGAGCAAGAGCAGGACGCCGAGCAGCGACACCACGAGACGAAGCACCTGCGGGGCCAGCCTGGGCGCGTATCCGGGCAGCGGCCTGGGAGGTGCGTTCAGCAAGGTCGGGTCCAATGGTCCTCCTCGGTCCTCCTCGGGTGGGCACGCGCTACGGCGATCGTGAACACCCGGACCGCCTCCCTTGCGAACATCTGGTCCGCATCCGCGATCGGTGTGAGGCGAGTTGAGGCGGGGTTCTCGTCGGTCTCGGGTTGGTTCGTCGCTCCCGTCGCCGGTGAGCGTACGTGACGGTCCGGCGTGTTCAACGCACATTTCGGGGAGACTTCTCGTCGCGACGCGGCGAGCTTGCGCGCGACATCGGCGCGCGGGTGAGCGCTGGCGGTACGGTGAGCGCCACGCGGGTGGGGATCTCGTGGCGCGGCGGGCGGGGGCCGCATCCCGCCGCGAGCGCCGATCCGTGACGCGGGCCCGCTGGCAGGCTAACGAGATCGGTCATGCGAAGGCTGCTCCTCCCGCTCGCGCTGTTGCTCTGCGCTCACTGTCAGGGCGGCGACGACGCCAGCGCGCCGCCGCCTGCCGCGTCGAGCGCCTCGACGCCCGACGCCTCGACACCCGACGCCTCGACGCCCGACGCCTCGACGCCTGACGCCTCGACGCCCGACGCCTCGACGCCCACGACGTTCGATCCGTCGCCGCGCTTCCCGGTCGGCCACGCGTCGTTCGTCGTCGACGATCCCGCGCGCTCGCGCAAGCTCACCGTGCACGCCTACTACCCGGCGGCCGAGTCGGCGAGGGCGCAGTCCGACGCGGGCATGGCGTCGCCCGACTTGCAACCGGCTGGGGCCTTGCGCGATCTGCTCAGTGCCAAGTGGCCCGCGGCCGACTCGGCCTGTGTGCGCGCGCGAGCGAGCGTCGCGGAGGCCGCGCCGCTGGCGGAGGGCGGGCCGTTCCCCGTCGTCGCCTTCTCCCACTGCACGGGGTGCTTCGCGACGTCGTCGTCGGCGCTGCTCGAGGCGCTCGCTGCGCGCGGGTTCGTCGTCGTCGCGCCCGATCATCAGGGCAACACCCTCGTCGAGGCGGAGGCGAAGAACAACGCGCCGATCAACGAGCAGTTCCTCGCCCTCCGCGCGGGCGACATCGCGAAGGTGCTCGACGTCGCGCTCGACGGCCCCGGCATCCCGGGCGTGGCGCCCGCCTCGCTCGACGCGGCGAAGGTCGGGATGCTCGGGCACAGCTACGGCGCGCTGACGACGGGCCTCGTCGCCTACCAGAACCCCCGCGTGAAGGCCGCCCTCGCGATCGCCGCGCCGATGGAATTCATAGGCCCCGCGAAGGTGGCGGAGATGAAGGTACCAGTTGGCTTCCTCGTCGCCCGCGAGGACCACTCCATCAACGAGGCCGGTAACCAGCAGATGCGCGCGCAGGCCTCCTCCGCGCCGCCGCCCGCGTGGATCGGGGAGGTGACGGACGCAGGACACTGGTCGTTCTCCGACGTGCCAGGCCTCGTGCCCGCCTTCAAGGCCGGGTGCGGCGCGGCGAAGAGCCAGGTGCCACCGTACGGCGCGTTCGACTACCTGCCCGCGGCGGAGGCGCGCGCGGAGGGCTCGCGCTGGGTGGTCGCGTTCTTCGAGGCGTTCTTGAAGAGCGACGAGGCCGCCGCCGCCGCGCTCGCGTCCGCGCGCCCGCTGACGGCGGTCACCCTCCGGCAGAAATAGCAAGTGATGTCCGGGCGCCTCGTCGGTCGCTACCGCCTGCTCCACGAGCTCGGCCGCGGCGGGATGGGCGTCGTGTACGAGGCCGAGCACGAGGCGCTCGGCGAGCGGGCCGCCGTGAAGCTCGTGAGGCCCGAGCTCGCCGGTCGCCCGGACGTCGCCGCGCGGATGCTGCGCGAGGCGCGGGCGGGCGCCAGCCTGACGAGCGCCCGCGTCGCGCGCGTCCTCGACGCGGGCGTGACCGACGACGGCGCGCCGTACCTCGTGATGGAGCGCTTGCGCGGCGAGCCGCTGTCGGCGCGCCTCGCGCGGGACGGGCGCCTCTCGCCGCGCGAGGCCGCGTCGCTCGTGATCGAGGCGTGCGAGCCGCTCGCCGAGGCGCACGCGCGCGGCGTCGTGCACCGCGATCTGAAGCCCTCCAACCTCTTCCTCGCGTCGTCGACGGGCGGCGTCTCCCGGCTCGTCGTGCTCGACTTCGGCGTCGCGACCGCCGCGCTCGCCGACGCCGCCGAGACGCTGACCGATCCGTCGGCCGTCGTCGGCTCGCCGCGGTACCTCGCGCCCGAACAGCTGCGCGATCCCTCGCGCGTCGACGCGCGCGCCGACGTGTGGGCGCTCGGCGTCATCCTCTTCGAGCTCGTCGCCGGGAAGCCACCGTTCGGCGGAGAGGGCGCCGTCGCTGCGCTCGCGGCGATCGCGGCCGACGCGGCCCCGCGCCTCGACGTCGTGGCTGGCGCGCCCACCGCGCTCGCGGACGTCGTCGCCAGGTGCCTCGACAAGGACAGGGGCGCGCGCTGGCAGAGCGTCGTCGAGCTCGCCCGCGCCCTCGCGCCCCACGCCGACGAGGCCGCCGTCGCGCTCGCCGCGTCGATAGCGCCGCCCGCGGGCGCCGGCGACTCGACCTGCGATCCCGCGCCCCCGCGCGCCGCGGCCGAGCGCACGGTCGACGGCGTGGCGTCGTCCCGCTCGTCCGCTCGACGTGACAGGAGATCGCTCGCGGGCGCGGCGCTCACCCTCGCGGCGCTGGCCGGCCTCGCGGCGCTCACCGCGCGCGCGCTCGACGCCCCGTCGCCTCCCCAGGAGCACGCGCCCTCCGCCCCGCCTCCCCCCGCCGAGCGCGCGTCCGCCGCGCCGTCGTCGTCGTCGCCGCCTCCCGCGCCGGAGTCCTCCGCGTCGTCTCCGCCGTCCGCATCGCCCGCCGCGCGGCCCACTGTCACCCCGACGCAGGGGCGCCCGCTCGAGCCGCCCGTCAGCGAGGCGGTGAAGCGGCGTCGCCAGCAAGAGAAGGAGCTGCGCGCGCGCCGACCCTACTGATCGTTGGCCGCGGTCAATCGCGCGCCGCCGCGGCGTGTGCTTGAATCGCCGTATGCCGTCCGCGCGCCCCCTCCTCGCTTCGCTCCTCACGCTCGCCTCGACGCTCGCCGCCTGCGGCGGCGCGACGACCTCCGACATCGGCTCCACCGGCCAGGCAGGCCAGGGGCAGGCAGGCCAGGGACAAGCAGGCCAGGGACAAGCAGGCCAGGGACAAGCAGGCCAGGGGCAGGCCGGGCACGCGCAAGGTGGCCAGGGCCAGGCCGGCGCGCCGTCGTGGGCGGCCTGTCAGCAGCCCGGCGAGTGCGTGGTCAGCCCCGCGTCGTGCTGCGGCAGCTGCGGCGCGCCGACCCCGGGCGACATGGACGGCGTCAACAAGTCGAAGCTCGGCGACCACTCCTCCGACGTGTGTCCCGGCGTGCAGGGCTGCCCCGCGTGCTTCGCAGAGACGAGCCAGGACTTGCTGGGCGTCTGCCGCGCCAGCACCTGTCAGGCCATCGAGGTGTCGAAGGACGCGATCAGCGCGTGCGACAGCGACGCCGACTGCGTGCTCCGCGCGGGCTGCTGCAACTGCCAGGGCTCACCGCAGAAGTCGGCCTACGCCGCGGTGTCGAAGGCCGGGCTCGCCGAGTACCAGGCCAACGTGTGCTCCTCCGACGGCGACTGCGGCTGCCCGGCGCCCAGCGCGCCCAAGTTCAAGGCGGTGTGCGGGGCGACCAAGCACTGCGAGGTCGTCCCGCTCACGGGCGGCGGCGCCTGCCCGGCGCTCGCGCCGGCCGCGAGCGAGCCCTGCCCAACGGTGGGCCTCGCGTGCGAGTACGGCGACTCCATCGTCGCGTCGTGCCGCACGCGCGCCGCTTGCCTGCCGGGCGGCTGGCAGGTGGTCTCGCCGAAGTGCGCGCCCCCGCACCCCGCAGGCAAGGACGGCTGCCCGACGAACCTGGGCGCGAACGGCGACAAGTGTGACAAGAAGCTCGAAGGTCAGGTTTGTGACATGGGCGGCGGCGCCTCCTGCCTGTGCGGCTCGTGCCTCGGCGGCCCCTGCATGAGCGAGGCGCGCTGGGGCTGCGCGGGCGCCCCTCCCCCGCCGTGCCCGCCCACTGCGCCCAACGCCGGGCAGCCGTGCCAGGCGGAGGGAGTGGTGTGCAACTACGGCGTGAACTGCTCCAGCACCGGCGACAGGAAGACCTGCTCAGGCGGCGTGTGGGGGGGTGAGGACACGGCCTGCCCGCTCTGAGCTGATCCGCGCGGCCGCGCCCGGTCAGCCGAGCCTGACGGAGTAGATGGGCGGCAGGTTGTTGGCGACCGTCTCCCAGCGCTCTCCGTGGTCTTCACTGACGTAGAGGTTGCCGGTGGTGCTGCCGAAGGCGACCACGCCGCCCCCGTTCGTCAGCGCGTGCCGGAGCACGACGTCGTGGGCGCACTCCTGCGGGAGCCCGCGGCGCAGGTGCGTCCAGCTCTCGCCGCCGTCGTCGGTGCGCGCGACGAACAGCGCTCCGTCGATGGCCATCCGCTGCTGATCGGAGCGCCCGGGGACCACCCACGCGCGCCGGCCCATCGCCGGGTCGACCGTGATGGGGAAGCCGAAGTGCACGCCCTCCGCGGGCCTGCTGACCTTGCGCCAGGTGCGCGCGCAGTCGGAGCTCGCGTACACGCCGGCGTGGTTCTGTTGCCAGACGTGGTCGGGCTCGGCCTGACACTGCTCGATGAAGTGGGTGTCGTGCCCCCACTCGGCGTCGGGCTCCGGCGTGTGGTCGAGCAACATCCCGCGGTTGGCGGCGCGCCAGCGCTGCCCGCCGTCGTCCGTGGCGATGACGCCCGCGGTCGAGGCGGCGAGGAGCAGGCGGCCGGGATCGCGCGGATCGACCGCGATGGAGTGGATGCCCGGCGCGAACTCGCCGCCCTCGGACGCCGGCGTGCCGAACCACTTGGTCTCGCCGATCCCGTCGCCAGCGAAGAGATCGCCGCCGCGGGACTCGTGGTTCCACAGCGGGCGGTTGAGCTCGAACGTGGCCCCGCCGTCGCGGCTCTGGAAGAGGCCGCCCGGGATGGTGCCGATGTACACCGCGCCGCCCGGCCCGAAGCCCGCCACCCAGAGCTTCTGGAGGGTGGCCGGGCGGGTGGCGATGCGCCAGCCGACGCCGAAGTCGCTGGTGGCGTCCTCGTACATGTCCTGCCCGATGTACCGCGCGCCCTCCGGGTACTTCACCTGCGCCGGGTTGTCGGCCCAGGTGGCGCCGCCGTCGTCGGAGACCGACAGCTTCGCCCCCCAGTGCCCGTGGCCGAGCAGCGCCCACAGCTTGCCAGTGAAGGGATCGCGGGCGACGTAGTTCACGCCCATGCCAGCGTGCCCCGCGAGCCGAGGGCGCCAGCGACCGTCGTGTCGCTCCACGAGGAAGGTGCCCTTGCGTGTGCCCACCAGGATGCGTGTCGTCATCGTCAGCCTCCGCTCAATGCTTGAAGAATGTGAATTTCAGACTGGCGCTCGACGGGATCGGAGAGCCCCCTCCTGTCTCGCACCATCTGCTTGTCGACGAAGATGTTGACGTGGGTGCGCAGCCTCCCGAGCTCGTCGCACAGGTAGAACCCGAGGCCCGGCGCCTGCCGCTCGAGCGCCAGGGTGACCTCGCGGACGGTGGACGCCTCGACCTCCAGGGGCTCGCGCGAGAGGTGAGGAAAGTGCGTGAACAGGTGCGGCGTGAGGTGGACCGTCGCCATCCCGACCAGCCTCTCACGATTCGGGAGCGCAGGCGCAAAGATTGCGCGTCGGCGTCAGGGCAATCGGAGCGCGCCGTCGGGGGCGAGCTCGAAGTGTGGGTTCCACGCGAGCTCCCACGCGAAGCCGTCCGGGTCGGCGAAGTAGCAGGTGTAGCCCCCCCAGAACGCGTCGCCGGCGGGGCGCAGCACCGTCGCGCCGGCCGCGACCGCCTCGGCGAGCACGCGGTCGACGTCGGCCTTCGACGGGAGGTTCTGCGCGAGGCTGAAGCCGGCGAACCCCTCGCCTGCCGGCGCGACCCGCGCGTCCTCGGCGAGCGCGTCGCGCCCGAACAGCGAAAGCGCCATGGTCCCCAGCTGGAAGAACGCGACGTGCTCGTTGCCCGCCGGGGACTCGACGAACCCGAGGCGCCGGTAGAAGGCGCGGCTCGCCGCGAGATCGCGCACGCCGAGGGTCACGAGGCTGAGACGGGGTTCCATGGCGCGCGACGGTAGCGGTTCTCGCCGCGCGCCGCCCGTATTAGCGAGGCCGGCGAGATGATCCGCAAGGTCCTGATCGCGAACCGTGGGGAGATCGCCGTGCGCGTCGCGCGCACCGTGCACGAGCTCGGGCTGCGAGCGGTCGCGGTGTACAGCGAGGTCGACCGCGCGGCGCTCCACGTCCGCGTCGCCGACGAGGCCGTGCTGATCGGCAAGGCCCCCGCGAAGGAGAGCTACCTCGACGTCGAGCGCATCATCGGCGCGGCGAAGAAGAGCGGCGCCGACGCGATCCACCCCGGCTACGGGTTCCTCTCGGAGAACCCGGCGCTGCCCGAGGCCTGCGAGCGCGCGGGGATAACGTTCATCGGACCGCCGGCGTCGTGCATGCGCCAGATGGGCTCGAAGCCGGAGGCCCGCGCGAAGATGAGCGCGGCCGGCGTGCCCGTCGTCCCCGGCGCGAACGCGGCCAGCCTCGACGAGGCGCGCGCGGCGGCGGCCGGGATCGGCGACCCGGTGATGCTGAAGGCCGCGTCGGGCGGCGGCGGCAAGGGGATGCGCCTCGTCGCGTCCGAAGGCGAGCTCGCCTCGGCGTGGGAGCGGGCGCGCAGCGAGGCGAGGAGCGCGTTCGGCGACGACACGGTCTACCTCGAGAAGGCCATCGTCCGCCCGCGCCACGTCGAGGTGCAGGTGCTCGGCGATCGCGACGGCCACGTGGTGCACCTGTTCGAGCGCGACTGCTCCATCCAGCGCCGCCACCAGAAGGTCGTGGAGGAGTCGCCGTGCCCGGTCGCGCCGCCCGAGCTCGTCGCGAAGATGGGCGAGGTCGCCGTCAAGGGCGCGAAGGCCGTCGGGTACTTCAGCGCGGGGACGTTCGAGTTCCTGCTCGCGGAGGACGGCAGCTTCTACTTCCTCGAGATGAACACGCGCCTGCAGGTCGAGCACCCGATCACCGAGTGGATCACCGGCGTCGATCTCGTGCGCGAGATGATCCGCGTCGCCGAGGGGCAGCCGCTCGGGTACGAGCAGCGCGACGTCGTGCGGCGCGGCGCGGCGATCGAGTGCCGCGTGTACGCGGAGGATCCGTCGAGCAACTTCCTGCCGAGCCCGGGCACCATCAAGGCGCTCCGCGTGCCGTCGGGGCCGTTCGTGAGAGACGACGGCGGCGCGTACCCGGGCGCCGTCATCTCGAGCTTCTACGATCCGCTCGTCTCGAAGCTGTCGGTGTGGGCGCCGACGCGCGCGCTCGCCGTCGCCCGGATGCGCCGCGCGCTCTCCGAGTACGTGGTCACCGGCATCCGCACGAACCTCGCGTTCCACGAGAAGCTGTTCGATCATCCGGAGTTCATCGCGGGGCGCTATGATACGGGGTTCATCGAGCGGTACCGCGACGAGCTGCTCGGCTACGCGAAGGTGCCCCCCGCGGATCGCCCGCGCCTCGCCGTGGCGGCGGCGGTGCACGCGGCCCGCGCGGAGCTGACGACCGCGCAGCGCGACGGATCGAGCGCGACGGGCGGAGGGCTGTCACCCTGGGTGAGGGAGCACCGCGCCCGATCGTGAGGGCGCGGCTCGCGGCGGGCGTCGTCCTCTCGCTCGCGGGCCACGCGCGCGCCGACATGGCGGCGCTCGTCGGGCACGGTCCCGCGTCGATCGCGGAGGCCCAGGCGCGCGTCGCGCGCGGAGACGACGGCGCCGCCGCGCGCGAGAACCCCGGCGGCGTCGCGCTCGGCGAGCGAGATCGCGCGAGCGCGGGCGTCACGCTGCTCGGCGCCGCGCTCACCGTCGACGGCGCGCGCGCCCCCATCGAGGATCCGTGGGCCGTCGTCGTCGCCGGCGACGCGACCGTGCCGCTCGAGGGCGCGCTCCGGGGTCGGATCCGCGTCGGGCTCGGCGTCCACGCGGGGCGCTCCGTCGCGCGGGTGCTGCTGCCCCACGAGGCGACGGGCGCGCAGCCGTATTTCACAAATCGAACACAGCGCCTCTCGGTCGTCCCCGCGCTCTCGGTCCGGCCTGCGTCGTGGCTCGGCGTCGGCGTCGCGGTCGACGCGCTCGCGGGGGTCTCGGGCGCCGTGGACGCGAGCGTCGGCCGGAGCGGCGCGCCGGAGCCGCGCATCGACGCGCGCACGCCGGCGGTCGTGCGGCCCATCGTCGGCGTGCAGGCGCGCCCGACGCGCGCGCTCTCGCTCGGCCTCGTGGTGCGCGGGCGCTTCGCCGTGCCGCTGCTCGTCTCGACGCGCGCCGACGTCGCGGGCGTGCCGCTCGAGGCGCAGACCACCGCGCGCCAGGCGCTGTTCGATCCGCGCGAGGTGGTCATGGCGGCGGCGTGGCGACGGCGCGCGCTCGAGCTCGAGCTCGACGTGGGGCACCACGCGTTCTCGGCCTACGAGGGGCCGGGGCTGCTCGTCGCGGCGACGCTGCCGGGGGTCGACGCGCGCACGCCGCCGTCGGGCGCTACCTACCGCGACACGTGGTCGGTCGGCGTCGGCGCGACCGCGCTGGTCGGCGCGACGACGCTCAGGCTGGGGCTGGGGCTCGAGTCGTCGATGATGGGCCCGCGTCAGGTGGCGACGCGGCTGACGGACGGCGCGAAGCGGCGCGTCGGCGCGGGCCTGGGGCGGGAGGTGTTCGGCGCGCGCGTCGAGCTGGGCGCGTCGGTCACGTCCGTCGCCGCGACGACGGTCGCGCGCGCGGTCGGCCCCGGCGCGCGGGCGGGCGGCCTGCTCGTCGCGACGTCGCTGACGGTGGGGACGCCGCGATGACGTCGCGCGCGCGTCGAGTCCTGCTCGCGGCGCTCGCGTGGGCGACCGCGGCCGACGCCCGAGACGACGCGCTGTTCGGCCGGGGCGCGAGGAGCGGCGCGCTCGCGGCGAGCGACGTGGCCGACGCCGATCCCACCGTCGCCGCCGTCGCCGGGCCGACCCGCGCTTCTTCTCCGGGCCTGCGCGCGCAGCTCGGATACCGCGTCGCGCACACCCGGATGACCCTCGGCGGCGCGCCGGCGGGGCTGCTCGATCACCGCGGCGTCGATCTCGATCTGCAGCTCGCGCGCCGCGTGGGACCGGTCGACCTAGGCGTCGCCGCGTCGATGCACCTGCCCGACGGCGGCGCCGCGTGGCTCGCGTTCCGGCCGCGGAGCGAGCCCGTCTGGCTGCGGTGGGACGCGGGCAGCGAGCGCGCAACCTTCGACGGGGTCGCGGCCGTGTCGCACCGCGCGTCGGGCGTCGGCCTCGCGCTCGGCGCGTCGGTGAGCGCGTCGAGCGGCGGGCGCGGCGTCGATCTCTCGCTGCCGCAGGACGAGCGCGGCCCGCACGCGGACGGCGCGGCCGACGTGGAGCTCGCGTACCGCGCCGCTCCCATCGTAGGGGCCTCGTGGGAGCGGGGACCCGTCGCGCTCGCGGCGCGCTACCGGGGCGCGACGTCGATCCCGGTCGCGCTGCCGACGACCGCCACGGTGAGCTTTCATGACAACCCGCTGAACGGCGTGACCACGGTGCGCGTGGACGGCGTGGTCGCCTACGATCCCGCGGCGCTCACCCTCGCGTCGCGGGCCCGCGCGGGCGCGTGGACGCTGACGACCGCGGTCGACTACACGCGCTGGAGCGCCGCGCCGCCCGTCGCGGCCTCGCTCGCGATCGACGTGCGGCTGGGCCTCGAGCCGTACACGCCGTCGGGCGTCGCGTCGCGCCCGAGGTTGCGAGACACGGTGACGCCGCGGCTCGGCCTGTCGCTCGATCGGGCGTGGTGGAGCGCGCGCGTCGGGGCCGCGCTCGAGCCGTCCGCCAGCCCTGGCGCGCCGACGGACGTGATCGACCCCACCCGCACCGCGCTCTCGCTCGGCGGCGGCGTCGCGCTCCCGCGCGCGGCGGGCGTGGAGGCGAAGCTCGACGCCTTCGCGGCGTGGCACCACCTGTGGTCGCAGCGGCTGTCGACGAGCGACGCGACGAGGCCGTTCTCGGGGGCGATCGCGCGCGGGGACGCGTGGATCGCCGGCGCGTCGCTCCGGGGGGCCCTGCCGTGAGCCCGCGCGCGCTCCTCGCGCTGGTCGCGCTCGCGTCGGCGAGCGCCTGCGGCCTCCCTGGCGAGCCTTCGCTCACGCCGCGCGTCGATCCGGGCAAGGGCCCGTTCTTCGACGCGGGCGCGGTGGAGGTGTGCGCCGAGGGCGCGCGTGTCGTGCCCGCGAGCGACGGCGCCGGCGCGCTCGGGCTCTGCGTGGATGGCCCGCCCCCGCCGTGCTCGTCGACCGCCGCCTGCGATCGCGGGGGCAGGTGCGTCTGCGGCGCGTGCGTCGTGCCCGCCTGCGTGACGGAGCGCGACTGCGAGGAGGGAGAGCTCTGCAGGGGCGGCGCGTGCGCGAGGGGCTGCCAGGCCGACGCCGGCTGCGCGCCGGGCGAGCGGTGCGACAAGGGCGCCTGTCGACGCCCGTGCGCCGCGCACGCGGACTGCGCCGCCGGGGCGACGTGCGACACGCTCGACGGCGTGTGCCTCGCCGCGACGTGCGCGGCGGCCGGCTGCCCGGGCGCGCGGACGTGCCGGCCCGCGCGCGCGCCGCTCGCGCTCGACGAGCCTGACTGGCTCGGCACCCCCGACGACGCCGTGCTCGTCGAGGTCACGGGCGCCGCCGGGCGCGAGGTGCGTCGCGCCGTCTTCACCTCGCCGCTGCGGCTGTCGCTCGACGCGGACGCGCTCGTGGTCGGCGCGCGCGCGCCCGCCGTCGTGCCGGGCGGCGCGGGGGTCTCCGCCGTCGTCACGGCCCGCGAGGACGCGAGCGGCCTCGACCTCAGGCGCGCGCGCGACCCGGCGGCCCGCGAGCTCGAGGCGCCGACGCCGCTGCTCGTCGACGACGGCGTCGAGGCGCCCGCGGTGGCGGTGTTCCGCGGCGAGACGTGGCTCGCGTGGGCGTGGCGCGGCGAGGAGATCCGGTTCGGCAAGATCATCGACGGCGCGCTCGCGCCCGCCGCGCTGCCCGCCATCCGCCGCGCGGACGTGAGGGGGGCTCGAGCCGTGTCGCGGCTGTCCTCGCCCGCGCTGCTCGCGAGGGACGTGCTGCTCATCTACGTGACCGTGCGCGGCGTCGAGGGCGAGCCCGCCATCGAGCACGGCACGTCGCTGCCCGCCGACGAGAACGACAGCGTCGCCCTCTTCGCGACGCCCGACGGCGCGCGCCTCGACGCCGCGGCGCACCTGCTCGTCGCCCGCCGCGCGAACCTCCGCACGTACCTCGGCGAGCGCGCGCCCTCGGTGCGGGTGCGCGACGGCGCGGCGGAGCTCCTGTTCGTCGCCGCCGACGCGGCCGGCACCCAGGACGGCCTCGCGCTCCTGCGAGAGCCGTGACGCGTCAGCGCGGCCGCGACCGGAGCGCGCGGGCGAGGCGCTCGTAGTCCTCGCGCGTGTTGTACCGCTGGGCCGAGAGCCGCAGGAGCCGGCGCGCACCCAGCGTGAGCACCGGGATCTCGATCCGGTGCTCCTCGAGCAGCCAGCGCTGCAGCGCGTCCTCGCCCGACGCGCGCGCCGGGGGAGCCGGATCGAACAATTCGAGCGAGGCCATCGCTCCCAGCAGCTCCATGGGCGCGGGCGGCGCGACGCCGAGCGCGTCGGCGACGAGCGCGCGGCCCTCCTGCGCGAGCGCGTGGTTGTCGCGTCGGATGGCGTCCCAGCCGCCGAACTCTCGCGCCATCACGTCGAGCGCGCGCGGCGCGGCGAGCCACGCGGAGGGGTCGAACGTGCCCGTCCAGTCGAACTCGAGGTGAAACCGGCTCCGGTCGCCGCGCCGCGCGGTCGCGCCGTGGCTGATGACGACCGGCCGCACGCGGTCGCGGCGATCGGCGCGGACGTGCAGAAAAGCAGCGCCCTTCGGCGCGCACGTCCACTTGTGCAGGTTGCCCGTCGCGTACGCGGCGCCGAGCGCGGCGAGCGCGAGCGGCACCTGGCCCGCCGCGTGCGCCGCGTCGACGAGCACGTCCACGCCGCGCGCCTGGAGCTCGCGGACGAGCCGCTCGATCGGGAACACCAGCGCCGTCGGGCTCGTGACGTGATCGATCAAGGCGAGGCGCGTCCGCGGGGTGACAGCGCGCGTGACGGCGAGCACGATCTCGTCGGCCGACGCGACCGGGAAGGGCACGTCCGCGACGACCAGCGCCGCGCCCGCCCGCGCCGCCGCGTGCGCCGCGGCGTTCTTGCACGCGCCGTAGCCGTGGCTCGTGACGAGCAGCTCGTCGCCGACCTCGAGCGAGGCGCTCGCGAGCACGCAGGCGATGCCCGTCGTCGCGTTCGGCACGAAGGCGAGGCCCGCCGGATCCGCGCCGACGAACGCCGCGACGCGCGCGCGCGCCTCGTCGAGGAGCGGCTCGTACTCGCGCGAGAAGAAGCGCGTCGGCGCAGCCTCGAGCCGCGCCCGCAGCGCCGCCTGGTGCGCGAGCACCTCGCGCGGGCACGCGCCGTAGCTGCCGTGGTTCAGGTGGGTGAGCGAGGGATCGAGCGCGAAGACGTCGGAGGCCACGCCGAGAGGCTACGGCGGTCTCGCGTCGACGGCGCGCCCGGGACGCGCGAGGGTGCGACGGAGAGATGGACGACCTCGAGACCTCGCTGCGCCTCACCGCGAAAAGGGAGCTCCGCAAGCGCCTGATGGGCCTGCGCAAGACGCTCACCGAGGAGGGCGCCGCCGCGAGATCGGCCGCGATCGTCGCGCGCGTGATCGCGAGCGACTCGTTCGCGCGGGCGGCCTGCGTCGCCGTGTTCCACCCGATGCTGAGGCGCCGCGAGATCGATCTGCGCGCGCTCGTCGCGGAGGCCCGCGCGCGGGGCAAGCGCGTCGCGTACCCGTGGATCGGCGACGGCGCGGCGCCGCCGTGCTTCCGCGCGGTCGACGACGACGCGAGCCTGGTCGAGACGCCGATCGGCGCGCTCGAGCCCGCGAGCGACGCGCCCGCCGCGACCCCCGATCTGATCCTCGTGCCCGCGCTCGCGGTCGATCTCGACGGGTGGCGCCTCGGCTACGGCGGCGGCTACTACGACAGGCTGCTGTCGTCCCACCCCGACGCCGAGTCGATCGCGGTCGTGTACGAGCTGCAGATCCTCGCGGAGATCCCCGCGCTCCCGCACGACAGGCGCGTGGGCCGGATCGCGTCCGAGGCGCGCCTCGTGGCCGCTGGCGAGGTCGCGCGTCCCGCCGCTCCGGCCGAGACGACCGAGCCCGCCGAGCCCGGCGTCGTGCGCGTGCGCCGCCCCGGCTGAGCTGAACGCGCGCCTCGCGCTACCTGCGCCGCTTCTTCGTGGGCGCGCGGACGGGCAGCTTGCCGCTCGGGACCTCCTCGGCGGCGGGCTCGTCGTCGGTGCCGGCGGAGTCGACCTTGCCGTCGCCCGCGTTGCCGAGCTTCTTGCGGGTGGCGACGCGCGGACCGAACAGGTGATCGACGGCCGCGTCGGCGTGGCACCGCGCGCAGAGCGGGATCACGCCGCGCTGCTCGACCTGCCCCGCGCCGTCGAGCACGAGGTACTCCCAGTCGCCGCCCGCGGTGTCGAACCCGGCCTCGCGCTTCACCATCGCGTACGTGGGGCCTGGCCTGCCCTCCGAGTCCTTGTGAGCCTCGACGGCGATCGCGCCCACCTGCACCGCGCTCTCCGGGCCGAGCGCGCGGTACGTGGCGAGGAGCGCGTCGTTGACCTTCACGTGGCCCGACCAGAACGGCGGGTTGTGCCCGCGCGACGGCAGCACGCGATCGTCGATCGAGGCGAGCGCAGGCAGCGCGGCCGCGTGCTCCCACGGCGCGCTCGACGCGGGCGGGGGCACCGATTCGCGAGGAGACGCGGCCTCTCGCGGGCGATCGGACACGCCGGGGTGCTGCAGATCGTCCGGCGTCGACGCGCACGCGGCGAGCCACGCCGCGGCGAGGGCGGACTCGACAACCAGAGCGCGCTTCTTCAACATCGAGGGCGTGATGCGTAGCACGACCCTCGCCGCGGCGGCCTTCGCGCTCGCGAGCACCGTGGCCACCGCGGCGGGCGCGCCGGCGTGGCTGGGCGTGGCGATGACCGAGGTCGACGACCACGTCGTCGTGCGCAAGGTGACGCGCCGATCGCCCGCCGAGCGAGCGGGCCTGCGCGCGGGTGACGTGCTCCTGCGCGTCGGAGAGCGGCGCGTCTCGGCGGCCACGGACGTCTCCGGCGAGGTGCGCCGCCGCCGCTCGGGCGACGAGCTCACGGTGTCGTTCGGGCGTGAGGGCGTCGAGCGCCGCGCCGCCGCGAAGCTCGAGGTGTTCCCCGGAGACAGCGAGCTCCTCAGGCGCGACGTCCTCGGCCAGAAGGCCCCATCGCTGCGCCCCGTCTCCGTCGTGCAGGGCGACGTGCCCGAGGAGCTCGCGGGCAAGGCGACGGTCGTCGTGTTCTTCGCGAGCTGGTGCGCGGTCTGCCGCGTCGAGGCCCCCCTGATGAACCGCTGGCACGCGCGGTTCTCCGCGATCGGCGCCCGCGTGATCGGCGTCGCGGCCGACGGCCCGTACACCGCGACGAAGCTCGCCGACGAGCTCGAGCTCACCTTCCCCGTGACGGCCGACCCGGCGAACCTCGTCTCGGAGGCGTGGCAGAGCCCCGCGGTGCCCACCGTCTACCTCGTCGACAAGAAGGGCGTCGTGCGCGACGCCGTCGTCGGCCTCGATCCGCCCGAGCTCCGCCGCGCCGAGGCGCTCCTCGCGAAGCTCGCGGCGGAGTGAGCTCGCGGCGATGACGTCGGTCATGGGCGCGTCCGACCTCTGCCCCCAGCGTGGGACCATGTCGTCTCCCGCCCCGCGCGCGGACCGGGCCGTCGCCGCGTGGCTGCTCGCGTGCGCCGCGCTCGTCGCGGCGATGGTGGTGGTCGGCGGGATCACGCGCCTCACGCGCTCCGGTCTCTCCATCGTCGAGTGGCGCCCGGTCACGGGCGTGCTGCCTCCGCTCACCGACGCCGCCTGGGCCGCCGAGCTCGCGCGCTACCAGGCGTCGCCCGAGCACCGGCTCGTCACGCAGGGGATCACGCTGGAAGCTTACAAATCCATCTTCTGGGTCGAGTGGGCACACCGGCTGCTCGGGCGCGTGACGGGCCTCGCGATCCTCGCGCCGCTCGCGTGGTTCGCGTGGAGGCGCCGCCTCTCGCCGGAGACGCGGCGCGCGGGGGTGCTCGCGGGGGTGCTCGTGCTCGTGCAGGGGTTGGCTGGCTGGCTGATGGTCAAGAGCGGGCTGGTGGACGTGCCGCGGGTCAGCCACCTGCGGCTCGCCGTGCACCTCGTGCTCGCGCTCTCGCTGTTCGCGCTGTTGCTCGACGCGGCGCTCGGCGCGCTCGGCGTCTCGCGCGGCGGCGGCCGACCCCCCGCGCGCGCCGTGGCCGCGCTCGTCGCGGTGTTCACGACCGTGACGTGGGGCGCGTTCGTCGCGGGGCTGCACGGGGGGCTCGCGTGCGCGACCTTCCCCACGATGCACGGCGCGTGGGTGCCGTGGCCGCTCGCGAGCCCCGTCTCCGACGGGTTCACCGCGCAGTTCGCGCACCGCGTGCTCGCGCTCACCACGCTGCTCGTCGCGATCTTCGCGGCGGTCGACGCGCGGCGCGCGGGCGCTTGGCAGCGCAAGGCCTCCCGCGCGCTCGTCGTCGCCGTGCTCGCGCAGGCGTCGCTCGGCGCGCTCGTCGTCGTCTCGCACGTCGACGTCAGGTTCGCGGGCGTGCATCAGGCGACAGCGCTGCTCGTGCTCGGCCTCGCCACCGCGCTCGCGCGTGGCCCGGACCGCGCGTAGGGGGGGCGCCGGGCAGGTCGTGAGGGCCCTGCGCGCGCCCCGGCCGGCGATCGTCACGCGCGCGGCGCCGGCCTGGGCAGGCCCTTCGACCGGTGGCCAAGGCAGAAACACCGTCGAGGGCGGCCCCCACGCCGAGCCGCGCCTGTCCAGACGTGCGGGCGCATGCAAGCTCAGCATGGCTTTCGGGCGTCGTCGTCGCTTCGGGCTCCGAGACCGGCTCCTCGGGCTACCGAAGTCCATGCTGGCGGGCGCGTGGTGAGCCGCACACGACACCACCCTCCGGCCCTCCCCGGGTGGACGCGCGTGTCCACCGCGCGCGCCCGGC
>JADLFU010000130.1 GCA_020849655.1 Polyangiaceae bacterium | reverse complement strand
GCGGGGGCGCGATGTGGACGACCCAATGCTTGCCCCAGGGCACCCGTGGGAGCGGCACGTGGGGCAGCGCGCGGCGGGCGAGCGCGAGGAAGCGGGCGCGGAAGCGCATGGCGACGGCGCGCTCGGGGACGAAGTAGGGTTTGCGTTTGCGACCTGCGCGGCGGACGGTGCGCCACGAGTGTAGCGGGCCGCCCTATGTGATCCGGGTGGGGACGGCGAAAGTGATCGAGGTCGGGACGGGCAAAGTGATCGGCCCGGGGACGGCCAAAGTGATCGGTCCGGGGACGGCCAAAGTGATCCTCGCCGTGGTGCTCGCGGCGCTGGGGTGGCTTGTTCGGTGGTGGGTTGCCCGTGTGGGCCGAGCCGCTGGACGTGTCGTCGCCATGCCCCGACCCTCGCGCGCGTCGCAGCGCACGCGAGGAGGCCGGAATGAGAAAGCGGGTAGAGATGCACCGACTCGAGGAGCTGGTTCGCCTTCATCGGATGGGGACCAAGAAGCACGAGCTCGCGCGGATGCTCGTCATGAGCCCCAACACGGAGCGTGTGTACCGAAGCGCGCTCGCGGCAGCGGGGCTACTGGATGGGCCGCTGGACGCGCTGCCGTCCCTCGCGGAGCTGCGCGCCGCGGTGGCGGAGCACCACCCGCCGAAGCCGCCGCCGCAGCAGACGAGCACGGTCGCAGAGTTCCGCGAGCGCGTGGAGAGCCTCATGGCGAAGGGGCTGAAGCCGCGCGCGATCTACGATCGCTTCCGTCTCGAAGACGCGGCGTTTCGCGGGTCCTACCCGGCGATCAAGCGGCTCTGGCGAGCCCTGAAGAGAGCGCGCGGCGTCCAGGCCAGGGATGTGGCGGTCCCCGTGGATACCGCTCCCGGCTCGGTGGCGCAGGTCGACTTCGGATACGTCGGCAAGCTCTACGACCCCTCCACGAAGACGCTGCGCAAGGCGTGGTGCTTCGTGATGGTGCTCGGCTACAGCCGGCACATGGTCGTGCGCGTGGTCTTCGATCAGAAGACCGAGACGTGGCTCGCGTTGCACGTGGAGGCGTTCGCGGAGCTCGGCGGCGTGGTCGAGACGGTCGTCCCGGACAACTTGAAGGCGGCGGTGCTCCGCGCGGCGTTCGCGGTCGACGGGACGACGGAGCTCAACCGCAGCTACCGAGAGCTGGCGCGCTTCTACGGCTTCAAAGTGGACCCGACGCCGCCGTTCGACGCGCCGAAGAAGGGGAAGGTCGAGGCGGGCGTCAAGTATGTCAAGGGCAACTTCTTCGCGGGGCGCCAGGAGAGCGACGTCGACGAGCTCCGTCCGGAGCTCGCGCGATGGACGCACGACATCGCGGGGATGCGCGAGCACGGCACGACGCATCAGCGACCACTCCAAGCGTTCTCGGAGGTCGAGAAGGCGGCGCTGCTACCGCTGCCCGCGAAGCCCTACGAGCTCGTAGTCTGGAAGAAGGCACGCTTGCATGCCGACTGCCACCTCGCCTTCGGCAAGCGCCTCTTTTCGGCTCCGTGGACGCTCATCGGGCAGTCGCTCTGGGTGCGCGCAACCAAGAGCACCGTCGCCGTCTTCGCGGCCGACGACGAGCGTGTTGCGACGCACGATCGGCATGGCCCCGGCCTTCGGAGCACGGTCGAGGCGCACCTGCCGGAGCATCGCCGAGACCTGCGGCATCGCAGCCGCTCGTACTGGGAAGAGCGTGCGGCACTCATGGGCGAGCAGGTCGGGAGCTACGTTCGAGAGGTCTTCGATTCCGACGACGTGCTCTCGCAGCTTCGCACCGTCCAGGCGATCGTCACCCACCTCGAGACGTTCCCCGTGCCGCGCGCCCGCGCCGCCTGCGCGAGGGCGAGCTTCTTTGCAAACTACACCTACCAAGGCGTCCGCAACATCCTGCAGCGAGCGCTCGACTTTCAGCCACTGCCGGCCGCCGCGCCCCCTCCCTCCCCGGCGAACGACGTGACTCCGCGTTTCGCGCGCCCCTCCACGTCCTGGGCGCTCCACATCCAGGAGGCGAGCCGTGAGTCAGCTCGATGAGATGATCGTGCTCCTCAAGAAGCTGCGCCTCTCGGGCGTGCTCAACACCCTCGAGCTGCGGACCCGCCAGGCCGTCGAAGACAACCTCGCTCACGCCGACTTCCTCTTCCGTCTGCTGCTCGACGAGGTCGAACGGCGCGACGCCGCACAGCTCGAGCAGCGCGTTCGGCGCGCGAGCTTCGAGCACCAGAAGACCTTCGAGGACTTCGACTTCGCCTTCAATCCGAAGATCCCGAAGGCGAAGGTCACCGACCTCGCGACCTGCGTCTTCGTCGCGCGCAAGGAGAACGCCCTGCTCATCGGACACGCTGGCGTTGGCAAGTCCCACATCGCCCAGGCGATCGGACACCGCGCCTGTCGCGCGGGTCACACCGTCCTGTACGTCGAGGCCAGCGACATGCTCAAGCAGCTCCGCGCCGCCCGCGCCGACGGCTCCTACGATCGCCGGCTACTCCGCTTCACCACGCCCTCGCTCCTCATCATTGACGACCTCGGCTTGCGGCCTCTGGTCGGCGAGGAGCCCGTGGACCTCTACGAGATCATCAGGCAGCGATACGAGCGCGGAGCGACGCTCATCACGACCAACCGCGCCGCCGAGGAGATCCCCGCACTCTTCGGCGATCCGCTCCTCGCGAGCGCCGCCATGGATCGCCTCCTGCACAACGCCCACGTCCTCGAGTTCGAGGGCGACTCGTTCCGAAATCCACCCCCCAACCGACGGCGCCCCCCAGCCCCGAAGTCCACCAAGGAGTCCTCGTGAACCCCACGACCGTCGACGCCGCGGATCACTTTGGCTGTCCCCGACCCGCCATCCTGATCCGCCCGGATCGCATCTCCCAGATCCCCCCGGATCACGCCTGCCCGATCCCCCCGAACGCTGGATCACTTTGGCCGTCCCGAACCGGATCTGATCGGGCGGCCCTTGACAACACTGAAAGTGAGACGTCGCGGGGGTGGCGTGCGCGACCGTGAGACGGCGCGGCGGACGCGCCGGTGCCCGAGGCGCAGGCCGCGCGGCGGCGTGCGGTC